>CAZVEZ010000225.1:0-4516 GCA_964626135.1 uncultured Nitrospira sp.
CACGGCTGCCTGGCCGAGAGAGAGACCTCCATCGCTTGGCGGAATGTCACGGTGGACATAGACCGTGAACCCGCCTTCTTCCAACCGCTGCCGCACAAGCGATAACAGGAGTCCATTCTGAAAACAGCCTCCGGTTAGAACCACCCTCGGTAGTCCGGCTAATCGGGCCACACGCAGAATCGCCTCCGCCATCCAAGAATGAAATCGCGCCGCAATCAACTCGGCACTGTTGCCCATGCGAAGATCATCCAGAATGGCGCTCACCATGGGCCGCCAATCAACGGCCCAGCCGCCCACGGTTGAAGAACTTGGCCCCATGTCCATTGGATATCCTTCCACTGAACCTCTCCCGCTCTGCCGGTTCCGCTCCGCCGCAAACTCAACTTCCATTGCTGCTTGTCCTTCGAACGACGCATGATGGCACAGGCCTGTGAGCGAGGCCACCGCATCGAACAGCCGGCCCACGCTCGTCGTCCACGGTGACGCGACGCCGGTTTTAAGCAACATCAATAGCTGATCGAACTGATTAGGCCATGCCTCCCAATAGGGGAACCGTTGTGTCAACATCTGCTCTCCCATGGTCTCCCACAACACGGCCGCAGCCGACCGTCTGGGTTCTCTCATCGCCGCCTCTCCGCCAGGCAGCCGAAAGGGGCGGAGATGGGCGAACCGGACAAAGCTCCCATAGCTCGCGATCAGAAACTCTCCACCCCACATCTGGCCGTCCGAACCGTACCCCGCTCCATCCCACGCCACGCCCAACACCTCGCCGTCAAGCCGCTGTTCTGCCATGCAGGACGCGACATGGGCATGGTGATGTTGCACGGGAACCAATGGCACAGACAGAGCCGTCGCCAGTTCATGCGCGAAGACCGAGGAACGATAGTCCGGATGCAGATCGCAGGCAATAGCCTGAGGAGTGACGTCGAGCAACCGCTGCAGATCCTCGACGGCTTGCCGAAAACCCGTGAAGGCCTCCACGGTGGAGAGATCACCGATGTGTTGACTGAGCACGACGCGATCACCTGACAAAAGGGCGATAGTGTTCTTGAGATGCCCGCCCACAGCAAGGATCGGACCTCGAGTGGTTCCCTTGAGCAGGCCATCGCTCAAGCGGATTGCCTGAGGCACATAGCCGCGCGCCCTCCGCAACATCAGCGCCTCACCCTCCACGATGCGGATGACTGAATCGTCCACCGGCCTGGCGATCGGCCGGTCATGGACGAGAAAGGCATCGGCGATTCCTCGCAGCCGAACCAGCGCTTCTCGTTCATCAATTACTATCGGTTCCTCGGATCGATTGCCGCTCGTGGCCACCACCGGCCGTTGCAGCTCCGCCATCAACACATGGTGCAAGGGAGTCGCAGGCAACATCGCGCCGACGTAGGGGTTTCCCGGCGCGACAGCCTCAGCCAGATTTACCTCCTGGCGTTTCCGCACCAACACAATCGGCGCTTGCGGCGAACAAAGAAGGGCTTCCTCTACCGGAGACATAAGACAATGCCTGTTGACCGCATCGGCAGCAGGAAACAGCACTGCGAACGGCTTGTCAGGCCTCCGCTTTCGGGAGCGTAAACGCTGTACGCCTTCCTCTGAGCTTGCATCGACCCAGAACTGAAAGCCGCCGAATCCTTTGACGGCGACGATGAGTCCCTCACGGATCAAGGCCGCGGCCTGAAGCAGGGCCTCATCGCCACGTCCAACCTCTCGCCCCTCTTCATTCCGCAACGTGACATGCGGCCCGCAGGCCGGGCATGCGATCGGCTCAGCGTGAAAGCGCCGGTCGGCTGCATCTTCATACTCAGCCTGGCAGGCGGAACAGAGCGCAAATCCGGCCATCGTGGTATTGGACCGGTCGTAGGGAATGGCCGTGAGCAGACTGAATCGCGGCCCACATTGCGTGCATGTGAGAAAGGGATAGCGAAACCGGCGGTCGGTTGGATCGGCTAACTCACGCCGGCAGTCGGGACAGGTCGCCAGATCCGGCGGGATCATGAGGGAGCGCTGACCGGAATCCGAGCTTGTACGGATCGAAAATGACGTGTCATCCTGCAACGGGATAACGACTGTCCTCAGCGCCTCCACCCTGGCTGACGGAGGCGCGCCGGTCTTCACCCGGTGGAGAAAGGTCTCAACCGCGTTTGAAGCCCCCTCGACTTCGATCAACACGCCGTCCTGTGTGTTGCTGATCCAGCCTGCCACATCCAGCTCCCGCGCGAGGCGATAGACGAACGGACGGAACCCGACACCTTGTACCGTCCCCTCCACCTCGACACGAATGCGCTGCGCAATGGTCTCCCTCATTCTTCCACCACAACCTCGTGCACCATCACCTCCGGCACATCTTCTCCCACGATCATGAGTTCTCCGCAGGTGGGACAGATCTCATCAGGTCTCGCACCCGTCACGCGTGCCTCACAATGCGGGCACCAGGCCTCATCGGAAACGGTGATGATCTCCAGCGCCGCGCCTTCGGCCACTGTGCCACGGGCGGCCAGCGCAAAAGCTGCCTGAAGCGCAGACCGATCATCGGACAGCAGATGTGATAGCGCGTTCACCTTGAGCCGTATCACTGAAGCCCTCGCGTTCGGTGCGCCCTTCAATCCAGCCTCCACGGCTTTCACGACCTGCGCCATTAAATGGAGTTCGTGCATGCGATCATCTCACTCTCTTGGAGAATCCGTTCCACAACTTCATCCAACGATCGCGCCACCTGGGGCGACAATGGACGTCCGGCTTCTGTGTCACCGGCTTCAATCCCGTAGACGATCACCGTCGGCGGAAGGGTACCCAGCGTTCGCGCCAGCTCCAATGCATCCACTGCATTGATAGCGTGACTGGAATGAGGAAACACCATGGGACCGATCGGGCTGGCCGATGCATCGAGCCGGTGAATGGATCCCGGAGCTTGCCCGCTGCGCGCGGCATCGATCAGAATCACAGCCCGCGCGCCTTTCATCAACTCTACAATCTCAAGGCCGGCCATTTCCGCTTCAACCACTTCCGTCCGGTCGTCCACTCGGCCCCGGATTCGGCGAGCCGCAAGGAGACCGACCGCGTCATCGCCTCTCAGTGCATTACCGAGTCCGATGATCCGGATGGGCTTCTCCTGCCCGTTACCAATCACGCAGCACCCTCACGACTTATGTCTAACTTCAAAAAATGCGTCGCACAGGAGATGCAGGGATCGTAGCAGCGGATGACCCGTTCGCAGGCGAGCGCGACTTGCTTGTCCGGCAGATTCAACAGGCGCGGCATGAACAGGCGAAGATCCTGTTCGATGCGACCCTGGTTCTGCGACGTCGGTGGAACGATCTTCGCTTCGCGAATGATCCCGTCAGCATCCACCCTATATCGATGATAGAGAATCCCTCTCGGTGCTTCTGTGCAGGCCATCCCGCTTCCCGGTCGAACGACGACCGGCACGGACGGCAAGGACGGCGGTTCATACCGCTCGATCAGCCGCAACGATTCCTCCAGCGCGTAGAGGATTTCCACCGAACGGGCGATGATCCCATGAAAGGGATTGCGCAGGGGCAGCGCCAGCCCGGTGTCCGCCAAGACCTGCATGGCCAGGGGCGATAGATGATTGTGATTGAAGTTCAGACGCGCCAGCGGCCCGACGAAATAGGGCGATCCGTGCAGCGTACAGTGGAGAGCCGTGGAATAGGAGACTTGTTGTTCGGAAAAATGCTGTTCAAACTCGGTCGCCGAGATGTGCAAACCGTTCCCGGAGACGATCTGCCCTTCATTGAATGGATACTCATCGGGAGAACGCAGCGCGACGAACGTAGCGTCAGGCAGGAAATCAGGATATTCAAATCCGGCCACCCAGCGGACAGTTTCAACCGCCGCATCGCGCGCCCACAGCAGTTCGTCTTTCAGACCCTCCATCTCGCGGCACCGTGGCACTCGCGAAAACCCACCGACCTTCACCGAGACCGGGTGTACGGAGCGGCCGCCCAGCAACGTCATGATCGCATTGCCGGCTTTCTTGAGCCGCAAACCACGGGTGATCACATCCCTGTGATCCTTCGCCATCGCGATGCCGCTGTCATAGCCGAGAAAGTCCGGCGCCTGCAGCATGTAGACGTGCAATGCGTGGCTCTCGATCCACTCGCCGCAATAGATCAGCCGCCGCAGATCGCGCAAGGTCCCCATCACCTGGATCCCGAAAATCTGCTCCAACGCATGCACCGCGCTCATCTGGTAAGCGACCGGACAGATGCCACAGATACGTGCGACAATGTCCGGAACCTCGTCGTAGTGCCGGCCTTGCAAAAATGCTTCGAAGAATCGGGGCGGCTCGAAGATCCTCAGCTCGACATCCTCCACGACATTATTTTTCACCGTGACACGCAATGCGCCCTCCCCCTCAACACGCGCGATGATGTTGACCGCAATGGTCCTCGTTTTCGGATTTTTCTCAGCCATTCCATTCCTGCCGATGTGACGATTCACGCCCTTAACCCGCATTATTCACGAAGGTTTCTACTACAACCGCCGATACGCTGTT
>CAZVEZ010000226.1:0-4507 GCA_964626135.1 uncultured Nitrospira sp.
TACCGCCCCCTACCCCCTCTCCCCTCACGTTGAGTTCAGCTGCGCGCCCCTCCTCGACTAACCGCGGGAAGTGAACCGCCCAATCCTGCGCTTCCCCAACCGGCAGCCACAACAACGTCAATAGCGCATCGTGCAATTCATCCGGATCGCGCACGACAGGCCAGGACTCCCGCTGTACCTCCTCAATCGCGGCAGAGTCCAACGCGCCGACCTCGCCTGCCAGCTGAGCCGGAAGCGTGCGCCGCATTTCCACCGCGCGCGCCCGCCGTTCTTCCAGTGGCGCATCGTCGAGAAACGCATAGGGATTGGCATTCAAAATCTCATGCGAGAACGGAGACGGTATCGGCGTATCGACCGCCACACAACGAATAACTCCGGCTTCGATCTGCTTGAGGAGCGCGGTCAACCCGTCGAGGTCCATGGCGTCGGTGAAACAATCGCGCAAGGTTTCGTTCACGAGGGGATGATCCGGAATCCGGCGAGTCCGCTCACCAATCATATTGTCCTGACAGGCCATGGCGTCGGGGAAGACGGCTCCGAGAAGATCCTCCGCCTTCATCCGTTGAATCTGCGGCGGGACCTTTTTGCCATGGGAGAAACGCAGCAGGACCAATGCACGGCTGACATTCCAGCGCCAGCGCGTCATGAACATCGGCGCTTGCAGCACGGCGGGAAGCAGGACCTCGCGAAGCGAATGACTGTGCAGAAACCCGAACACCGCTTCGAGCGGAAAACTGTGCTTCTCTCCGAGCGAGATCACAATCCCATTGTCGGTCGCCGCGGCTTGCAATTCGAAATCGAAGGTCACACAGAACCGTTTCCGCAAAGCGAGGCCCCAGGCACGGTTGATCCGCCCTCCGAAGGGTGTATGCAAGACCAGCTGCATCCCGCCGCTTTCATCGAAGAACCGCTCTGCCACGATCGTCTCTTGCGTCGGCACAATTCCAAGCACCGCTTTGCCTGCCAGCACATATTCGATAGCCTGTTGGGCGCCACGCTGATCCAGGGCACATTCTTGCCGCAGCCATTGAATTGGTGAGGCGTAAGGGGTAAGGGGTGAGGGATTCTCGTCGGTACGTCGATCAATCTCCGCTCGAAGACTAGCCACTTCAGCGGAGAGTTCGGCCGTGCGGGATGGGGCTTCGCCACGCCAGAATGGAATGTTGGGTGGCGCGCCGTGGGCATCTTCTACCCGCACCTTACCCATCTCCACACCCTTGATGCGCCAGGATGTATTCCCCAGCAACATGATGTCGCCGGCCAGACTCTCCACTGCAAAGTCTTCATCGACCGATCCCACGACCGTACCTTCCGGCTCAGCGACCACGGCATAGTTCGCGGTATCGGGAATGGCCCCGCCGGATGTAATCGCCGCAAGACGCGCCCCTCTTCGGCCTTTGACACGGTGATTGATCCGGTCGTGAAACAGATGGGCCAGACCCCGCCCCCGATTGGTCGCAATCCCATCCGCCAGCATTCGCAACACCTGATCGAATTCCGAACGCGCCAATGCACGGTAGGGATCGGCCCGCCGGCAGAGATCGAACAGGTCGTCTTCCTGCCAAGTCTGTGTCGCCGATGCGGCCACCAATTGCTGCGCCAAGATATCGAGCGGAGCCGGCGGCACGACGATGCGATCCAAGACGCCTGTCCGAATGGCACGTATCAACGCGGCACATTCGAGCAAGTCATCCCTCGTCATCGCAAACAGCCGGCCCTTGGGAATGGCTTTGATCCAGTGACCGGCCCGGCCGACCCGCTGCAGACCAGTGGCAATCGCGCGGGGGGAACCGATCTGACAGACAAGATCCACAGTGCCGATATCGATGCCGAGTTCCAGTGAAGCCGTGGCAACGACGACGCGAGTCTTGCCGCTCTTGAGCCGTTCTTCAGCCGACAGGCGAATCTGGCGTGAGAGACTGCCGTGGTGCGCGGCCACGACATCGGCGCCTAAATCTACAAGCCGCTCCTCCAGGGAATGCGACACTCGTTCGGCCAAGCGCCTCGTATTGACGAAGACCAGCGTCGAGCGGTGTTGGCGGACCAGATCGGCGATGCGATCATACACATCGGCCCAAATTGCGTTCGTGGCCACGGCGCTGAGTTCATCCTTCGGTACCTCCACGGCAAGATCCATTTCACGCCTGTGCCCCACGTCGATGATGGTGCAGGGAACCGTGAGGGGAAAAGGGGTGCAGGCTGAAGGTTCACGATTGCCGACCAGGAAGCGGGCTACGGTTTCGATCGGCCGTTGCGTCGCGGAAAGCCCGATGCGTTGAGGTTTCGTGAGCGTCAGGGCCTCCAGTCGCTCCAGCGACAGGGCCAGGTGGGCGCCGCGTTTATTCGGGGCAACGGCATGGATTTCATCGACGATGACGGTCCGGACCGTTTGCAGCAATCGGCGGCTCTTCTCTGCCGTCAATAAGATAAACAGCGACTCGGGCGTCGTGACCAGAATATGGGGCGGCCGCTTCAGCATCTGCTGGCGCTCCGTCATCGGCGTGTCGCCGGTGCGGACCAGTACACGGAGTTCCGGCATCAAGAGCCCGGCAGACAACGCAGCGGTACCGATTTCAGCCAGCGGCTGTTGGAGATTTTTCTGTATGTCGTTGCTGAGCGCTTTCAGCGGCGAGACATAGAGCACCTGTGTATGCTCATCGAGTTCACGCGCAAGCGCTCGTTTAAAGAGGTGATCGATGCAGGAGAGAAAGGCGGCGAATGTCTTGCCGGAACCGGTCGGTGCGGCAATGAGCACATCCCTGCCAGACTGAATGGCCGGCCAAGCCTGTTGCTGGACCTCGGTCGGGGTACCGACCGACGCCTGAAACCATTCGGCAATAAGAGGGTGAAATCGCGAGAGGGGCATGGCACGTGATCGTACCACGCCACTGTATGAAGCTCTACCGGTTAGGGCATGGCCCGGACATAGATGTGGGAACCACTACCTGCCACAAGATTCGTGGCCTGCGAGAAGAACGCAATGAAGGTACCGTCGCTGTTCGTCGAAGGTTGATCGCTGGCAAAATTTCCTGCGACAGGGGCCATACTATTATCTTTGGACACGAGGCTCGTCGTGCCGTTCACCCCTGCCGAACGATCGTGGCTGTAGACTTGCTGACCGGCGATAGCCGGAGCAGGATTCAACAAATTCGTGGCAAGCGAGGTAAAGGAAACCATTTGGCCATCCGAACTGATCGACGGCAGGCTGCTTGCTGCGTTACCCTGAACCGGCACGCCGTTGTTGTCGTGTGAGATCAAGCTGTTGGTCCCGTTCACACCTATATTTCTGTCATGGAGGAAAATCTGTTGCCCGGTAACACCGGCAACAAGATTCGTCGCCACAGAGGCAAAGGCCACAAAGCGCCCGTCGCCGCTAATGGTCGGATTACTGCTCGCGTCATTTCCGGCGGTCCCCCCTACAGTCTCCTTTGAAACAAGACTTGTGGTGCCGTTCACCCCACTCAGGCGATCATGGACATAGATTTGCTGAGTGCCGCCGGCCGCTCCCAAGTTCGTGGCTAACGAGGCAAATGCCACAACTTGCCCGGTTGAACTGATAGATGGCGTCGCGCTGTCGCCATTTCCATGAACTGGAGTCGGGTCGTTGTTCTTCGAAATCAGGGTCGTGGTTCCGGTTACACGCTCATGCAGATAGACCTGTTGCCCGCTTACACCGTTGACGACATTGGTGCCATTCGACACAAACGCGATGAACTGCCCATTCCCACTGATCGCAGGCGAGCTATTAACCAAACCGTTGCTGGTGATCCCATCGCTGCTTTTTGAAACCAGCGTCGTCTGACCGGTCTGACGATCCCGAAGATAGACTTGCTGACCGCTCACACCCGCAACCAAGTTAGTCGATTGCGACACAAACGCCACGAAGCGCCCATCGGCGCTCATGATCGGCGCACTACTCACACCATTGCCCGCAATGACAACACTCGCATTGCTATTTCGAGAGATAAGTTCGATTTGATTCGTTTGCCGGTTATGGACGTAGATCTGTGTGCCTGAGACCGTTGCCACCAAATTTGTCGATTGCGACACGAATGCCACAAGACTGCCATCGCCGTTGATCGAAGGATTTGAACTGGCGCCATCTCCAGCGGTATCACTGCTGTTGACAGAGACACGATCCGTCCTTGTATGTACGGCGAACAGTACCGATCCGGTCGCGGTCTTACCTGTGCTGTCGGTCACCGTGAAAGTCACAGTGGAATTGTCTGCCGTGCTAGGGGTGCCGCTCACGACACCTGTGTTTGCATCGAGAACCAATCCATCCGGCAAGACACCACCAAACACAGTCCAGATAAATGGAGCCGTACCCCCTGTGGTTGAGAGAGTCGACGTATAGATATTGCCGACGACACCGAAATCGGCCGCGGTCGTCGATATCGCGAAGGCCGGAGTACCTTCACCCCCGCCACCCCCACCGCCTGGGCAGCCTAAGAGTCCGAACCCAAGGGCAATGATCGACAACAGAGACGCAATGGATTTCATAGGG
>CAZVEZ010000227.1:0-4496 GCA_964626135.1 uncultured Nitrospira sp.
TGCCTCCTGTGAATTTTTTGTCGTATCCATCATAAGAAATCGCACGCGAGATTGGCGGGAAAGGCGAGACGAGCGAGAAGCGAGGGTTCGAAGGCTGAGTCTGGGAAGGCCGAAGCTCTGAACACTTCAGCTTTCAGCCTGAACGACTGATTCGTTACGTCGTAAGAAGGGAATTCTTGAAGATGGCAGAAGCCCTGTGTGAGCCGAAAGACATGGTCTGGCTTGAGAAGGGTGTGTTGGGCATCGAATGGAACGATGGGCACAAGGCCGTTTATCCTGTCCGGTATCTCCGCCAGCAATGTCCCTGCGCAGCCTGTGTCGATGAGTGGTCCGGTGCGCGGCGGTTGCAGCCGAATGATGTGCCGCTGTTGATCATGCTGCAGGATGTGCAGCCGGTCGGACGGTATGCGCTGCAATTTACCTGGAGCGATGGCCACGACACAGGAATATATTCCTATGCCCTTCTCCGGCGGCTCTGTCAGTGTGATGTCTGTCAACCGGTGAAACCTGTAGAACAAAGGAGCCGGCGTCTATTGTGAGAAAGTTCGTGGATGTGTTCAGAGCGATTCGGGTTGGCGTACAACCGGTGTTGAGTGTCGATTGTCTCAGACGTTGGAGATGGACCGATGTGTTCGTCGGAGCGGCTGTCGGCTTGACTCTCGGTTGCAGTGGGATGCCTGCATTAGAAGAACAGGAACGCCATGTGAGAAATAATGAGTTGGTGCTTCATCAGTTGACGCCCCGCGCATTTGTCGGAGCGTGGGGGATGCCTGCGTATCAACATACCGAATTCATGCAGTTCTTCGTCATGAAAGACAATATGTGGATTCCACGGTCACGATTAGCGATGGGAGAACCGCCGCCGGGGTGGGAGGTTCGTATCGAGGCCGGCGATTCGCTATTTCTGGCTTATCCGGATCGTGGATGGCTGGTGGTATTTATGGAGGAACAGTTGGTCTACCGTGAAGCGCTGTCTATGGCGAAACTTCATGAGTTAGGGCGCAGTTGGAAGCACGAGGAAAAGTTTCGCTCAAGGTTTGAAGCCCCGTGACCCAGCGTCCCCTGAATCTGCTCATAGTGTCTTCCGAAGCAGTACCCTTTGCGAAAACCGGTGGGCTTGCCGATGTGGCCGGCGCACTGCCTCTTGAGCTGGCGAAGCTTGGTCATGATGTCATTCTCCTCCTCCCGCGCTATCGTTGCCTGAGTGAATCCGGCCGATCTTTTCGATCCGTCTGTCGGCTACGAGTGTCGACGCCGCAGGGATCTGTCGATGCGCTCATTGAAGAAAATATTCTTCCGGCAGGCCATGGTGATTGCAACGTGCGGGTGTGGACGATTCAGCATGATGCCTTCTTTGACCGGCCAGGGCTCTATCAAGACCGAGGCATAGATTACCCCGACAATCTCGACCGGTTTTCATTCTTTTGCCGCGCGACGATCGAGGTGATGGCCCATCTCCGAACCGCGTGTGGATGGCATACGCACATCCTCCATCTCCATGATTGGCAAACAGCGCTCTGCGCGGTCTACCTCAACACCGTTGCGCAGGGCCGGCAGGATGTCCAGGGAGTACGCACCGTGCTGACGCTGCACAATGTGGGATATCAAGGTCTCTTCCCTGGAGCGCAATTTACAAAGCTGGGTCTGCCCGTATCGCTTTTTACTCCCGCCGGCCTTGAGTATTATGGTCAGGTGAATTTGCTCAAGGGAGGAATTGTAAGCGCTGATTATGTGACGACGGTCAGCCCCACGTATGCGCGAGAAATCCTCACACCGGAATTCGGGTTCGGGCTTGAGGGCGTGTTGCGCAATCGCGCGGACCGGCTCCTGGGGATTTTGAACGGCATCGATATCGATCGATGGAATCCGAACACAGATGCCTATCTGCCGGCCAATTATTCAGCGATCGACCGTTCGGGGAAGCTGGCGTGCAAGAAGGCGCTTCAACGGGAGTTTCAGCTGCCGGAATCATCGGTTCCGCTTCTCGGAGTGATCGCAAGGCTGACGTCGCAGAAGGGTTTGGATCTTGTTGCGGCCATTATCCCGGAACTCATAGAGATGGATCTGCAACTCGTGGTGTTGGGAACCGGCGAGCCGGAACTCGAAGCCAGATTTACGGCGCTTCAGGCGCGCTACCCGCATCGTATGGGACTTCGCATCGGCTTCGACGAAGGACTCGCCCATCGTATCGAGGGGGGCGCAGACATGTTTGTGATGCCGTCACGGTATGAACCCTGCGGCCTGAGCCAGCTCTACAGTCTCCGTTACGGGACGGTTCCTATCGTGAGAAAAACCGGTGGGCTGGCGGATACGGTTGTGCCGCTGGCGGCACGGGCCGGGCAAGTGGGGCAAGCGACCGGGTTTCATGTTGAAGAAGACACGCCGGACGCTCTTCTGGCTGTATTGCGACGAGCTGAAGAGGTGTATCGAGATCGATCGGCGTGGGATCAACTGGTTAAAGCAGGAATGAGCACGGATGCATCATGGGCTCGCTCAGCGCGCGCGTACGACCGATTGTTTGCGTCGTTAGTCAGTCGAGAGTAAGCAGCGGATGTCTTTGGCTCACGCGCGGAGAGGAAATATGGAGACAGCTGGTCGGTCCATACGGATGAGTCCTGGTCGTATTTCAGGTTGCGGAAAAACTCAATTGAAAGACGACAGACGGAGCGAAGGCCTCAATAGATGAGGATGCTCAAAATGGCCGTCCAGCAAGGCCGCAGCGAGTGACGGGGACTGCCACCCTTCTGCTTGGTGGCTGTCCCCGTCCCATCGAAGGCAGGGACAGGCACCGGCAAGGCCAGAGCCAGTCCCCCGCCGTACGTTGAGCCTCTGAGCGACGCGAGAACGATGCCGGCGGACTTTTTCAGCATTCTCTAGGGGAGGTTGAGCGTAACTTCAAAGATACTCGTTTCGAGTTCAGATAGCAGGGCCTTGGCCTGAAGGGCATAATAGGCATACTCGGATTGGGGCTGGTAGCTGAGAATTGGTTGAAGAAGATCTTTCGCAATGACAAGCTTCCCACCCTCCAGGGCTAACGAGCCGGCTCGCAACGAACAAGCCGCAGCCATCGCTTTCACATCCACCGCAAATCTGGCTGCAGGAGTTGATACGAACTTGTTAAGCTTTCCCGGTAGAGGAAGAACGAAGGCGTCATCGTGGAGAGGGCGATTGGCCGCGTGTGTCAAAGTTAGCACATCCTCTTTCAGCTGGTCGATATCGGTAGTAGCTTGGCAATGGGAGTAGGTATTCCACAGGCTCATGAAGCTTCCATTATCGATCGCCGCGGCTTCGACTGTTTGACCGGTTTGGAATCCAGCCACCGAAACCAAGATGCTCATCAGTATGAACCGAAGGGTTTTCATGTTACCGTGTGACCTTTCCTGCTTGCTTTTGCAACATGCGATACGGTTTCAGTTTCACTATGGAGGTTAAGCAATTAGCAGGCCACAGGGCACACTATCGTAAGAAATTGATTTATAAAGGTAAATGTTCTTATTTAGAAATAGATTCTGTGTTACAGATACCGCACTATGGTATTTTTGATACGGGTACTGTGCAGATCAAGAATTGAAGATGTGAACGAGTATCCCCGTCCTGGTCGTGGAGTTGGTTTTTCTCATAATGTGTTTGATGTGTTCTTTCACGGTCTGTTCGGTAATCTGCAGGGCATTAGCAATCTCTTTGTTGGTCCACCCCTTCGCTAAATGTTCAATGACGGATTGTTCGCGATTGGTCAATTGAAACTTTTCCTTGGCTTGATCGGTGTTAAGCTGCTGCCGCCGCGCCAACTCTTCCAATGTAATCACAAGCCTCGCATACTGGACTCCACCTCGATCCGGTAGACCGAACCCTCGCAACAGGATCGGTTTTTCGGGATTTCCTGCCACACGTTTAATCTCGAATTGTTCCCAGTCTTTTGCTTCGGTCCGGACATGGAGGGCCTTGATAATTTCTCCACAGAGCTCTGTCAGCGCAGCCGGCAGGACTCCATGGGCAGATTTCAGGCTTCCACCACTATGTTCAGCCGCGTTAATCTGTTTTGCCAGCTCTGATGCCTGACGATTCATATGGAGGAGTTGCATGGAAGCCGAGAGAACGACGATTCCTGACCCCACGCGCTGATCGGCGAGAGTGTCTGTTGGGTCTAGGGGGGGCGATGAATCAATCATGGTTGGAAAAACACATTCGAAGTCGTTACGAGAGCAACGCTAGACAATCCACTGCCTTCTGCTAAGGTAGCACGGAGGCATGAAGAATGTAATTCTGGAGCGGAAATAGTACCTAACACTTTCGGGGGAGTCAACACCCACCTTTGGAGAAGTAAGGCCTACATCATCGGTATTGTTCCCGTTGTTCTTCCTCTCTATAGTCTCACAACATGAATGGGAAAGGACTAGAGGGGAATGGGCTTGCGAGTTGGGTTTACGGTTCCGAGACGAATCACGGTGCGCCATCCCAACAGAAAATCCTGAACCATGAGACTGAGGACGGAGATA
>CAZVEZ010000228.1:0-4489 GCA_964626135.1 uncultured Nitrospira sp.
GTTTGGAAGGATTTATGGCCAGCGCACTGCTGTACGACCGTCTCCAATTCGCGTTCACCTCCACATTTCACTATTTCTTTCCGCAATTGACGATGGGTCTGGCCCTGCTGCTCCTCTATCTGCGCAGCCGGGCTCTCGCAACCGGTGATGAACATTATCAGCAGGTCTCGGAGTTTTGGACGGTCATCTTCGCCTTGAACTTCGGCTTCGGCGTCGTGACCGGCATCCCGCTCGAATTTCAGTTCGGCACAAACTGGGCCAGGTTTTCCACTTTCGCAGGCGGAGTGATCGGCCAAACCCTCGCCATGGAGGGGGTCTTCGCGTTCTTCCTGGAATCATCGTTCCTCGGCGTGTTGCTGTTCAGAAAACGATTCAGCCGGCGGTTGCAATGGTGTGCCGCGCTGATGCTGTTCTTAGGCTCGTGGCTCTCCGGCTACTTCGTCCTGGCCACGAACGCGTGGATGCAGCACCCGGTCTCGTACCAGGTGGGAGAAGATGGCCGGGTATTCGTCGACAGTCTCACCGGATTGCTCACGAATCCCTGGTTGTTCTGGCAATTCACACACACGATGACTGCGGCGGTCGTGACGGCGTCGTGTGTGATGGCGGCGGTGGGCGCTTTCTATCTTCTGTCCGGCCGGCACGCGCCCTATGCGAAGACCTTCCTGCGGACCGGTGTGGTCGCCGGCGCGATCGCCTCTGCGCTGATGATTTTTCCCACCGGCCACGGAAACGCCAGGCAGGTCTTCGAGCACCAGCCCGTCAAGGGCGCAGCATTTGAAGGGCTCTTTACGACAGAGCGTGGAGCCAGCCTCTATCTGATCGGGCAGCCTAATATCGAGACGATGACGATCGACAACCCGATCGAGATCCCCGGCGCGCTGAGCATCCTCATCTACGACGAACTCTACGCCAAGGTGAAAGGGCTCGATGCGTTTCCTCGCGAGGAGTGGCCGGATAACCTGCCGCTTCTGTACTACGCGTATCATGTCATGGCCGGATTGGGGACGATCCTCCTCTCTGTCATGGGACTGGCGCTGATCTGGCTCTGGCGCGACCGGCTGTTCAAAGCCAACTGGCTGTTGTGGCTGTTGATGTTCTCCGCGCCGGTTCCCTACATCGCCACATCTGCCGGCTGGATGACCGCTGAACTGGGGCGACAGCCCTGGCTCGTGTACGGCTTGCTGCGCACGGCTGACGGTACGTCTCCGCTCGTTCACTCGGGAAATGCCCTGTTTACGCTGATCGGGTTCGTGGGACTCTATCTGTTCCTCGGCGTGCTGTTTCTGTTTCTGATCGGTGAAACGATTCGATGCGGTCCTGCCCCGGCCGAGTCGCCATCAACACACGCGGCGGGAAAGGAATGAGCTTCTGATGGAGACCGTGTGGTTTGCCATCATCGCGCTGATGCTGGCCGTCTACGTCGTTCTGGACGGTTTTGATTTCGGTGTCGGCATAGTCTATCCCTTCGTGGTCCGGACCGAGACAGAACGACAAACGGCCCTCGCCTCCATCGGACCGGTGTGGAACGGGAACGAAGTCTGGTTGATCGCAGCCGCCGCGGTCCTGTTCTTCGCCTATCCAACGGCCTATGCCGCGGGATTCAGCGGGTTTTATCTGGCCTTGATCCTCGTGTTGTGGCTGCTCATCGTTCGCGGCCTCGCGCTGGAATTGCGGTCGCACGTGGATCATCCGCTGTGGAAGCAGGGATGGGACGCGGCCTTCACGACCGCCAGTTTGCTGCTGGCCTTTGTCTTCGGCGCCGCGCTGGGCAACCTGATTCGTGGTGTCCCCTTGAATCCTGACGGGTATTTCTTCGTTCCGCTCTGGACGGATTTTCTGACCGGACCGGAGCCGGGCATCCTGGATTGGTTCACCGTGCTGACGGGAGCGACGAGCGTGTCGATCCTGGCCTTCCACGGCGCGAATTATCTCGCAATGAAAGCAGAAGACGGCCTTCGTCTGCGGACGGCTTCAGCCGCGTCGATCATGGGTTGGGTCTCGGCCGGATGCATCGTACTCACCGTGATTGCGGTCCCGTTCGTCCAGCCGAATGTGCGTCTCAACTTCGCCCGACACCCGATGGAATACCTCGTGCCGTTGAGCGGCGACGTCGCGCTTGGATTCAGCCTGTACTTCCGTCTTCGGCAGCATGATACGGCCGCCTTTCTCACCTCCAGTCTCTTTATTCTGCTGATGCTCCTCAGCGTCGGGTTCGGCATGTATCCCCACCTTCTGGTTTCGACGACCGATCCGGCGCTCAGTCTCACGGTGTTCAACGCCGCCACCGATTCCTATGGCTTAACAGCCGGATTTGCCTGGTTCGGAGTCGGCTTCGCGCTCTTTGTGGCCTATCAGATCTATGTTCATTACCTGTTCTGGGGCAAAGCCCGGGCTGATGCGCACTGATCCGCCGGCTCGCTGTTCCGGCTTGCCGGCCCTTACGGATTGCGGGCTGAGTCTTACGATCTCTTCTCCGCCGAAAGCGGCATGGCGATGGACTCGAGTGACCGCCCTTCGGCTTTCACGCCGAGCCACAGTTCTATGAGCGCGCCTACAAGCATCATCCCGGCTCCCAAGAGATAGCCGTAGAATACACTCTCGGCGGATGATTCGATGAGCTTGCCATAGAGCCAGGGCGCGACGATCCCCGCTCCCTGCGCGACGACGAAGAAGCTTGCAATGGCCATCGCACGGATCTCCAGGGGAAAGATCTCGCTGACAGTCAGATAGGCGGCGCTGGCGCCTGCCGAGGCGAAGAAAAAGATGGCCGACCAGGCCAACGTTTGGGTAAGAGGCGTGAACGCGCCTTGCCAGAACAGGTACCCTGTCACAGCCAGCAGACAACCGGCAAGGGCATAGGTAAGGCTGATCATCGGCTTCCGACCGACGGTATCGAAGTAGCGGCCGAGCACCAGCGGGCCCAGGAAGTTGCCGAGCGCAAACGGAAGAATATAGAAACCGATGCTGCTGGCCGGCACGTCGTAGAATTTTGTGAGTACGAAGGGGTAGGTGAACGAAATCGCGTTGTAGGTGAACGACTGCGTGGTCAACAGCGCGATGCCCAGCACCGTGCGCCTGGGATAGACGCGCACGAGCTGGCGGATGACAGTGCCCAAGGTCGCATGCGACCGGGAATGGACGGTGATCGAGCCTGCGTGCGACGGCAGCGAGGTCAGTCGTTCCTCGCGCAAGATCTGGGCTTCGATCTTGGAGACGACGGCTTCAGCTTCCTCCACCCGTCGATGGGTCATGAGCCAGCGAGGGCTCTCCGGAATGAACCGCCGGATGAGCACGATGCCGATCCCAAGAATGGCTCCCAATCCGAAGCACAGACGCCATCCCAGGTGTTCCGGAATAAGTTGAGGGTTCAGCAGGACAATAGTGAGGAGCGCGCCGGCTGCGGTTCCCAGCCACCAACTGCCGTTGATCGCCAGGTTAGTCTGCCCGCGCCAACGCGCAGGGATGAGTTCATCGATGGCGGAATTGATTGCCGCGTATTCTCCGCCGATGCCCGCGCCGGTCATGAAGCGGAAGAGCATGAAACTCCACAGGTCCCAGGACACCGCCGTCAGCACCGTGGCGACCAGATAGATCAGGAGGGTGATCATGAACCATTTCTTCCTCCCCTGCCGGTCGGTGAGGTAGGAAAACACGACGGCCCCGAGCACTGAGCCGGCCAGATACGCAGACGCGGCAAGCCCGACTTCGGATTCCGTCAGGTGCAACGTGGTGGTATAGGTGAGGACGGGACCGAGGGCGGCGACGATGGACACCTCGAGTCCATCCAGCACCCACGTGATGCCGAGCGCCATCACGACCAATCGGTGCCACCGCGACCAGGGCAACCGGTCCATACGCTGTGGAATGTCGGTGGTGATGGGAAAATCCTGGGCGCCAGGCATTGGCTATCGTATCATCAATCGACACCCGTCACGGTGTGAAAACTTCCGATCCCTCCTCCACCTGCCATTGAAGCACGAACATCTCGATCCGCGTTGGGTGGAAGACGGAAGTCAGGCTCTGCTATCTTCACGGTCTCAAGGTAAGGAGCACCGTTCATGATCCACATCAGGCCGGCGACGGAAGCGGACTTTACAACCCTGCTTCAAGTCCAACAGGCTGCCTTCGGAGAATATGCCGCTGTCTACACAGTCAGCGGGTGGACGACGGAAACGCTCGACAGCTTGAAGGAAGATGCCCGGGAAAAGCACATCTTCGTGGCAGAGGCGGGTGGCTCTGTGATCGGGTCCGTGCGCTTCTGGAATGTAGCCGGTGTGTGCGTGATCCGTCTGTTATCCGTGAGTCCCACCCATCAGAGCCGGGGAGTGGCGAAATCACTGATACGGGAAATCGAACGGGCCGAGACCGATGCTCATAAATTCTATGCCTGCACCATGTTGGACACTGCCCGGAACGTTCACCTGTTCATGAGCCTCGGCTACAAGGCGGAAACGATTCTCCCCGATCACTACGACCACATGAATCT
>CAZVEZ010000229.1:0-4479 GCA_964626135.1 uncultured Nitrospira sp.
CTCGCCAGTCCCGCTTTTCTCGCATGCCTTGCGTGAATACCGGGAGCCGCTCTACAACAACGTTGTGTGAAGCGATTTCATGCAAGCGGAACTAACTCGGAGAAAGGTGCGTGGTCAGCGATTGGAAGAGCTGGATAGGGTGGCCTGAGCCGGCTTCCCGGCAAGGAGAAGTTGTTGCGCAGCGGCAACCACCTCGTGAACCGCAATTAACCTCATGCAATTCTCCTCGCCTCTCGTACAGATCGGGTGCACACAACTTGGGCAATCGAGTTCCTTGTGGAGCACCTCTACCGGACCGCCGCGAGGACCCCACTGGCGAGGGCTCGACGGGCCGAACAACGCCACCACGGGAGTGCCCACTGCGGAGGCAATGTGCATTGCGCCGCTATCGTTTCCAACGAAGAGCGCTGATTTTCTGACGATGGCCGCGAACTGTTTGATAGTCGTACGGCCCGCCATGACGATGGGGCGACTCTTCGCCATCTTCTGAATCTGTTGCGCAAGATCGACCTCCTGACAGTTGCCTCCGATCAACACCTGGCAACCATAGTGCGACGTGAGTTGATCTGCCAACTCCGCGAAACGCTCCGGAGGCCAGGCTTTAAACCAATACCGGGCGCCGGGTTGCAGCGTCACCATGAACGGCGATCGCTGAACGCCGAGTTGATCCAACAGGTGATCCGCGCTCGCCTCTTCTTCCGGCGTCAGCCATACTTGCGGATTCTTCGAGCCGGCTTCGATATTCAGGAGTTTGAGGATTTCCAGATTCCGGTCAATCCGGTGCCGCACTCCCGGCATAGGCTGAACGACCGCTGTATAACACCGCCCACGCCCGCGATGCTCATCGTTGAATCCGATCCGAATCGGCGCCCTGCTCATCCAGGCCAAGAACGCCGACCGGTCGGCATCCGTCAGATCAACCGCCATATCAAAACCCCTGCGGCGAAGCGCCGACGCAAAGCGCCATGTCGCTGCGAAGGAACTTTTGTCCAACGGCAGCGCTTCATCCACGCACGGATTTCCAAAGAGAATCTCTTCTGTTCCGCGATTCACGAGAACCGTGATGCGCGCGGTCGGATAGGCGGCTTTCAACGCCAGCAGCGTGGGCGTGCTCAACAGGACGTCGCCGATATATCGAAGCTTGATCACGAGAATAGATTTTACACCGTACGGGGCGGGGCGATAACGCTTTATATTATTGTTGTTGTGCCCGTTTACCCCTGACATCTCACCCCTTGCGGTTTTTCAGCGCACAATTCCCGGTAGAGCGTGATCGTCTTGGTCGCGGCCAGCTGCCACGAGAATTGCTTGACTCGCTCAACCCCCTTCGCCTTAAGCGAGCTGCGAAACGGTTCATCGTCCAGGACTCGCAACATCGCCTCTCCCAGCGCGTGGGCATCCCGGGGATCGACCAACACCGCCGCGTCGCCCGCCACTTCGGCCAATGCCGTTGAATTGGATGTCACCACCGGAACGCCGCACGCCATCGCTTCCAACACCGGTATCCCAAACCCTTCGTACAACGAAGGAAAGACAAAGAGATCGGCGTAAGAATATAGCAGCTGCAAATCGTTTGTGGATACCCTCCCAGGGCAAAGCACCTGTTCCGTCAGACTGCGCCTTCGAGCCGACTCCTCATAGTTTCCGAACGGATGGATCGACGAGCCGACGAGAACCAGCATTCGCGGCCCCAGTTTCTTCTTCACCATCTTCGCCGCTTCAAGAAATATCTGATGATTCTTGCGGGGATCCGCCCCTCCGATAAAGAGGACATAGCGCTCGGACGTCAAACCGATCCGATTCCGCAACTCCGCCATCGCCCGGTCGTCCCGGCGCGGCGTGAAATCCTCCGATACGCCATTAGGAATCACCCGGATGTGCTCGCGTTTCAACCCATACAGTTCCACGAGCTCCCTCGCAGAAAACTCGGACACCGTGAGGGTCTTTCTGGCCCGCAGGGCGGTATGCCTCGTCTTGAACGCCGACGGCCATTGTCCCAGAATCTTCTTCGAGTATTGCGGGTTCCGGTCCAGCCACAAATCGTGAATCGTCACGACTCCCCCATAGCGCCCGACGGTCTGCATTCGAAAGTTGGCCCCATGATACAGATCCAACCGATCAGATGCACCTCGATTCCTCATTCCCCAGCGGCTTGAATTCACCCATTGAAGCTTCTCAACGCCCGGCCACTCCTTCACAGAGTCCGGTGGAACAGCGCCCGGCCTCGCATAGGCCACAAAATCGATTTCCTCTTGCTGTGCCAGCATCGTACGGAGCAAATGGTAGCTATGCCACCCCACACCGCCTCTATCGCCCACCATCGGATTGGCGTCAAACCCGATTCTCATCCTCGCCCCTTCTCACAGGATGCTGAAAAAGTCCACCAGCATCGTTCTCGCATCGCTCAAAGGCTCAACGTACCGAAACGTACGCCTCGCCTTTTCGCTCGCTGCGGCCTTGCTGGACAGCCTTTTGAGCATCCTGTACACAGTCTTCCTATTGCGCTAGCCGTGTGAGCCCCAAAACTCTACGCTCCCAACACCTCACCATAAACCTGCTCCATACGCCTGACGGACGCATCGAGGCTGAATCTCTCTTGTGCGCGCATCTTCCCAGAGCGTCCCATCTGCTCGCGTCTGACGTTGTCTTCCAGGAGCGAGACCACGGCTGCCGCCAATGATTCGGCATCTCCCGGAGGAACAAGCAAGCCGGTTTCTCCCTGCGACACAACTTCGGGAAGACCCCCTGTCGTCGTGGCAACGACAGCCTTGCCCATCGCCATCGCTTCGACCACCGCGATCCCAAACCCCTCCATAAGCGCCGGGTGCACATAGAGGTCGAGCGCCGCCAAGAACGGCTGGACCGGGTCTTGAAAGCCGACGATATGCACGCGATCGGCAATCTTCAGCTCCTGAGCGAGCCTTTTCAATCGGCCGGCATAGTCGCGATCATCGCTGCCGATGATCACGTACTGCACGGACGGTACTGCGCGGACAACAGCCGGAAGAGCCCGAAGCATGACTTCATAGCCTTTGCGTGGGAACAGATTGGCAACGGTGCCGACTAACACCGCCTCCTCCGAGACCCCGATCATCCGCCGAATGGCATGGCTATCGTCAGTGAGCGGCTTTTTGGGAAAGTCAATGCCGCTGTAGACGGCCCGGACGTTGCTCCTCGAAACACCTCCGGCGATCAGCGACGCTTCAACCTGCCGGGAGATCGCAATGACAGCGTCTACACGATCCAGCCCGTAGCGCCGCACTTTTGCCGGCTCGATCTCCTGTCTTACATGGGCGACGATCGGCACGGAATCGGACCCCCGGCTCGCAACCGCCTGCACGGTATGGGGCACCCACCAGATGTCATTCACATGGATCATCGCTGGATCGAGTTGATCCACGAGCGCGACCAGGCGCCGGACCGCCGACCGGCGTTCAAACAGCGCGAGGTATTTTCTCCAGGGAGGAAGGCTCAGCGCATGAGTGGGGACGTCGATCGTGTGGAGCATCTCGTGGAAAGGGCCCGTTCCCGGGCAGACCGCCTGCGGCTCCCACTTGCCGCGATCGAGTGACTTCAACATCGCAAGCAGGTCGCGCTCCGCCCCGCCGATAGCTTCAATCCCATGCACATACAGAATTCGCGCACCCACTACCTGCGGTCCAATTGAGAGACAACCGGCTTGGTGGCATCCCACAGCTTGGCATATTTCACAAACGTGTACATGCCGGCGAACACACAGACGATGAGTCCGCGCACTCCGTCGCGATACCCCTGTTTCATGATATAGGTTTTGGCCAAGACTACCAGGGGGCGGAACACCAGATCGCTCCAGCCGACCGTCCGGACTTTTTTCGCCTTCTCCTGCGCCGCCAGCGTGGTATAGAGCCCGAATTTTTTGAAGTGATCCTGAATGCGCCGCTCCGTGTAATGATCGAGATGCCCGGCCAGCGTCCCAATCTCTCCCTCGACGATGAGATTTTCATGCACGGCCACATCGTTATACTGCGCAACCCCCCGCCGAAACAGACGCACTTGATAATCGGGATACACACCGCCTCTTCGCACCCAGGCTCCGTAAAAAAAGTTCCGCCGCGGAATTCGATAGGCCACAGGAGCGCCCGGCCTCCATCGCTCAAGGCAGGACCGCACCTCCCCGCGAAGCTCCTCGGTCACTCGTTCGTCGGCATCAAGGATCAGAATCCAGTCGGACGACGCCTGCGCCATCCCGAAATTCTTCTGCAGGCCAAAGCCAGGCCAGGGGCGCACAGCAACCTTGGCCCCGCAACTGCGGGCCAACTCAACAGTCTTGTCGCCGCTCTCCGCATCGACCACGATCAACTCATCGGCCCACTGAACCGACCTCAGACAATCGGCAATATTCCGTTCCTCGTTCTTCGTGATGACGACGCACGCAAGTGTAGACGGAGCAGCCGGCTCAATCACAACCTGAACCTCCTTCACCGGAGACATCTATCAACA
>CAZVEZ010000230.1:0-4458 GCA_964626135.1 uncultured Nitrospira sp.
CTGTACATGTGTTCCTACCGCGCGATTCGACAACCTCAGAGACTCTCAGAATTTCAATGAGGAAGAGATCCGCAAGGTGACAGGGATGGCCGGCGTTGCTGCCAGACGGTTGGCTGGAGACACTGTTTGCAGCAGCGATCTCTGCGTTGTCGCCGCACAACGAGCGTTAGATAGACTGGGCTGGAACCCGAATTCGATCGATGCCTTGATTCTGGTGACTCAAACGCCAGATTATTTCTTACCTTCCACAGCCTGTGTCGTCCACCACCATTTGGGACTGGCTGACCACTGTGCCGCGTTCGACGTAGGTCTAGGCTGTTCCGGCTATCCATACGGCATGTGGCTCGCCACAATGATGCTTCAAGGCGGTGGGATACGTCGCGCCCTCGTATTGCACGGGGAGACCCCATCTCGGTTTTCGGACAAGGCGGACCGGTCGGTCTCTCTGCTGTTCGGAGATGCAGGCTCGGCCACGGCGCTAGAAACGGCTCCTCCAGGCTCCGCTGCCGATTGGCACTTCGCCCTCCATTCAGACGGTAGTGGATACAACCATATGATCATCGAATCCGGAGGCTTTCGAGACCGCTTCGGTTCAGACCCGCGCAAACATTGTGTATATATGAACGGCGCACTCATCTTTAACTTCACCATCAAGCGGGTGCCAGCATTAATCGATGAAACCCTCACGAGCGCGGGGATGTCCTCAGACGACATTGACTACTTTATTTTCCATCAATCGAACCAATTCATCATGAAACACCTCTGCGTAAAGCAATCGCTCTCTCTTGAGAAAGTCCCCATTATTCTCAAAGAATTTGGAAACACCGGGGGAGCCTCGATTCCTTTGACACTCACCCAAGGGAAGTTGAATAGGCCACGCGATCGGGCTTTGCGCTTGATGCTCTTAGGCTACGGCGTAGGATTTTCATGGGGATCTGCGCTGGTCGACTTGGATCCCACGGCTATTTTGGACTCAGTCGAACTGGACAACACCACAGAGGCGTCGGAATGAGTAGTGAAAGTAAAGAAGCCTTTCCGGGGAAAACTATCCTGGTGTCCGGCGCCTCTTCCGGCATCGGACGAGCAGTGGCCATCCACCTTAGTCAACAAGGCGCCGGTCTCGTCTTAATCGGTCGGGATCGGGGACGATTGGAAGAAACGGCGCGGCGGGCCAATGCCCGGGCTTGCCGAATTCTTGAACTGGACTTAAGTCGGCAGACCGACATCATGCCAGCAATCAAGGACACAGTGACGGCAGTCGGAAGATTGTACGGCTTGTGCCATGCAGCAGGAACGGTCGACACGTTGCCTTTGAGCGCCACGAGTCCTGAGAAGCTGCACGCCATGATGCAGGTGAACTATATGGGAGGAATGGAGTTGGCCCGGGCGGTCACCCGGCGGGATATTCTGAATGAGGACGGCGGTTCGATTCTCTTCATTTCCGCAATCTATGGTCTGATCGGGAAGCCGGGACAAATTGCCTACAGCGGAAGCAAAGGCGCAGTGACGTCCGCCGCCAGGGCCATGGCCATCGAACTCGCTCGCCGCAATATTCGAGTCAACGTCCTTTCTCCCGGTATCGTGCGCACGGAGATGACCGAAAAGGCATTTGCCGGGCTGTCCGCACAGCAAATCCAGGCACTGAAAGATACGCACCCTCTGGGCTTTGGCAGCCCCGAGGATATAGCACACGCCGCCGTATTTCTTCTTGCGCCTGCGAGCAGGTGGATTACCGGAACGGATTTGGTTGTGGATGGCGGTTGTTCAGTTCAATAAATCATTTCTCGACAGGAGTGCACGTCCTATGACACAAGGTGAAGCCATCGAGTGGATCGCTAAAACATTCGAAACCTCTCCCTGCCAATTGACCCCGGATACGCACCGGGACAATGTTCCGGCTTGGGACTCGCTCGGAGTGCTGACGCTCATGGCGAACCTCGACAGCGAACTCGGCATCGTCTTGACGGATGACGATGTACAGGTGATCAAGACGGTTGGCGACATTCTGGACGTCATGCGACGACACGGAAAGCTTGCCTAGACGACTCACCAGGCCCCGGTCCCTTCAACGTTGACGGTTGCAATCGAATCCATATATGAGATTTATCCTCGTCGACACGATTTACGAATTGGATCCGGGCCGACGGATCAAAGCCTGCAAGACGCTCCCAGCGGATGAAGAGCTGTTCCGAGACCACTTCCCCGGTTTTCCCGTCATCCCTGGCGTTTTGCTGACAGAAATGATGGCACAGGCGGCTGGACGATGCCTCGACGCGGAGGGAACACATCCGGGACGAGCCATGCTGGGGAAGATCAACGGGGCTAGCTTTCGAGATTGGGTGAAACCGGACCAAGAAATCATGCTTCACGCAACCATCACGCAAAATCGCCCGGCCTTCGCCACGGCCGACTGTTTTGCCGAGGTCGCTGGCAAAAAGGTCTGTTCCGCCGAACTGTTCTTTGTGTTTGCCCCTCACGAGCAGTTTGCGTCAGACTATGAAGACCAAATCCTCAAGGCCTACTGGATGACCCATCCGGACATGCAACCCAAGCGGGCACGATGAACCACACCTTTTCGCTTACGGGGAAAAATCTGTTGGTCACGGGAGGCACGCGCGGAATCGGCCGCGCGGTTTCACTCCAGTTCGCCCGCGCTGGTGCCACGGTAATCGCCAACTACGTGCGTGGACAAAAGACCGCGGACGCCTTGTTCGCCCAAGCACAGCAGGAAAGTCTTCGCCTCATCCTCTGTCGCGCGGATCTGACACTAGCCAATGGCCTGGAGAGCGTGGAAGCCGCCGTCGCCGGCTTGAACGGCGGCCTTCATGGCCTGGTCCACTGTGCTGCAACTGGAATTCACAAGCCCTTCGACGAACTGACTCTCAGGCACTACGACTGGACCTTTGCCCTCAACGTCCGTGCGTTCTTTGACTTGGTGAAACGGCTCCTTCCTCGATTTACCTCCGATGCGAGTATCGTAGCTGTGAGCTCGCAAGGAGCTTTGCGCGTGGTCCCTGCTTATTCGGTCGTGGGGGCTTCGAAAGGAGCCTTAGAAGCGTTGGCCAGGCATCTGGCGGTCGAGTTGGCCCCACGAGGCATCCGAGTGAATATCGTGGCTCCAGGCGCCGTAGCGACTGACGCCTGGGCATCGATGCCAGACGCCCAGGCCCGCTTGGCAGAGCTGACCAGACGTACCCCGATCGGGCGGCTTGTGACACCGGAAGAAGTAGCACAGGCTGTTCATTTCCTGTGCTCTGACGCAGCCCACACCATAATCGGCCACACGCTGATCGTCGACGGTGGGGCCGGTTTACCGGTATAGTACAATCGTTTCAGCCTCAGCATCATGTTCACGCCAGCGAGTCTCTCATGCTTATTGAAAAAGCTCGCATTCCCATTCGAGCGATCTTACTCTTCGGACTGTGGCCTGGGCCCATCAAGACCTGGATCTATAGGCTGAAAGGGTATCGAATCGGCAAGGGAGTTTCCATTGGGTTCGGGTCCGTGATCTGCGGGGATCGGGTTGAGATAGGCGATCACACGTCGATCGGGTTTCTCACAATTGTGCGCGGCAATGATATCCGCATCGGCGCCCACGTCCAAATCGGATCAACGACTTTCCTAGACACTCCCTATCTGCAGATCGGAGAAGGCAGCAAAATTAACGAGCAGGTGTTTGTCGGTGGCCTTCAGTCTCCAGATTCCCGATTCGTGCTCGGGCGCAACTGCCAAATCATGCAAATGACTTTCATCAACCCGGCGCGCTCGATCGTAGTTGGAGATGACTCAGGGATAGGCGGGCATTGCCTGATTTTCGGCCACAATTCGTTCCTGAGCAAGTTTGAAGGATATGCTGTCGACTTTGAGTCGATCGAGATCGGCAAGAGTGTTTCCCTGGCCTGGGGCGTGTTTGTCCTCCCCAAGACTAAAATCGGAGACGGCGCGGTCATAGGCGCACATTCTGTCGTCCATGGCATCATTCCGCCCCGCTGTCTTGCCATCGGCTTCCCAGCCAGGGTCGTCAGCAAGGCCCCGGATTTCCCCAAAGAATTATCGGAGAAAGACAAGGTCGACATTTTCAGAAATATCATTGCAGAGATGATTCAATTCTTTATTGGCTCAGGTCTGCATTGTGTACAAGATGGAAATCGTTACACCGTCTCGAAACCGGCCTCCAGCTGGTGGGGCAGAGACGGAGGTTCCTGGGCCTTGGAGGTTGTCGAATGCGACATTCACGAAGCCATTGAGCGCCTGAGTCCCGGTTCGGTCCACGTGTTGCTGAGTCTGTGGGATATCCCTGACAATATCCGACAACGTTTACAATCCGAGGGTACTATGTGGATCGAGATCGCCAAGAAGGAACAGTCTCGGTACTCAAATGATTTAGGCGACGAGGTTTTGAACTTCCTTAAACGATACGGGGTCAGGACTCTCCGTATCCCCCCACTCCCCTCTTCT
>CAZVEZ010000231.1:0-4415 GCA_964626135.1 uncultured Nitrospira sp.
CCGATGGAAGCACCGGAGGCGTAGCCTCTGGGCTACGTTGAGGATGCTTTCGAGGTGAGAACGCAGCTGGGGAGCTTTTTCAACGTCCTGCTAATCGGAGTCGCCGACACTGCCCCGTCGTATCAGCTTCAAAAACTCCAGCCTGGTTTGCGACTGAGTGCGGAAGGCCCCTAACATAGAGCTGCTGACCGCGACAGTATTCTGCTTTTCGACACCCCGCATCATCATACACAGATGGCGCGCTTCGACAACCACACCCACTCCGTGCGCGTTGAGTTTCGACTTCAGCGTTTCGGCAATCTGCACGGTCAGACGCTCTTGGACTTGCAGGCGACGCGCGAACACATCCACGATGCGGGGAATCTTGCTGAGCCCCACCACCTTCTTGTTCGGCAAGTACCCCACATGGACTCTGCCGTAGAACGGCAGCAGGTGATGCTCGCACATGCTGAAGAAATCGATATCCTTTACGATCACCATCTCGTCGTACTCGATCGGGAAGAGCGCGCCGTTCAAGAGATGATCGATGTCGCGGTGATAGCCCTGAGTCATGAAAGCGAGGGCCTTGGCTACTCGTTCCGGAGTCTTGAGCAGCCCGTTCCGACCGGGCTTTTCGCCGAGGGCTAACAACATCTCTGTGACCAAGGATTGCAACACTTCCAAATCCGCCGGCCTGCTATTCTCCCTGACGTCTGTGACCTGCCGCTGACTTCGTCGCTTGATTCCTTGCTTAGCCATGCCGCCCCTCTCTGAGTACCGCGGCCTGACTCATCGACCCCGCATACTCGAAGTAGTTGTCGCGCGTTTCAATCAGCCCAACCTTTTCCAATTGCCCGGTGGGGAAGCACTTCACTAACAGATCCCAAATCAACAGCACCAGATTTTCCCCCGTCGTGGTGCGATCGGCAAATTCAGGATCGAGATTGATATCGTGATGGTCGAATCGCGTCACCACCTGGTCGGCCACAATTCGATCCAGCAGATCGAGGTCCACGCCTCCATTGATCTCTGTCGGAACGGTGTTCTTGACGGTGACCAACACGACATAGTTATGGCCATGCCCATTGGGGTTATTGCACTTCCCAAAGGCGGCCAGGTTTTCGCGCGGAGACAGATGATCCGTGTGCAGCCGGTGCGCCGCGCAGAACCGATATCGCTTCGTGACGCTCACCTGTGCCATCGTAGACTCAGCTCAGAACCATCGTAATAATAGAGAAGCCAGGACCGGCCGCAGTATTCGGACAGCCCTGGCTTCACTCGGAATATATTTCACTGACCGGTTGGCACCGCTTCAGCACAACTTCGTTAGGCGGTGAAGGAGCTGCCGCAGCCGCAAGTCGTCTTGGCTTGTGGGTTCTTGATCGAGAACCCCGACCCTTGGAGACTGTCCACGTAATCGACTTCGGCTCCCTGAAGGAGCGGAGCGCTCTGCGAGTCCATGATGACCTTGACCTCACCCTTTTCAATCACGGTGTCGTCGTCGGCCATCTTCGACTCAAACGCCATTCCGTATTGATACCCGTGACACCCGCCGCCCTTCACATAGACCCGCAAGCCGACAATATCTTTTTCTTCCACCATCAATTCCTTGATCTTCTGTTCTGCAATCGCCGTGATCGTCAACATCGTGATCCTCCTCATGTGACCAGACGGTCTTTCGAAAACCTGCCTGGAATGCTTTAGTGTAACATCTCTTTACTGGATTTCAATACCCTCTGACTCCGACTGCGGCATCGTGGGCGCAGCCCACTTGCCCTCCGGCACCAGCACGACCACATCTCCAAGTACTTTAGCCTGGCACCCAAGCCGATGCCACGGCTCACTGAGCGCTTCGCGATCGAGGAGATCTTGCTCGTCAAAATCGATCTCCGACAAGTTTTCGGCGCCGATCTGCACTTCGACCCGGCAGGTGGTGCAGGAGGCATTCCCACCACAATCATGATTCAGCGAACACCCGAGCATCTTTGAGGCCTCCAACAACGATGTATGGGCCTCAACCTCTCCGCTCTTGCCTTCGGAATAGATAAATGTCACGCGCGGCATCGCGAATCCTCCTTACTGCACCGCTACACCGGTTGCCACAGGCTGATAGGGACAGCGCTGTAATCGAATATGTTCTTCAAACTCGTGACGAAACAATTTCATGCTGCTCTGAACCAATACGGCGGCCCCGGTGACCAGCGTGCAATAACCCGTCCCCTTCACAAATCCACAGAGTTGCAGGAGACTATCCATATCTTTCTTCGTCCCCTCTCCCTGCTCAATCTTGGTCATGAGCGCGGCAAGATTGATGGTGCCCATTCGACAGGGCGGGCATTGCCCGCAACTCTCGACCTTGAAAAAGTTGGAAAACTTCAGCGTCAGCGCCACCATGCACGTGGCATCATCGACCACAATAACACCGGCAGACCCAAGCCCGGTACCGGCTTTCTTCAATGAATCGAAGTCCATCGCCAGATCGAGTTGATCGGCGGTAACCATTGAAAATGCCGGTCCACCGGGAAATACCGCCTTGATCTTCCGTCCACCCGGCACCCCTCCACCGCATTTTTCCACGAGGTCTCGAATCGTCGTACCCATCGGCATCTCGTACACACCAGGCTGATTCACGGCGCCGCTCAGGGAGAACATCATCGTGCCCGGGCACTTCTCCGTCCCGACCTGCGTAAACCAGGCCGCGCCTTTTAGAAGAATCCGTGGAATGTTGCACAAGGTTTCGACATTGTTCACCAGCGTCGGCTTTCCGTAGAGGCCGAAGTCCGTCGGGTAGAACGGCGGTTTCTGTCTGGGCATCGCCGGACGCCCTTGCATGGATTCGAGCATCGCTGTTTCTTCACCGGCGACGTAGCTCCCGTGGCCTTCAAAAACCTCTAGGTCGAGGTTCACGCCGGTCCCCAGGATATTGTGACCCAAAAATCCTTGAGCCTTCGCCTGCGCCAGCGCCTTTTTCAGATTCTCCCGTTCTTCGTGATATTCATGATTCACATAGATAAACGCCGCCTTGGCCTGGACGGTGTGGGCTGCAATGAGACAGCCTTCGATAAGTTGGTGCGGCGCCTGCTTGAGCATAAAACGGTCTTTAAATGTTCCCGGCTCATGTTCGCCTGCATTACAGACGAAATAATGGTCCTTCACCCGATGATTGAGAACCTTCTCCCACTTGATACCGGTAGGAAAACCTGCCCCCCCACGCCCTCGAAGCCCGGCTTTCTTCAGTTGATCGACAATATCGTGTGCAGACAGTTCTTTTACACACCTCTCCCAGGCTTCGTAGCCTCCAACCTTCCGGTAGGCTTGAACATCCCAAGGAGCGCCTTCAAGTGTTTGAAGAACTCGTGGTTCAGCTGCAGTTGTCATACACCTTTCCTTACCCGATTCACCTGAAAAGTACGGAGCGTCACTATAAAGTGCCAGGCCGGTATTCGTCAAGGTAATGAACCTATAATAGGCCTGAATCTCAATGACTTAGGGCCACAGCCCCATACAGAGATGGATCTGTGGGCCATCTGAACCAATTCGAGAGGCGCTGAAGATCGGAGCAGGGAAGGTGAACGGACTTGCCGACGGATTATCCCGCCGGCAGTCCGATACCGCTTACCCGAGGTGGCTGCCGGCCCCCATGAATAACAACATGGGAATCGACAACATAAAGTTGACTCGCGAAGCGAGGAGCGCGGTCCGGCCCCACTGGGCCATCTCCGCCGGAGCAGGAGTCCCCTGGGCTGCTGCCGTCACTGCTGCAATAATTTTCTTTTGGTTCGGCCAAATAATGGCGTGGACATTGGCCATCATAATGATGCCCAATAGCCCGCCGATTCCGAGCGCAATCGCGCCGGTTCCACCTCTGGAATACATGTAGAGGTACAACAGTATCCCGGCAAGCACCGTCACCGTCGCGCCATGACGGAACCAGTTCAGTGCGGCGGGCATCAGCTTGGGAATGACAATGTTCTTGGTAGGGCCATCCAAACTCTTCAAAAACGCTGCATTGATCAAGTTGAAGAAGTACAACAACCCGATCCAAGTGATACCGGCTAAGAAGTGGACCCAGCGAAACACCAAACCCACCCAATCGGCATCACCAACCGGCTTACCGACCATAGCGAGATACCCCATGATCAAGACCACGGTAAGCCCAAATCCTACACACATCGTCTGCATCGGACTCTCAAGAAATTTCATAGTGCTCCTTACTCAGTGTATGGCTACGCCGTTGTCTGTACTGTAGGCTTGCCCCTTCTGTCAAGCGGGCCGCTGACCATGTCGCGTGAGGTTACGCCATCAGTCGATCGACCGTGAGACAGAGTTCCCGCACTGCACCGGCAGAGACTATCAATGCAGCCCGCTCCTCCGCCGTCAGCTCATACTCAACCACCTGTTCCGCCCCGCCACGACCCAGCCTGACCGGCACACCA
>CAZVEZ010000232.1:0-4412 GCA_964626135.1 uncultured Nitrospira sp.
TTCCGGCTCTTGGCCTTACGAGGAGAGATTCCTGGCGTCAGAAAATCGAGTTGGTAACTCATCCGCTCTATACGGAAGCGGCACAAATTCATTGATACAGAGGGGCGCATGGAGACGTGCAATAAGACAGATCGTGTCACGAAGGGTTCGGAGGTGACTGATGTCGTCGCAGCCACATAAGTCTTTCGCTGCGGAGCGTGCACCTGAGACGCCTTTGCGTGTCACGGTGCTGTGCGGATTCTTCGGCGCCGGCAAGAGCACACTCTTGCGCGAAACAATCACGCATCGAGGGCAGGCACGCCTCGCAATCCTGATGCACGATCGCAGCGATGCCGTTCTCGATGACGGCGAGTGCCGGGCGGGTGCGGTCGAGGTGTTTCGTCTCGGTGAAGCGATGGCGGAGTTGGTCCAGCGTTGCGTCGGCTGTTCGCTGCGCGAAAGCCTGACCGACGCCATCGTAGCCATTGCCCGTATGCGGCGTTTCGACCGTCTGATCATCGAATGTTCAGGGCTCGTCGAGCCCGTCATGGTGGCCGAAGTGTTCAACGACGCGTTGGCCGAACAGACGCCCCTGGCCGCATTGGCGAGGCTCGATCATCTCGTGACCGTCGTCGATGCCCCATGCTTCTGGAAGGATTTCCATAGCGCCGACGATCTGCAGGCGCGCGGATTGAGCTGCGGGGAGGACGATGGACGGACCGTGTCGGAACTCTTGGTCGAGCAGGTCGAGTACAGCACGCTCCTGGTTCTGGCCAAGAGCGAGGAATTGGCGCCGGCGAAACGGCAACGAATCGTCACCCTGTTGGGCTGCGTGAATCCTGAAGCCGACGTGCTGCCGACCTCGAAAGGGAAGGCTGTGGCCGAACGCGTGCTGAGCTGTCGCGCGCAGGCTCATGAGCCGATCAGCTTTCAACCGGGATGGACGAAGCTCGTGGAAGAGGCGCCGATGCCGAAGCTCCGTTCGATGCATTGGGCGACCGGGGTTTTTCGCGCGACCCGGCCCTTCCATCCGGCGCGGCTCTGGCAGTTGATTGAGGAAGACTGGCTGGGTGTGGAGCGGTGCAAGGGCTATTTCTGGCTGGCGTCGCAGCCCAACCGCTGTTTCCTTTGGTCGCAGACCGCAGGCGTTCGTCACTACGAATGCCTGGGCAATTGGTGGGTCGCTACGCCTCGAACTGAGTGGCCCGCGGATGACAAGTTCCAAGAAAAATTGAACCGGGACTGGACGGTCGAGTTCGGCGACCGGCGGCACGCGCTTGCCTATATCGGATACCGGCTTGATCGAGAAGGCCTGCTCCGCCGGCTACGCGGGTGCCTCTTGACTCGATCGGAGATGTTGTTGGGGGAAGCCGCCTGGCGGCAGTTCGATGACCCCTTTGCTCGCGCCACCCAGGAAGCCGCGTCATGGGAAGACGAGTCTGATTCACACGAATAGGGGAGGGAAAGGCCATGGCCGTTGTGTCGGAGCAGACATCCACAGATCGACGCCGGAGTCCCGGTGAGCGTTTACCGGTGACCGTACTCTCAGGATTTCTCGGGGCCGGGAAGACCACGCTGTTGAATCATGTGTTGCACAATCGAGAAGGTCTGCGCGTGGCGGTGATCGTCAACGATATGAGCGACGTGAACATCGACGCGATGCTGGTCGAGCAGGGCGGAGCCGCGCTCAGCCGGACCGACGAGAAACTGGTCGAGATGAGCAACGGCTGCATCTGTTGCACGTTGCGGGAGGATCTCCTCAACGAAGTGGCGCGGCTGGCGGAGGACCGTCGGTTCGACTATCTGCTGATCGAATCGACGGGGATCTCGGAACCGATGCCGGTAGCCGAAACGTTCCAATTCGAGAACGAGCAGGGGCGGAGTCTTTCCACGCTTGCCCGATTGGACACGATGGTGACGGTGATCGACGCGGCCAACTTTCTCAAGGACTATCACGAAGCCGAAGATCTGCGAGACAAAGGGCTGGGCATCGGCGAGGAAGACGAGCGGACGATTACGGATTTGCTCATCGGTCAAATCGAGTTCGCCAACGTGCTCGTCATCAATAAGGCGGACTTGGTATCGGAAGTCGAGTTGGCGGAACTCTCGGCCATTCTCGCCAAGCTGAATCCCGATGCGACATGCCTCCAGGCGCGGCAAGGACAGGTCGATTTGCGCGCCATTCTGGACACCGGGCTCTTCGACTTCGAGCGGGCCAGTCAGGCGGCGGGATGGATGAAGACGCTGCGCGGCGAAGAGGTGTCCGAGTCCGATGAATACGGCATCGCCAGTTTTGTCTACCGCGCCCGCCGCCCGTTTCATCCGGAGCGTCTGTGGGGGTATTTTCAGGAAACGTGGCCCGGGGTGCTCCGATCGAAGGGCCTGTTCTGGATCGCCTCGCGTCCCGATTTGATCGGTCTCTGGTCGCAAGCGGGCGGGACCGGCGCGGTCCGGTGGGTGGGGCGCTGGTATGCCGCGCTGCCCAAAGACCAGTGGCCGGAGGACGAAGAGGAATATCAGCGCGTGCAGGGGGTGTGGGATTCGGAGTTCGGCGATCGCACCCAGGAACTGGTGCTGATCGGCCGGGGGATGGATCGGATCGCGCTCGTGATGAAATTAGATGCCTGTCTCCTAACGGATGAAGAACTGCAGCCGGGCCTCGCTCTCTGGCGCGTCGCGACAGATCCGTTTCCTGTCTCGGCGGAAGCGCAGCCGGATGATCACGAAGCCGACAGCGCGATTGGGTCGGCGAGGAACAGCTGAATGCTTCCGGATGCCCAGCGCGTACCGGGCTCTGAAGCGGAATAGGAATCGGCGCGATAGAGGCCTGTTGCCGGAGGGGAGGGAGTGAGAGATGAGCGATGTCAGTGTGGTTGCCCTGTCGGGGTTTGTGGGCGCAGGAAAGACGACAGTGCTGAATCATCTGGTCCGGGAGCGTGGAGGCAGGCGGGTAGCCGTGATCACGAACGATCTCAGTGGTCCCGGTCTCGACGCCGACCTGTTCGAGGCAGACGATGCCGGGCAGTTCCTCCGGGGCGAAGCGTTGATCGAACTGTCGGATGGGTGCGCCGGCTGCTCGCTTCGCCAGCATCTTATCGAGGCGGTGGGCCGGTTGGCCCGAGGCGGACGGTTCGATACGATTGTGATCGAATGTTCCGGTCTGACCGACCCGCTGCTGGTCGCTAACGCATTCGAGGAGGTCGATGCCGATGGGCAGACACTCTCGGACGTTGCGCGACTCAATCATTTGGTAACCGTCGTCGATGCGAAGCGGTTCTGGACCGACTACGAGTCCGGCGATAATCTGCTGGATCGCGGGATCGGGCGCGGCCCGGACGATGAGCGCACCGTGGCGGAACTGCTCGCCAATCAGATCGAGTGCAGCACGGTGCTGGTGTTGAATAAAATCGATCTGGTGCCTGAGACCGAACGGCAGCGTCTGGAGCAGTTTCTTCGCGACCTCAACCCGGACGCGGCCGTGGTGTCCACCGCGCAGGGGCGCCTATCCCTAGAGCAACTCGAAGACTGCGCAGCCGCGTTCGACGAGTCGATGTCGCCCACACCAGGCTGGATGAGTCTGTTGAGTGGACGATTGATGGCGTCGACTGAGGCTGTCGCGGTGCAGACCTTTGTCTATCGGGCCAGGAGGCCGTTTCATCCGCACCGTTTCTGGACGTTGATGCAGGAAGACTGGCCGGGTGTCCTGCGTTCCAAAGGGTATTTCTGGCTCGCCTCACAGCCGAAGACTTGCTACATGTGGTCGCAAGCCGGCGGCGCGTGTCTCTACGAACGGCTGGGCCGCTGGTGGGTGGCGATTCCGGATCGGCATTGGCCGACGGAGGAGGTCGCCCTCAACGCATTGCGTAACGTATGGGATCTGGAGTTCGGCGATCGCCGGATCGAATTGGCCTTCATCGGAGAGGCAATCGATCGTACCGAGCTGACCAAGAGACTTGATACCTGCCTGCTGACCAGAGACGAGTTGGTTTTGGATGAAGAGCTGTGGCGCGCATTACGGGACCCGTTCACGAAGCCGAGCTGGGAAAAGCGGCAGGCGCGGTCGACACGCGAAGAGTCGCCGTGGTGAAGCGTGGAACCTGATGACGACCATCGATACTGCGCTGCCGGAGTCGATGCAGGAACGGTCGTGCGAGGTCTGCGGTGTCCGGGAGCGGATCGCGGAGGGCGAAGGGGAGTCCGGCGCACAGATCTTGGAGGAGCTGGAGCAACGGGCCCAATCGGGCGCGCAATGGCAACTCTGTGTCTGTTGCCAGGTGGCCATGTCGTTGTGGGAGAGCGGAGAAGGCCAGGATTGTCCGAGCGCCTGATCGCCAAATCATGAGCGATGTGCGGGGATAGCCATCACGAAGGAGGGTCTATGGGACAGCATTGTCAGGTGACAGGGAAGAAGCCGGTCACGGGGAACAACGTGA
>CAZVEZ010000233.1:0-4402 GCA_964626135.1 uncultured Nitrospira sp.
GCACCGTGCTGGCCGTGTTTCGGGAGAGCGAGGGCCAGGTGATGCCCGGCGAGGCGTTGATGGAGATCGGGGATGTGGATAGTCTGGAGGTGCGGGTAGACGTGTTGTCCCAGGACGCCGTCCGCATCCGCCCCGGCACCCACGTCATGCTCGACCGCTGGGGCGGCGAGGGCGTGTTGAAGGCCGTTGTGACCCGCGTCGAGCCCCAGGGCGTGACGACCGTCTCGTCGCTCGGCGTCGAGGAGAAACGCGTCGCCGTCATGGCCGACCTCGTCTCGCCGGCCGCGCACCGGTCCGGGTTGGGCTCTGGATTTAGGGTGCTGGCCCAGTTCGTGATCTGGGAGAGCGACGACGTCTTGCTGGCTCCGACGAGCGCGCTGTTTCGGGAGGGTGGCGGCTGGGCCGTATTCGTGAACGAGGGCGGCAAGGCCGTGAAGCGGGCGGTAGAAATCGGCCACCAGGCCGGGTTGACCGCCGAGGTGTTATCAGGCCTCTCCGAGGGCGACGAGGTGATTGTGCATCCGCCGAACACGCTGGAGGAAGGCTTGAGGGTGGAGGCGCTTTGATAGTTGATGGTCAATGATCGATGGTTTATTGTCGATGATCACACGTCACCATCATCGCTACTCGTCATCCCCGACCCCGATCGGGGATCCAGCCGGATAGCACTCGGCTTATCTAGGGGTGCAGCGCGTTCGTTTTGCCATTGCCGGCGCGTGGAGTCGGAGGTATCGTCGGCTCAGACCGATCAGGAGGGCGGGAATCAGGGGCGGGCCTACGGACGTGTCATGTTTTAATCTCTGTCAGTCACGACACGCGGCTGTGACCTAACCTTCTCGATGGGTATTGTGTTATGCGTTTGATGCCGTTATCTTCGGTTCGGGTGTTCGAGTTAATGTCTGCTTAAAAGCCGGCGTGTATCGTTTTTTACCCTGTTAACAGGCTGAGTTGGACTTATCAGGGCGAAACGTCCTGATAATCAATAGCAAGGCGCTCAAGGACCAACGAGGAATGACCGACCACCAGATCCAGAAACCGACGATCTTTGTTAGCCATGCTTCCACAGATGGAGAGTTTGCCAACGCAGTAAAACAAGAAATCGAGAAGGTTTTCGCGAACGGAGTCTCGGTCTTTTCGACGAGTTCCCCTGGAGCGATTGGTGTCGGGCACGATTGGCTATCCGAGATCGAGCGTCGCCTTGAGAATGCCAATGCTGTCATTGCGATTGTGACTCCCGTGTCTATCGAACGGCCGTGGCTGTGGTTCGAGGTGGGTGCCACATGGTCACGCGGCAGGCAGAATCAGCTGCGGATTTATCCACTGTGCGCTCCTGAAATCGACTTGGGTCGACTGCCGTCTCCGCTTGATAGACTCCAGGCATTGTCGATGGGCAAAGCGCCTGATCTGAAGCTGTTGTTCCAGGGCCTCATTGACCAGTTCGGTTTTGGCAAAATTGGCAACTTTCGGGCATCCAACATCACAGCGAGAATTCCAAAGTACAAGACTGTAAAGATCAAGGAAATTGACCTGAACGATTACACCTTGTATTCGGGAAAGTACTCAGGATATTCGGACGAAGAACTTATGGAGGTTCTCGACACGGAGTTCCTCTCACCCGACGAACACAAGTTCGTCCAGTACGCCGTTCTCCATCTAGGTCGAGAGGAGCTCATCCACAACGGCAAGTTGTTGCACTATCGCCAGATTGACCAGAAGCTTGAATTGCCACCGGGCACTTCGCGTCGGCTGCTGAAAGATGTGGTCTCTAGGTACGAGCTCGTTCCGGAGTACGAGAATGAGAACGTCGTGCGGTTCAAGACGTCTCGCCACAGATAGGCCGCCTAACACGCGTTGCACTAGACAGCCGCCGATGGAATCATGGCGGCCGCTGGTTAACGATGACGTTAGGCCGCCAGTGCGTCATGCCTACATAACCCCATTTCTTAATCACATACATACTGGTACATAGGCAATGGCTGAACCCCTCTTCATAAACGAGTTGATTCACCAAGTCACGAACGGAAACATACGGATACCAAGCTTCCAGCGTGGTTTCATATGGGACGCTGACCGCGTGGCGCATTTGATGGATTCCATCTACAAGGGATTCCCCTTTGGGTCTTTGCTGTTTTGGAGGACCAAGCATCCACTGAACACGGAAAGAGCTCTCGGACCCTTTGACCTGCCAGACAACGACCCTGACTACCCGATCGACTACGTACTGGATGGGCAACAGCGAGCGACATCACTTTTCGGGGTGTTCCAAACCACCCTGGCGCCTAAAGAGGGAGAAGATGATTCTGCCTTCCGCATATACTTTGACCTTTCGCAAGACAGTTCTCTACAAGACTCCAACTTTCTTTTTGTCCCCGAGGGAGAGGTCGACGAACAGAAGCACTTTCCTCTGAAATTGCTCTTCGACCCTCCCAAGTACCGCAAGTACCTTCAGCAAATGGACGATGATATAGCCGATAAGGTTGACGTCCTTTACCAGCGGTTCACCACTGCCCGCATTCCAGTCCAAACATTTGCCACTGATGATCGTACGGCGGTGGCCATTGTCTTTGAGCGGATCAACCGACTGGGCGTTGAACTTGACACACTTCAGCTGCTATCTGCGTGGACGTGGAGTGAGGACTTTGACCTTCAGGAGGAGTTTCAGGAGCTATCACAAGATCTGGCACCTTTTGGGTTCAAGGACGTTGGTGAGGACTCAGATCTACTCCTTCGTTGTTGCGCCGCAATTCTCAAGGGAGATGCCGCACCAAGCGCTATCATGAGCTTGAACGGAGAAGAAGTTCGGCATCGTTTTCCAGAGATTCGTAAAGGAATAAATGGCGCTGTCGATTTCCTGAGATCGTCGCTCAAGGTGTATTCTGCGACAGTTCTGCCATATCCAACGATCCTAATTCCGCTATCTGTCTTCTTTGCCACGTACAAAGATCAAGATGCGCATCCTACGCACGACCAGCATGAACGGTTAGTAGCGTGGGCGTGGAAAGTGTTCTTCTCGCGTCGGTATTCAAAGCGCCTTGAACAGCTTAACGTCGACATTGCTCAAATGCGAGCATTTAGAGACGGAGCGTCTTCTCAGTTGGGGCATTTTGACGTTGAAATAACGGACAGCTTCTTTCTCGATAATACGTTCAGTATGAACACGGTTAATACCAAGACGTTCATACTCCTGTTGGCAAACGAAAGCCCGTTGAACTTCATATCTGGTAGCCCGATCCATCTTGAACCTGTCCTGCGTGACTGTAACAAGAAGGAGTTTCATCATATCTATCCAAGAGCTTTCCTGACCGCTGAAGGCGTCCCAAACCGACGCATTAATGCTCTTGTCAACCATTCGATGCTCAGTCGAGCGGACAACAACAAGCTTGGAGGGCAGCAACCCTCGGCTTATCGGGCCAAGCTTCCATCCAATCAAGAAGCCCTTAGACTCACGATGAAGCGTGCACTATGTCCGGAGGACATATTCCACGACAACTTCGACAGGTTCGCTGAGGAGCGTGCGGCTATCCTGGTCGCCAGGGCTAGGCAACTGGTGCGGCTTGCCAACTCTGAATAAAACAGGAAGAGGCGGCATAACACTGCACTCAGGCGCTCATAGCTGGAGCACGTTTTCTCTGATCCTCCACATCTTCCGCCAGCTCTAGGCCGCTTAGTTTGGCCGTTAGGCCGCACAACTCGCATGCAGAAGCCCTTGCGAGTTCGCCGAGCGACAGTTCAGGACCTGCCGGTCATTGTCGGCATGCTTGCCGATGACCCGCTGGGAGCCCAGCGCGAGAATCTTGCCGATCCTCAGCCTCCTTCCTACCTCGCCGTATTTGAGACTATCGGTGATATGCAAACAATGAACCTGTAGTCGCGGAAGACCAAGACGGACGAGCTATCGCCCTACTGCAACTGACGTTCACGCCCTACATCACGCATCAGGGTGGCAGGCGGGCCACCATTGAAGGCGTTCGAGTCGCCGCTCACCCCCGGGGCTCAGGCCTAGGCCGAACGTTCCTTGCCTGGGCAATCGCCAGAGCCCAGTAACGAGGCTGCCATGTTATCCAACTTACGACGGACATGTAGCGCCCGGAAGCAAAGCGGTGTTCAACGAGGCGCTCGGGTTCGAAGCGACTCATGAAGGCATGAAGCTAAAACTCCCGCTCAACACGCATAGTGCGGCCTAACTCCTAACTATGGCCGACCCGTTACGGCGGGCGCCGCCTGGCCGCTCCGAGCCACAGTGGTCATCGTCCCTCCGCGGCCAGCTCAGCTCGAACGTTGAGCTGTCCTGCAGGACAAGACGATGAGCCTCTACGCCACCCTCTGGAAACTCAAATTCCCCCGGCACGGCGACGACCACGCCGGCTGCGACGGGATCACCGTCACCACCCAGGGCGTGCCG
>CAZVEZ010000234.1:0-4386 GCA_964626135.1 uncultured Nitrospira sp.
CTGACTCTTTCTGCCGGGACGCTGAGCGCAGCCAAGAGATATTCTTTAAAAGATTCATCGAATGGTTGCGCCGCAATCGCGTGTTGCATGCAAAACAGCCAGGCGTCGCGCTCTTCGTAACCGATCGGGAATTGCTTGTGGAAACCCGGAATGCTGATCGGACCGTAGTGCTGGTGGAAGAGCTTGGGGCCTCCCAGCCAGCCGCACAGGAAGTACGTCAACTTTTTACGCGATTCGGTTAAATCCGGCGGGTGCATTTTTCTGATGGTTTCGGCTTCAGGAAACGTATCCATATTGGCGTAAAACGCATCCACCAGGGTGGTGATTCCTGCAAGCTCACCCGCTGCCTGGTAGGGGGTGGTATTTACGCCCTGCTCATTGAGTGACATATCGATCCTTTGTGTAAAAAACTAGCAGGCTGTCGACAACGTCCGCCAGCATCGTTCTCGCCGCGCTCAGAGGCTCAACTCTGAGTAATAGTGTTTCGGAGGCCGGAACCCTGGAGGGGTTTTTCCGTTCGCCAAGACCCATTACAAGGGCGAACGGCCACACGAAGTGCGGTACGTACCTCTTCGCCTCGTCGCGTGCTGCGGCCTTGCTGGACGGCCTTTCTGAACACCCTGCTAGCGATGTCTTGCAGATCTGTATCAAGCCCAGTCTCTCTAGTTCATCTCGTTGGTTGTGTTCAACCAGATAAACGAGACAGACTAAACAAACCAAACAACGGTCTTCAGCATCCTGTTAGTGCTCACGGTTCCAGCAACGAGACCAACTCCGAGTGGCCTTGCTGGCGCGCACGATCCACCGGGCGTAGGCCTTTGGTATCCTTCGCCGTTTTATCCGCTCCCTGCTTAAGCAGGAGCGCCGCGATTTCTCGATGACCTTGGACTGCTGCAACGTGCAAGGCAGTCCATCCATTGGCCGTCGCCGGCGTCACATCTGCGCCGTGCTCCAACAGCAGCGCGACAATCTCTCGATGTCCCTTCGCAGATGCGATGAGGAGCGGGGTTGCGCCGTTCTCCGTCCTCATCTGGTTCACGTCCGCGCCTTTGTCCAGGAGTAGCGCGACAATTCCCCGGTGTCCTTCCTGGGCCGCGATAAAAAGCGGTGGTTCACTGCTGTCCGCTCGCTCCTGCTTCACGTCGGCGCCGTTGTCCAGAAGCAGGACAATGATGTCTCGATGTCCCATCTCCGTTGCGATGTGAAGTGCGGTTGCGCCGTCTGTCGTCGTCTGCTTCACGTCGGCGCCGTTGTTCAGGAGCAGCGCGACGATGTCGCGATGACCTTTTTCAGCTGCGCTATAGAGCGGGGTCACGCCGTCCGTATTTGCTGCGTTGACGTCAGCCTCTTTCTTGATGAGTGCCTGTACTTCACCGAGGTCTCCTTTGAACGACGCCGTCAGCAGCGCGTCATCCACCGGCCGCATGGCCAGGAGCATCGGCATGAGTCCGAGCACCGCGATCAGCGCCATCCATCGGTGTCTCATATGGCCATCCCTGAGCAGGCTGTTGATAAAGCCCGCCAGCATCGTTCTCGGCTCATCGAAATCCTCAACGTACCCCAGAGGGTACGACTCCGGTTTCGATTCGCCTGCGGTCTTGCTGGACGGACTTTCTGAACAGCCTGCGATGTCTTCTGAAGGGGTCTGTGAGCATCCAGACCTTGCGTGTCTGTTCTGCTCCAGTAGTTTGTCAATACCCTGCTATACACTTATAGCCCGTGTGTACCAGTTGAACGTCTATTTACCACGATGATGGCCGCGACACCCGCGCCATTGTCATGGTTCAAGCAACGTTGCCAGCTCGTTGTGTCCTTGCTGGCGCGCAAGATCCGCCGGACGTTGTCCTGTTGTGTCTTGGGCCGATTTGTCTGCGTCATGTTTGAGCAGCAAAGCTGCAATCTCGCGATGTCCGTGATAGGCGGCGACATGCAAGGGGGTCCATCCGTTCGTCGTCGCCTGTTTCACATCCGCGTGTCTCGCCAACAACAGCGCGACGGTTGCCTGATAACCTTTTTCGGCCGCGATGTGAAGCGGGGTTGCGCCGTCCGTTCTCGCCTGCAGCACGTCGGCGCCGTGGTCCAACAGCAGCGCCACGATATCCCGACGGCCCTGCCGGGCCGCCACGAAAAGCGGGGTCGTGCCATCGTCCGTCGTGGCCTGCTTCACGAGCGCGCCATGGGTCAGCAGCATCGTCACAATATTCCGATGCCCTTGTTCAGCTGCAACGATGAGCGGGGTCGTGCCATTGTCTGTGGTGGCATGCTCGACGTCCGCGCCATGGGCCAGCAGCAGCGCCACGATCTTCTGATGCCCCTTTTCAGCTGCGGCGATGAGCGGGGTGAAACCGCCCGCATTCGCCGCGTTGACGTCGGCCTCCTTTTTCTTGATGAGCATGCGCACCTTCGCGAGATCCCCTTTGAACGACGCGGTGAGCAGCGCGTTATCCACCGCCCGCATGGCCAGGAGCATCGGCATGAGTCCGAGCATCGCGATCAGCACCATCCAGCGTTGTGTCATCTCGCGCTCCTATGGTTACGAAAACCGAGGCGATTACCAATATCCTCTGCAAGAGCGTCGGCCTCTCCGCTGCGCTCGCTGCAGTGTTGCAGCGAGAAACGAGATGCCTGTGTATTCGCCGAAATGTCGCTGCGACAAGCCTGCCGGCCGGCCTTCACGAACCCTCTGAAATAATGCGGGCTAGGCCTTCGCATGGAAAGGCAAAGTATGGACGGTGGCCGGATGTCTGTGGCCGTCGAATTCCACGGTCAGTTCCATGCCCGGTTCGCTGAAGTCCCGCAACGGAAAGCCAAACGCGATTACGGCGTTCAGTTGTGGCGAACGCGTCGCGCTGCTGATCCAACCCACTTCGCGATCCCCGCTGAAGAGCTTCGCGCCGTGAGGCGGTATTGCCGTGTCTTTCAAGACGAATCCCACCAGCTTCCGTCGTACATGACCGTAGGTGTCCATCCTTGCTACGACCTCCTGCCCGGGATAGCAGCCCTTGTTCAAGCTGAAGGCTTTCCCTTCCAGGTTCGCTTCCGGCGGGACGATCTCTTCGTTCAGGTCGGCCCCGGCCTTCGGCAGGCCTGCTTCGATGCGGAGGGCCTCGCGAGCGTGAGCACCGACGGCCTTGATGCCGTAGACTGCGCCTGCTTCCATGAGCCGTTCCCAGGTTGTGCTGAGGGCATCGGCAGGCAGCAATATCTCCAGATCGTCTTCTCCGGTTTCTTCTGTCCGCAGGACGTACGCAGCATGGCCGCCTATCCGGGCTGAGATGGCGCTCAACGGCGTGAGGTCGCTCATCTCGACGCCGAATGCAGCGCTGACAGTTGAGCAGGCCTTGGGTCCGCTGATAAGCAAGAGACCCCAGGATTCTGCGCAGTTCTCCATTTTTGCTTTGACGCCGTAGAGCAGAAACTTTCGAAGGGCTTGAAAGGTAGCGTCGCCGACTTCGCCGACATCTTCCACCCAAAGGCTATCGGACAGAGCATAGACTCGAAAGTAGCCAAGCATTTTTCCCTTGTGCGTGAGAAAGCTCGAATAGCGGCCCTGGCCTGGCTGGAGCGGGAGAATATCATTGCTGATGAGGCTCTGTAGCCATGTGATGCGATCGTCGCCTGTGATGCGGATTTTGCCGCGGTGTGAGAGATCGGAAAGTCCGACGGCCTGGCGTACCGCCTGATATTCCGCGGTCCACTTTCCATAGTGAGCGGGCATCTCCCACCCGGCAACCTCTTCGAATGTTGCGCCGAGTTTCAGGTGGTATTCGTGGAGGGGCGACTGCTTCATGATTCTTTCATGCGTGGAAGCCTTCAGCGTTCGGGTTCGGCTGATTGCTGAGCGTCGATCACTTCCTCGACCAGGTCTTTCAGTCGAGTGGAAAATTCATTGCGAGAGACAATCTTATTTACCCCCAGGGTTCTGGCTCTGTGAAACGTGTCGACTTCTTCGTGATTGACGAAGGCGAGGATGGGAATGGTCTTCAAACGCGCGTCGGCTTTGAGGGTTTCCAGCGCCTGCAAGGCATCGAACCGGTCATCGTTCATGTTTACGATGAATGCGGACGGGAGTGCCGCCGAGGCTTTTTCGGCGATTTCCTGTTGGGTGCGAGCCCGTTCGATCCGGTAGCCCTTCGACATCAGGGCGTCCCGGACTTTAGTATAGAAAAAGATGTCGGTGACGCCGACGAGAATGGTCTTCTGGTCTGTTCGGTCTGTCTTGTCTTTCTGGTCTATCTCGTAAGAATTCGTGGTCATTCAAACACCTCACTGTATTGTTAAGTCATTCACCAGACAAACCAGATAGACCGAATAGACCAGATAGACCTGTTAGTTCAGAGAACTGATCAATCGTCCCAACGCTTTCTTTGCCAAGGCGTAATTGGG
>CAZVEZ010000235.1:0-4382 GCA_964626135.1 uncultured Nitrospira sp.
CCACTCAGGCAACCCGCCGTCCTTGCCTGCCGAAGCGATACGCCGCCCCAACCCCACACCATCCCCGCACCATCGCCGCCGCCGCAGAAATGCCCCAGCGCCCCCGCCGCACGTCATCCCGGACAAGCGAGCGTAAGCGAGCGCGATCCGGGACGGTCCGCACTCGGCGCGCCCAGCCCCCTATTGTCACCCTCGCACTTGTTGCGAGGGTCCAGGGCGGCCGGCACAACGCAGCCGACCAAGAAAGAACCTCACCCGGAGGCGCGGGCGCAGCGAGCGTCTCGAAGGGAGAGGGCGCACGAAAGCGCGCTTACGCGAAGCTGGGTGAGGGGGTGTGGGCGGCGAACGAAGACAGTAGTTGTTGCTTTGCGATGTCGGTCAAGAGTACGGTCGGTGCTTAGCTATTCTTCTTTCAGGATGGAGGAAGGTATGTGTCCAATATGGTTGTTGAAGGCGGGCCTGGACCCGATGACAGGTAGTTCTCCCTTCGCCACTATAACGCTCAAGGAATGTGTTGCCCGATTGGGATTGTCGAAGCGTCACCGTTGGTGGCCTCTCGATTTCCCGCCGCGTATCGGCCACGCCGGACGGCTAGAAGCGTATGCAAGCCCTCGGTACGTGATATGTGAGCTAGGAAATGCCGAAGCGACGAAGGCAGGATGGAAGCTAGGTTTCTATCTCCTGGATATCACCCCTGAGGAAGCTAGCCGACGTCTGGTACGTCAGCCGACCTAGACAGCTTGAAAGTAGGTCTGCTGGGCGGTTCTCATTGCCGGCTAGAGTGCTTCGATGACCGAGTTCGCAGCAGCCGGGAGGTCATTAATGATTTGCCGACCAGGAACGCGAACCGGGCGGATACCGATGGCTTTAAGTCGCGCATTTATCCGCGCATCCTTCTCACGCTGCTTGCGCCGCTCATGATGGCGACCATCGCAGAAAACTGCTACGCGTTGCTCGGGAAAAAACAGATCCGCCTCACTGATTAAACCACCTGTGTGGCGAAACTCTATGTCACGCCAGATGTGATACCATGAGGGAAACACTTCGCCGTTTTCAAATATCAGCATCTGAAGTTGCGGAAACACACCACGCAGGGCGAGTTCCTGTACTAGGAACAACTCAATAGGTGACTCCGCGCCCCAGACGCGTCGCGCTTCAACACGGCTAAATGGTGTGAACAAAAGCTGGTTGCGACGTTTCGTATACTTCTGAGTCAGTTCCGCAGTTGGCATCCCTACGTCAAGGGTAAGAATATCATCAAAGCGGACCTCGGTCGCCAGGAAGAATTGATCGATCACAATGCCGATCTCATCTAGATATCCAGTATCAGAAGAGATTTTGCGGAGTGTCGATAGTCCACCATACATGGACCACTCGCCTGAAAAGCAGTCATATCCAACATATGCTGGGGAAGCCTCCAGCCATTGGCCCAGATCGATCTTTTCTACGAACTCGACTGGCCGCTGATCGATTTCCCCTTTCTTCGAGGCAGGAATTAGACTGAGTGCGAAAGGTTTGCCAAGGAAGCATTCATCATTGGAAGCTGCGGGAAGTAAGCTAACAACGACAGAAATCAGTTGAAACTGTGTTCCTTGCTCGCGAAAGAGGGCGATTTCATTTTCGCTGATCTCATCACGGAGTACACCGCCGGCAGCCTCGGCCCTGGTACCGGTAACCGGTTGAACGCCTGATAGATCAAAGATCGAGGCGCGAACAAGGTCCGGCACTGCACTCCAATCAACGGCATATGGTAGAGGCGGTAACGTTGAATATTCCGGATTGTCCAGCAGATGTCTTGGGCGATCTTGAATCATTTGGCGCGGAAATGTGTTATCGTCAACGAGTTGGTCATTCTAAGATTGATCGCTGCGCTGCTGCTTCGACCTCGCCCGGCTGCCCTAATCAGAAGACTGGTACAATCACGCGACGCGAACGGTCTACCTTGGTAGATGGTCTCGGCTATACCAAGTTGAATTGAATTTCGCATCCAGCCACATCAATACCCCCGTCCATGCGCGGTACGGCACAATTGATATGTACGCAGCAACAAGCCAAGATAGGTCAGAAAATTGCTCCAGAAATGCGCCGTCGCTATCATCTACTGCCTCGCGAACTAACTCTTTCCATTCCTTTCGAAGAAACGTGTATGTCTTTGTCCTGCCTTCACGGCTCAACCGACTATCAAAGAATACCTGGGAAGGGAGCGAAGGCTCTTCGTGCAGAACTTGCGAGAACGTTGGCCAAAGATTCTTGCAAGTAACCTTATAATTGCGCTTGGCGAGCATGAATAACACTGCTCGCGCAAACCATGCTATATTAATGAAAGAGTCAGAGAAAATGTCGTCATCTGCAAAGGTCCTGAGCTTGTGCCGGAACGCCCAGCAATCTGTGAAGCTGTAGTACGGCGATGCAAGTGGGGTCGTGTTCGGCACGCGCCCCATGGTGCCCTGTAAAATCACATGCAAATGGTTTGCAAACTGAAAGTCTGGACGCAAGTCAATTCGGGCAAGGCAGGTTGCCCAATACCGAACGATCAACGAGGGGAATGCTCCGAAGCCCCATAAATGAGGGCGGAAAAAGGTCGCTTCGGTCAGCTTTCTGGCGTAGTCCCAATCCCACTGATAGGTATTGGTACCACTTAGCAATAGCGTTGCTGCGCAGTCACCGACAAGGCGCCGCCGCTCCAACATAATCTCCGACTCAGCCAGCATATCTCGCTGCGCCCATGAAAGATCTGGATCGTACTTTCTCCGCTTAGCCTCAGAAACCAAATCGGCGCAGTGCTCAAGAGCTAAACGAGCATATTGCTCAACCAAAGATTTCCTTTTCGCGCTGTCCGCAAAGCGCAAGCCCTGAACACTCGCAAGTACGGTCACGACATAAAGACCATAGTGATTTTCTGAAGAGTAAAGGGGAGCTTTGAGAATCTCTGCGAGCAGGAGCAGTGCGGATAGTCGGGAGGATTTAGTTGCAGTGTTTGTTTTGCTCGTCGGCGGCGGAGCGCAAGAAACTAAGATGGAAGATATGTCCTGGTGGTTAGGAATTTCCGACCCATCCTTTGCCAGGAAGTCCAGGATATTTCGGGTTCCTTCAAGGGTCGTGGGCCATACTGTTCCCGCTGACTTCAAGAAGCGGTTGGTGAGAGTGCCTCTTGACCAGAGTTCAAGTTTCTTAGCCGGACATGTTGCAATTCGAGATCTTTTCCCGGCAGACTCAAGGAGCAGGCGTGCTTCTTCGTCGATTTCTCCATTTGTCACCCATACTGCGACATACCTTTCACGAGAGTAGGAAAGGTATGCGTCGGAAAGAGACGCCTCAATAAGTTCGATAACTTGTGGGAGTTGAGATTGCGCTTCGGTCTTGGTTACGCGACCGTTTGGATTTCCCTTTAGCTGAAAACAGTGCAGGACCCCATCGGGGTCGCGTGCAATAACGTCCTTACCAAACTCAATAGGTGAATGGCGGGTATTGTGAAGGACATTCCAGCCTTCGGATATGAGTAGCTGAATGAAGGCCGGCTGATAGCGGCGTTCAGTTTGGTTATCCAGCCAAGACTCTATCAGCCTCTCTAAGACGGAAATCATTGCGTTTCTTGTCGAGAATTTTTGAGAGTGCGGCGCTAAATGTATCAGGAGCCGATCCGTCGGGCTTTGCTCGCTCCATCAATTTTTGAATAGCCTCTGGCGAAGCGACTATTGTCGGCGGGTTCCAAGTCCCATCGGGCTCAAAGGAATGCTCCATCTTCTCCAGTGATTTGAGAATTAGCTCTTCGCTTAGCGGTTCTCCCTTTCCGTCAACGACGTTACCTGTTGCGGTAGTCACCTTCTCCATTTCACCCAAGATCATCTCGCTCTTTCCTTTTGCCATTTGCTCGGCAATGTCGTTGAGAATGCTGGGCAGTTCTCCTTCGATAAACTGCTGAATTGGTATTCGAGGAAATTCGACTTCCGCTGTGACTTGATGATGGGGGGTCTCTCCCACGGAATTGTCGTACCTGAGGATGGTCGAATGATCGCCCTCAAACTGGTAGCGCTTCGAAATCGACTTCAGCATCGGAGCACGCTGATCCGCGAGAAAATCGATCAGTTCCCGAGCGGTCCTTTCACATAGTCTCTCAATTTTGGGAAAGGCGGGTAACACGCGAAGACGGCTCCTTCTGCCAATTGGTGTGGTTTGAGCCCTACTTGAATACACGGTGCAAAGGCATTCTGAGATGTTCAACTTTTCCATGCCGTGTGTAAAGGGAGGGGGCGTCGCCTCGTTCCCTGAAAAGTTGGGAGCGACAAAGTCAGGCTAATTGACGAAATCCCCCTTGATTCACCTCAAAGCCGCCAACCCCCTCCCGCAGCTAGGCTTTTTTTCGTCTGCCCCCGGGACTATTC
>CAZVEZ010000236.1:0-423 GCA_964626135.1 uncultured Nitrospira sp.
GGCATTGGACCGGGGTAGCGACGCAGATTGCGACCACAATTCCTATGGCCCCTCACGCCGCCCATCGCGCGCGAACGTGTTCGCTTGAATTCGCTCCTCACTTGCTCGCGTAGTTGGATGTCGCTGAGGCATCTTTCACCGGCTCGCTGTGGTTCCCGTCAGCCGCGCCGAGGAAGTGGATCTGTTCCTCGCCTCTGAGGTGAGTTGGTCGGAGGATATAGGTCCCATAGATGCTTTTGGTCCAAACAGACTGTGCCGTTTCTGAGTTTCCACCGGAAAACGCATATCCCAGACTACCGACGACGCTTCCTGCGACGGCGAATGCGCTCTTGCCGACACAATAGGGAATCGTCAGCAGCCAACTTGCCACTTGTATTCCGGTACTGTCTGAATTGTCCGTGCCGGACGTGCGCTCTTCCGCGA
>CAZVEZ010000236.1:433-4354 GCA_964626135.1 uncultured Nitrospira sp.
TCCCGGTGGAATCATGGTCAAGCCCATGACGGTCACGATCAGGACGGCGGCAACGGATCTGCTCCATGGTGTTATCTGATGCGTTGCAGGGGCGACAGGATATTGGAGAACTCCGTTTCCTAGAACAGGTCGTTCATTCATGGCGCACCTCCTCATTCATAAGCGTTCTGGCTATGGCTCTGCCGGGCCATGCATTCTCGTTATAGGTTCCAAGAATGCATCATTCCCTCGTCTTCGTCTGTGACCTCGTTAGACCTCATTACGGAATTGGATCGGTTCGGACAGAGGAGGGGGAGTCGGTAATTTTTGTGATCTTGGCGATTTCCCCGCTTACGTCGATCTCGATTCTGACCCGATTGCCCTTGGCGACCTGCTCCTGCGTCAAGATCGCGGAATCGGACAGCGGCAGCGCCCAGGTTTGTCCATCCATTGTTTGGAAGGTGATTGTCTGCCGGGCTTGATCAATACCGACGATCGTACCTGAAAATGTCGTTGCGGCTTCACTGGTCAGGACAATTGCCAGCGCTGTCCAGAGCAGACTGATGGTTGCGAGTTCGATCCAATTTTTCTTCATGGCGCACCTCAAGCGATTACGATATGGTCGTGCTTGTGTGACTGTCCTCCCTCGCCGGACGGCTGGCGCGTCCGAGAATGGGAGGCCATCGGCCCGTAACTCCTCACACCCATTTCTCTGACACGTCTGCGCACGGCTGGTTCTTGACGATCATTCGTGGCGGATTTGTGAAATCCATCGTTCCAGGGTCATCGACTCGCAAGATCGCAATCTTCACGATGAATGACTTTCCTGCCCACGGATGATTGTAATCGACCACCGCTGAACGATCTGATAACTGAGTCACGATTGCAGGCGTACCGGCACGATCTTGAAGGACATCGCCTTCCTTTACTCCACCCGGCAGATCTGTCCTCGGAACGGTTTTCTTTTTTGTCGCGTCATACGTGCCGAAACGTTCGTCCTCGGAAAGCATGACCTTCAGTGTATCTCCTGTTTTCTTCCCCTTCACCACCTGTTCCAAGGCAGGCAGAAACTGGTGTTGTCCCTGTACGAACTGAGCGAAATGTGGGGCTTCCGATCTTTCTTCCCCATGAATAGTCAGTTGATACACGAGTAGGACACGGGAACCGTCGATGATTCGAACAGAGTCCGTCGCGTGGTTTGGCCGTAAAAGAAACACGACACATGCTATCAAGGCCGCGACAGCAACGAATACAATTGTAGTTCGATGAGATTGAACCATGGCTTACTCATGGTGGTTGATGCCATCTCCTTCACTGCCGCTCTGGGGTCAGAGGAGAATGGTTTGGGCCTCTTGATAGAGCAGAAGAGCAAATGGTTTGCCAGTAATCACGAGAAGAGAAAATTACAAGGTTTGCAGCGGGTTTGCAGGATTGAATCAATATGGAGCGAAGTACATCGGTTTCGGCTGAGGGAGCAAGTCGTCTGTGCGATCGCGAAACCTGTTGTATCTCTGCAGAGAAGCGGACTCTGACATTTTGTCTCGATGGGATAACTTTTCCCGCTGGCCAGATGGGACGTTCTGTAGAGTCTGTACAATTGCCTCTATCTTGCCTAAGCCGAGGCCGTCGACGGGCGAATGATCACTGCCGACCGAAAATTCTACAACGTGCTGGCCGATGGACTATATGTGATCGGCGGTTGGTGTGGGTAGAGGATTTGGCTCGCTTGACGTGATGCCTCGGTTCTGCCGCCGCGCCCACCGTGTCCGCGCTTGGTTTTTCTGATTGGAAATGGGTCAGTGTCCGCGGCTCTTCACGTTCACCGAAGAGTTCATTCGTGAAGGGATGCAACAGAATTTTCCTCGTTGACCTCGCGATCTCTCAGGCGTAGCCTACCTGTGTTCACCTGAATCGTTGTTCCTCCGTTGCCATGACGTCTGGGTCGCGTCGATCTCCGCAGGTGTGAGGTATTGCGATGCGAGCGATACGATTGCATGAGGTTGGCGGGTGGGAGTCGCTTCGCCACGAAGATGCGCCCAAACCCAGTCCACAGGCTGATCAGGTGCTTATCCAGGTCTCGGCTACAGCGATCACACCGACGGAATTCGCATGGCATCCTACGTTTCATGCGCTTGACGGCGGTGCGCGGCCGTTCCCCATCATTCTCGGTCATGAATTCTCCGGTGTGGTTGCGGCGATCGGACCGGATTCCAGCGGTGTACGAATCGGAGATTCGGTATATGGATTGAACGATTGGTACAGCGACGGTGCTCAGGCGGAATATTGTATAACGGTTCCAGGGAACCTTGCGCCTAAACCCATTTCGCTGGTCGATTCTCTGGCAGCAGCGGTACCGATCTCGGCTCTTACTGCATGGCAGGCACTTGTTGATCGGGTCCAGCTTTCTGCGGAGCAACGGGTGTTGATTCATGGCGCAGCCGGTGGAGTCGGCAGTTTTGCTGTGCAGCTGGCCCGACATAAGAAGGCTTATGTGATCGCCACGGCTTCAGCGGAAAATGCCGGCTTTGTGACGGCGCTCGGCGCAGACGAAGTTATTGATTACAAGACGACGCCGTTTGAATCGGTCGTTCGAGACGTCGATGTGGTGCTGGATACGGTCGGAGGGGAGACGAGAAACCGCTCCTGGGGAGCGTTGAAAAAGGGAGGCCGATTGGTGACCATTGCAGCGGATGCGGAACGGTCCACTGATCCGAGGGTGCGCGATGCGTTCTTCATTGTCGAGCCAAATCGGGTTCAATTGATCGAAATCTCCCGTTTGATCGATGCCGGCATCATGAGACCGGTCGTGGGCGCCGTCTTTCCCATGGAGCGCTTTCGTCAAGCCTATGAACACAAACCCCTGCGGGGCAAGCATGTGCTGCACATCGATGGGACGTCATGAGGAGCACGACATACGCAGAAAGGACTCGCCCTATGAAGACGATCATGTACGCGATCTGCGCAATGGTGACACACACGTTGAAGTGGACAGCGTTGGCCGGAATGATCCTGATCTTCGCACAGGCGACGGTGTCGGCGGAAGACAAGTTGTCGGTGCTGATGAAGCAGAGCCTGTCCGATATGACCGGAAAAGTGCCCACCGTTCTGACGGTGGGCTATGCGCCTGGTGCAGTATCAGACGCGCACGTGCATCCCGGTTCGGTGTTTGCTTATGTCTTGGAGGGATCGATTGTATCTCAGGGGGAAGGTGAGAAGCCCGTGACCTATACCAAAGGGCAGAGTTGGTATGAGTATCCCAAGAATCCGCACCTCGTGTCGAAAAATGCCAGTCAAACAGAACCGGCAAAGATTCTCGTGTTTCTGCTGTCGCAAGAAGGCGAGTCGATCAAGGCGCCGATCAAATAGTCTGACAGAGGAGGATGGCCCTTCGCGCCCGTCGGCAGGCTCCTGTCGCCGAGAAGAGACGCGCGTATGGTTTATGGCAGCGGCACCATCGAACACACTTCAGCTTGTACCTGCTATAGGCCATCGGCTATAAGTTCCTCGTCCTCAATTCGTGGAACTCGTCCGTGTGCGTGGTGGATACAGCATCGTGAGGAGTCTTCATGGCCTACCTTCGGTATTCACCAGACTGTGACTGGCATGTGTTTGAGGAAGCCAAGCAGAGCAAGGCCGGGAGTCGTTTAGCCGTGTGGCACAAGGATCATGAGGCTCAGGGCGCGTCGTATACCGTGAGCATGATTCAGAAGATGTTGGAGTTAGAAGATTACTCCAGTATTCCCGGATACCAGCCGCACCATAAACGTATGCTCCGGAAAGCGTTCGCAGCCTGGCTGAGCGAGCAATCAAGTGAAGAAATCTAGTGCCGGCTTGCTCACCGGCAGTCGCCGACGTTCCTCCCCCTGATCCTTCAGTTCTCCATCACGTTTTTACAGTCGCACGGTGACGGCTTTCACCTGGGTGTACAGTTCCAGCGCGTCG
>CAZVEZ010000237.1:0-4349 GCA_964626135.1 uncultured Nitrospira sp.
AGAAAGGCCGTCCAGCAAGGCCGCAGCACGCGACGAGGCGAAGCGTACTCTCTGCAGTACGTTGAGCCTCTGAGCGCGGCGAGAACGCCGCTGGCGGACTTTGTCAACAGCCTGCTAACCAGATAGACCAGAGAAACCAGATGGACTAGACAGACCGGGTTAGAGCGGTGATCCTTCGCGGAGCTGTTTGAAAAACTTCTGAATGAGGGCCTGACTCTCCTGTTCGAGGATCCCTCCTGTCACAGCAACCCGATGGTTCAGTTTCGGTTCGGGCGGCAGGTTAAACACCGAGCCGCAGGCGCCGGCTTTGAGATCCCATGCTCCAAAGACGACCCGGGGAATCCTTGCGAGTATAATGGCGCCGATGCACATCGAGCAGGGTTCGAGGGTCACATAGAGTGTGGTCTCAGTCAATCGCCAGGTGCCAAGCGCGGTCGCTGCGGCCCGGATTGCAATGACCTCTGCATGGGCCGTGGGATCCTGCCAGAGTTCCCGGCAATTGTGCGCCTGGGCTACAATCTGACTTCCACGCACAATCACCGCCGCAATCGGCACCTCTCCGGCCTCCGGCGCCCGCGTGGCTTCCTCCAGTGCCACTCGCATGAAGGCCACATCCTGATTTTCTTCGGTTGTCGGCATGATGACGATCCTCTAGTCGGGTACTGTGCCGGGCTGCCTGCACTACTGAGAGTGGCGCATGAAGCGCGAGACAGGCGAGACTCGCCGATGTGAAGTTCGGAATTCGCAGCTCAGAAAATCTCGTACTTCAGGTTTCGAACGTTCTCCCGTCTCGCTTTTCCCGCGAGTCTCGCCTGTCTCGCGCCGCTACGAGCGGCTCAGGAGATACATCGGTCCGGTCGGTTGTGGGCGGCCTCCTGATGGCTCAAGGCTGACCGCAAAAGTCTTTGCGTCCACGAAGCCCGGAATTTTCTTCATCAGGAGCCGAGCGGTCTCGCCACGATCCATCTGAAAGGTTCCAATGCTCACGGGTTTGTCGTAAATAGCCCATAACTGATAGATCGTTCCCGTAGGATTTTCCGGCAGATTCATCGTGTAGATCCAGACGTGTTGCGTTCGCGCGTCGTACAGGAGAAATCCTGCAGCCCGTTTTGCCATGTCTGATCCGGTTAGAGACACAGCTGTAACGTTGGGAGATCGAAGGAGCGCGGCGAATTCGTCTTGCGGAGTTCCAACGGCGCGACCGCCTCCTCGCTGGCTCAATTGCACACGCGTCTCTTCCAGCTCAATCTCACGTTGAGCCAGCAGGTCCTTGGTTTCCGCCGCTTCATTCGTTCGTTGCTGTAGTTCATTGCGCAATTGCTCGATGATAGTGGCCTGGTTGCCGGCCTCGCGCTCCGCCCCGGCAAGCTGTGAGGACTTGTCCTGGAGCGAGGCTTTAAGTTGTTCGATGTTCGAGCTGTCGGCCGAATGTTGTGTCGACGCGTTCCACGCGAGATATCCGCCTACGCCTACGATCAGGAGAGCGATCAATCCCAGAGCCCATGGGAGTGACGACGACCGGGCAGGGGAGACAGGAGGAAAGAGATGGTTCATCCATTCGCCTGGCTCCAGACTTGGTTTGGGCGGTTCGGTCGCGGTCGTGTCTGCCTGAATCGGCGCGGGGTTTCGTTCGGCCATGATCTTGGCTTTAAGGGAGCGAGGAGGCCTGGCCGGAGTGAGGCTGAACGGGAGAAGCGCGGCGACAGATTGATAGTCCTTCAGCGCGCTGTGGCAGGAGGCGCAGCCGGAGAGTAAGTGGGCTTCCAGCGCCTGTCGCTCAACCCGGTCCAGCGCCCCTGCGGCATACAAGGGAACCGATGCTTCCAATTCTTCATGCGTCATTGGTGATTACCATGACTCCGCCACTGTCGGAGGCTGTCTTTGAGTTTGGACATCCACAATTTGATCCGTGTCTTGACGGTCCCGAGCGGCTGGTTCAGCCGTTCGGCGATCTCGTGATGGGAGAGTCCTTCGTAGTATGCCAGTTCAATCGCCTGTTGCTGCGCCTGAGGCAATCCCGCTACCGCTGCCGCGACCGCAATGCGCAGCTCTTGATCGGCCTGCGTCTCAAAAGAATTTTGACCTGGGTCGGCTGCTTGCGCAGCGGGTGCGACTTCCAGCGGGATCGTGCCCCGATGACCTCGCGCAGTCCTGGCCCGTAGCCGGTCGATGGCCCGACTCTTGGTGAGGATGATCAACCAGGCGATCGGGGTTCCACGTCCGACGTCGTAGCGGGAAACCTTCCGCCAGACTTCCAAATAGACGTCCTGCAAGAGATCCGCTGCCTCCTCGTGATTCCCCAAGATTCTGACCGCCAATGTGAACAAGAGGGTGCTGGAATGGTCGTAGAGTTGGCTGTATGCCTGCTGATCGCCTTTGGCGATACGAGCGAGCAAGTCTGGATCGATCGTTGAGGTGGCGAGTCGCGGGGTTTTGTCCATATACGAGCGAGGTATGAAGGAAATCCTGTATCAGGTCATGTCCGCCACGACTATACCATCCTACGGAAGCCACCGGCAAAAGGATGTGTGTTTGTCGGAATGCGCGACTGGCGGGAAAAGCTAGGCAGGCGAGACAAATGAGACCGGCGAGGCGGGTTGATCTGATTCATCTGGTTTGTTGTATTCATCCGGTTAGTCTGGTTCGACCACACAAACCGAATAAACAAGCCGACTTTCGCGTTTTGCGCTCCACACTTCGCGGTGATGGTTCAACTACCGCTGCAGATGCGCCGAATGAAGAACTCCAGACCGGCGTCTTGGAGAGATTGGCGGAGCATGAGCGATTCTGTAGCCGGGTCGTATTGAGCTAATCGCCAGGGTCCCAGGCGGAGTACAAAATATGTCGGTTTCTGTCCGGTGGAAACCGTGAGGAGTCCGGCCATGTGGGGAAACATTCGGAGTGTGAACGAGGCGACCGTGGTATGGGATGGGAGAGACTGAAGTGGTGTAGGAGTCAGGATATCGACTGTGGCTGTCCAGCGGAGCAATAGGGCCAGGATAGGCTGGAAGAATGAGAATTGCGAAAGGACACGAATACTCCTGATGACTGAGCGGATGACGACAGTCCGAATGCGACTTGTGAGCTTGATCGGTTGTGTTGCGGCTGATGCCATGCGTGGGCGTTGTTCGAGATATACGTGAGTGCCCTCACGCACCACCCCCGTGACCACTCCGATCACAGCGTTTGGCTGGATGATTTCACAGGCGCCCTGCGTCGCGTCGCCCCTTGTTGAGAGCGTGCCTTGAGAATCAATGGCGGTGATACGGTGGCAGACGAGCAGGGTGTCGTTTCTGAATACCACGATCGCGCCTACGACGAGGGCGGCCGGAGGACTCAGTTCAAGCCTGTCGCCTTCTTGAATCGTCGGCGTCATGCTCGACGATACGATTAGAGGCAAGACCATATTATTGAGGAGAGGGAGCTGAAGCGCATCCGGCAAATCCTGCGCAGAGAAACGACCATCCAAGGTGAGGGGAGATAAGAGCTGAATCACGAGGTCGTCCTTGCTGTCTGGTCACGGACAAGACGGACTACCATGCGAGCGATCAAAAGGTTTGCCGCTCGTGCCAGTTGCCACCATCTGGTGATTGTGGTGAGCCGAGGCCGCGTCACACTCTCACTCCCATACCGATATGCCAAGAAACGCGACGAAGGGAAGAGGGTGCGGCGAAGCCAGGCAAGCCTGCATCCTGGCGGTTGTGTAATCCACAATAAAAAGTGGCCGAGTTCCGGGATGGGCTGAGTCGTTACCAATCGCCTGAAAAGAAACTCGAGTGTCTGTTCAGCCATGGTCGCCGGCGCGAGCTGTTGGATCACGTTAGGAGGAATTCCTGTCATCAGATTCGACAAAGCCGGTTGCCTCAGGCCGTGGTAGAGCGGGATTTTGAGATACCTCAGGCTCGCCTCCTCGACAAGCGTGGGCCAGTGAAGCGGTTCCTTCTCGATCAGCAACTGGAGATCGGTGAAAAAGGAAGGGGAGAGGTGTCCGCGGTGAACGACCGAATAGGCGGTCAGATAGAGTAACAGGTCATTGGAGCCCAGTTGCTTGACCGTCAGCCGACCGAGCGATCGAGTCCGGGCACGAGCCCACAGCGCGGCAAGGCCCGCTTCGTCCAGGTACCAGAAATCCGAGACCAGATCCAGGGAGAGCGCGGATCGGGGCGAGTAATAGGCCGGGTTACCATCGATCTGCTGTACAAATCCGGCCTCGATCAGCAGTCGATGAATCGCGGGGAGGTCCCGCTCATGGACCAACAGATCCACATCGGAGAGAGGCCTGGTCCCGCGCATCCCATAAAGCCGTGAGAGCAGATCGGCCCCTTTGAGAACGATAAACTCAATACCCT
>CAZVEZ010000238.1:0-4316 GCA_964626135.1 uncultured Nitrospira sp.
CACCTCCCGAAAGTCCGATTCAGTCTTTCTGCATCAGCAAGGCCGGTGCCATCCAATTCAGGCTGAAGGTGGATCGCTGATCGCTGTATAGAATCAAAGAATTTCTCTCTGCTGTGAGTCCGTAACCATCCGCCATCGGTTCTTTATATATTGAGCAGGGGTGTCCTGCTACAGTTTGGTTTTCACACTGTAGCAAAAGGCGACAAGAGGCGCGACCGTAATCCATATCGCCTCCTTCCATCACGCTTCCCACAACCGTTCACTAAACGGCATCAGATTTGCTGAGTCTTTGTGTAGCGCAAAACCGGAAACGGACCTATGACAAGGAGCGTCTTCGATGAAGACAATACTCGCGGTTGACGGATCGGATAATTCCTATGAAGCCGTCCATGCTCTGAAATATTTTTCCCGGGCGGAGCAGCTCACCCTGCTTCACGCGTTGGACGTCCCGAGGCCGGCCTATCCGATGATGATGCCGGAAGTCGCGGAAGAGCTCTACAAGACTCTTGAACAGAGCATGCGGGAGGATGGCGAGCGGCTGCTCGATCGGGTTCAGTCCCTCCTCCCGATGCACGCAGGCCCTTCGACACAATACCTGCGAGTCGGATCTCCGGCAGAGATGATCGTGTCGACTGCCGAGGAGCAAAAAGCGGATCTCATTGTGATGGGCGCGCGGGGTCTTGGTCCCGTCAAAGAACGGCTGTTCGGCAGTGTGTCGCATCGCATCCTCACCCTGGCCCCCTGCGCCACGTTGATCGTGAACGGACCGGTCAAGGCCATGAAGCAGGTCTTGCTGCCGCTCCAAGGTCTCTCCGATGCGGAAGCCGCCGTTCATTTTCTGCAACTGAAACCGTTCCACGATCCGGTTGAGGTGACGCTGCTGACCATCCTGCCTTCAACACAGCCGCCATGGCCGGCCGACGCCGCGGCCACAGAAAGACTGGAGGAGCAGGCCTTGCGGTGCGCGCGCGATTACATCGACGGTGTGGCGGAGCGGCTACGCGCCATCGGATATCAGGCGCGCGGGACCGTCGTGTTTGGGACGCCGGCTGCCATGATCCTGCAGGAGGCCGCCGCACGGCAGTCAGATCTGATTGTGATGGGAACAAGGGGACGGCAAGGAATCACCCGATTCGTGCTCGGCAGTGTGTCTCACGCGGTGCTGCACAAGATGCCCTGCCCCGTGCTGACATTTCACTGAGGAGATCGGCGGAATAGATTCGTCCGGTTCGCGCCGGTTCTTACAACTCCGACGTCCAAGTCGAAATCCTATCCCCATCGACGGACGCCCATTCCTCACCTACTCCCAGCCCGACATAGCGATCGCCCGCGAGCACGCACAGGATGGCTTGAGACAATTCTGCAGCGAGCGCGGCTTTTTTGAGAAGAAAACCGCGAGCCCCTGCATCGAATGCCAGGGTTGCATATGCCGGCTCCCGGTGAATCGTCACAATGATCACCTTGCTCCGAGGCGCGCAGGTTTGCAGGGCGCGAGTGGCGTCGAGACCATTCAGCTCCGGCATCGAGATATCCGAAATAATAATGTCCGGCTCCAACCGTTGCGCTGCTTCCACAAGCGCATGCCCATTGCTCACCGTCCCCACCACTTCACCCAGCTCGCTCAAGAGATCCTTCAAGGCCTCCCTCGCCAGCGGGTGATTGTCGGCAAGGACGATTCTGGGCTTGATCACTGCAGGCCTCTTCTTCTCTGGAAAAATTGAGGAATCATAGACGTCTTGAAGTGCGGGTGAAACTAGAAAGAACCCTGGTGTAGAGGGACAATCTTACTAGCAGGGGCGCAATCTAGGCGTAAGACCCATCACGGCGCGCGTCGCGCTAAAGGCCGGTGATGCCGTGAGTGATCGCGTACTTGGTCAAATCGGCAGTGGTGTGAATATCCAGTTGCTGCATGAGACGAGACTTATGGAACTCCGCCGTTTTTACCGACACGTTGAGGATGGTGGCGATCTCTTTGGTGCCGCGGCCCTCGGCGACGAGCTGCAAGACTTCGCGCTGGCGCGCCGTGAGCGCCGTGGGCGCGGACTTGTTTCGTTCACCGGTTGATGGGCTGAGAACCAAGGCCAGCACATCTTTCGTGAGCGACGGCGTGAGATAGTGCTGGCCTTGGAGAACGGACTTGATCGCCAGGCTGAGTTCCGACGCCGCAGAGCGCTTCAGGAGGTACCCCGATGCCCCGGCCTGGAAGGCTTCGGTCGCATAGGTCGGGCTGGCATGCATGGTGAGGAAAATGAGTTTGCTTTCCGGCGCCAGGGTGTGGAGTTTTCTGGCCGCTTCGAGCCCGTTCAAGAGCGGCATCGAGATGTCCAGGAGAATCAGGTCCGGCCGCAGTTTTCGCGCCGCCTCCACCAGTGCCCTCCCGTCTTCCACCGTGCCTACAATGTCGCACTCGCCCTCCACCAACTTCCGCAAGCCGGCGAGAATCAGCGAGTGGTCGTCGGCCATGAGCACACGCGGTTTTTTCATGCAAGCTCCGGAGCATGTGGAATCCAGGCACAGATCTTCGTGCCTCCCTTTCCGGGGGAATGAATTCTGAAGAACCCGCCCAGCCCGCGCGCGCGCTCCTGCATACTCACCAAGCCAAGCCCTTTCTCGCGAGCCTCCTTGCGCTCAAGATCGAATCCTCTGCCGTTATCGCGCACGGATAACCCGATCCCTTTGGACGAACCGCACAGCTTGACGGTGACCTCGGTCGCCCGGGCATGCTTGAACACATTCTGCAGACTCTCCTGCATCACACGAAACAGATTGGTGGCAATCTCCTGCGAGAGCGCCCCCGGCACTTTACTCGTGATAAACCTCACGGGCAGTCCGGTCCGCTTCATGAACTCCACGACATGATCTCGCGCGGCGACCTCCAAGCCGACGTGATCGAGCAGCGAAGGATGCAACCTATACGCCAAATCGTGCAGGTTGTCGGAGAGCTGCCCGATCTGAACACGGATCGCAGCGAGTTGCTGAGCCACGTGTTCCACCGAAGCGACGGGAGATCGCTCCATGCTCTCCAGATCGACGGACAACGCGGCGAGCCGTTGGTTGAAGTCGTCATGTAATTCTCGCGCAATCCGCTTTCGCTCCGCTTCTTGGGCCTCGATCAGCTTCCCCGCCAGAGATTCCAGCTCCCCCTGCTTTTCGCCGAGCAAATAGGCGCGACGCTCAAGCTCCCGCGCCATCCGGACCCGCTCGGAGATATCCGTATGCGAAATTACGACGCCTTGCGCCCCCTTCAAGGGCGTCACCCGCATCAGGATCCAGCATGCCTCTTCGGGCGAATGGCAGGCATATTCCTGGGTGAAACTCGGCTCCCTGCCCGTCAACACCGCTTCGATGCCGTCGAGAATCATCTGTGCTTCCGCCCCTTCGCCGACGATCGCCCGCCGGTATACGTCCAGATAATGTTGCCCGACATCGATACTGGGAAGCGCGTGAGCCGAATCGCGGCGGGAGAATTCTTTCCAGGCATCGTTCGTCCTTACGATGATCCCCTCCTTGTCCAGTACGCAGATATGCGCGGACAAAGAGTTCAACACCGCGCGTGTAAAGGTTTCATTGGCGCGCAGCGTCTCTGCGGCCCTCTTCCGCTCGGTGATATCCGTGGCAATGCCGCAAACGGCATACGGCGTCCCGTCGAGATGCCGGAGCAGAAACTTGGACACGATGCTAGTGTGGAGACCGTCATCGTGGAAGGCTACTTCTTCAAACTGGAGAGGCCTCCCCGCGTTCATCACCGCGAGATCGTTGGCGCGAAACACGGCAGCCTGTTCCGCGGGGAAGATGTCGTGATCCGTCAGGCCGATGATACTCTGGCGAGTGCGATGAAATGTCCGCTCGAACTGCCGATTGATGTGCAGATAGCGCCCCTCAAAATCCTTGAGGAAGATCAGGCTTGGACTGTGATCCAGAATGGCTCGAAGCTGTGCCGTTGTTTCGCTTAAGTCATGCTCCGCCTGCCTCTGCGCGCTGATGTCCGACAGCGCCGCGCGCCAACCGACCACATGCCCCTCCTCATCATGCGCCGCGCAACTTTCCAAATAACTCCAGCGCGCGGCGCCGGTCTTGTCCAGAAAGCGCACTTGACAGGCCTGTTTTGCGCCGGTCTTCAAGATTTCCTGCCAATGCCGGTGGAACGTATCCGCATCCTCCGCCGCAATGAACCGCGCCAGCGACTGATGCATGACGTCTTGTCTACTCACACCAAGCAGCGCAGGCCTGCAGATTCGCCTCCACGATCGTGCCGCGCATATCCAGCGTGAGATGGCCGGCCGGGGCAAAATCATAAAGTTCCACATACCGGATGC
>CAZVEZ010000239.1:0-4259 GCA_964626135.1 uncultured Nitrospira sp.
TCCAACAAGGGGAGTCTGCGACTGGGCGTTGCGCGAGCAAAGTAGATCATCAGGCTCCATCCCTTCCTCTGTTCTGCGAGCATGGAAGGCGCCCGGACGCTCGCTCACCTTTCTGCATACTCTTGCGTCCACCGTCGAGAGTTATGTGACGGCTTCAATGGATTCCCTTAGGATTTCAACCATGCGCCTGAGTTCTGGAAGCGACGTACTGAGCGGAGGCATGAGAAAAATCACGTTGCCGATCGGGCGGAGCAAGAGCCCACGGCGTCGTGCTTCCATGGCTATCTTGTGGCCGATTCGAATTTCGAGCGGATAGGGTTTCCGTGTCTGTGTATCCTCCACCAGTTCGATGGCCGCGATGAATCCCCGTTGCCGGACATCACCCACATGAGGGAGTTGCCGGAGCGGCTGAAGAAGTCGCGCCATTGCCTTGATTTTGGGTTGGAGTCGGGAGAGGGTCTTGTCTTTCTTGAACACTGCGAGACTCGCCAGCGCCACCGCGCAGCCGAGAGGATTTCCCGTAAAACTGTGACCGTGGAAAAATGTCTTGAAGTCTTCGTACTTGCCGAGGAAGGCCTGGTAGACTTCGTCGGTGGTGAGTGTAGCGGCGAGCGGCATGTAGCCGCCGGTCAGGCCTTTGCTGATCGCCATCAAGTCGGGCGTGACTCCCTCATGCTGACAGGCAAACATCTTGCCGGTACGGCCGAACCCGGTGGCGACTTCATCGGCAATCAGGAGGACATTATACGCGGTGCATAGTTCACGAATTCGCTTCAGATAGCCGGGGGGGGAAGGCAACATTCCCGCGGCGGCTTGTACAAGCGGCTCGATGATGAAGCCGGCCAGTTCACGGTGACGCTCTCTGAGTATCCGTTCAATCGGATCGATGCAGGCCATCTGGCACGAAGGGTAAGTCAGGCTGAGCGGGCAGCGATAACAATAGGGAGGGTCGGCCTCGATCGTGGGAAACAACAACGGCTTGAATCGCGAATGGAAGAGTTCGATGTTGCCGACGCTGACGGCTCCGATGGTATCGCCGTGATAGGCCAGTTTCAGATGGAGAAAGGTATTTTTTGAGCCGGCTTCTGGCCGGCGCTGCTGCCAGTATTGCACCGCCATCTTGAGCGCGATTTCCACTGCGGTCGACCCGTTGTCGGAATAAAAGACCCGCTTGAGGCCTTTCGGCGCGATCTGAATCAACGCGCGCGCAAGTTGAATTGCCGGTGGATTGGCGAGTCCGAGCAGCGTGGAATGCGCGACGTTGTCGAGTTGCTTCTTGATGGCTTGGTCGAGCGCCGGATGGCGATGACCATGGAGATTGACCCAGATGGACGAGGTCCCGTCGAGAAACCTTTTCCCTTCCGTATCGATCAAATAAGACCCTTTTCCTCGCTCGATAATGAGCGGCTCTTCCTGCTCCCATTCCTGCATTTGGGTGAAGGGATGCCAAAGATATCGGTGATCCCAGTCAATCAATTGCCGAGTAGAAGGTCGTTGTGCCATAGCAGTTGGGTAGGGCGGTAATGGTTACTCGTCAATCGTTAATCATTGGGGCCAACAAGAGTCTTTCATGTGATTAACGGATAACGAGTAACGGGCGCAGGGAGTGCCGATGCGTTGGAGAGTATACGAGGGAGCGATTGCTTTGACAACATCGGGAGCAATAACTATAATAACGCGATGTTATTGGGAAAAGAGTTAGAATTTGCAAAGCCTCATACGCAATTTCTCGATTATTGCTCATATCGATCACGGCAAATCAACCCTCGCTGACCGGTTCCTGGAAGCCACGGGCGCTGTCACGGCACGAGAATCGAAAGACCAGATTCTCGACGCGATGGATCTGGAGCGTGAACGTGGGATCACGATCAAGGCCCACGCGGTCGCGGTTCGGTATCAGGCCAAGGATGGGAAGACGTACGCCTTGCATTTGATCGATACGCCGGGTCATGTCGACTTTACCTATGAAGTCTCGCGCAGTCTGGCGGCCTGCGAAGGCGCGTTGTTGCTTGTCGATGCCACTCAGGGGGTGCAGGCTCAGACGATCGCCAATGTGAACCTGGCGATGGCCAATAACCTGGCGATCATTCCGGTCGTCAACAAGGTCGATCTTGCGAGCGCCGATGTGGACGGTACCAAGCAATCGATTTCCGATGTGCTGATGTTGGACGCGACCGATGCGCTGCCGATCAGCGCGAAAGAGGGCAAGGGTGTGTCGGAGGTGCTGGAGGCGGTCATTGCCAGAATCCCTCCACCATCCGGTGATCCCAAGGCGCCGCTGAAGACGCTTATCTTCGATTCCTGGTTTGACAATTATCAGGGTGTGATTGTCCTGACAAGAGTTGTGGATGGAGCCCTGCGGCCCGGGATGAAGATCAAAGTCATGTCGAACAACCGGATGTTCGAAGTGATGGAAGTCGGTCAATTCACCCCGAAACGGACCAAGAAGACCGAGTTGTTGACCGGCGAGGTCGGATACCTCTGCGCAAACATGAGAGAAGTCGCAGACGTCAAAATCGGCGATACGCTGACGGATGCGGTCTCCCCGACGAGTGCGCCATTTCCCGGGTATAAAGAAGTGAAGCCGCTGGTGTTTTGCGGGCTCTATCCCACCGACACGGGCCGGTACGAAGATCTGCGCGACGCGCTGGTGAAACTGCGGTTGAATGACTCCTCCTTCGTCTACGAACCGGAGACGTCGCTTGCGTTGGGGTTCGGGTTTCGATGTGGTTTCTTGGGCCTGCTGCACATGGAAATCATCCAGGAGCGGCTCGAACGCGAATACAATCTGACGCTGCTCACCACCGCGCCGACCGTCGTCTATCGCGTACTCACGACGAAGGGTGAGGTGCTGGAGGTCAATAACCCGACGCAGCTTCCGCCTCCCAGCAGTATCGAGGCATTTGAAGAGCCGTTCATTCTCGCGTCGGTTATTGCGCCAGAACGGTATATGGGAGCGATCCTCCAGCTCTGTCAGGAGCGTCGGGGGATTCAACGGAGCATGCATTTCCTCGATCCGACGCGGGTGGTGATCAGTTACGAATTGCCGCTCAACGAAGTGATTCTTGATTTCTACGACAAGCTCAAGTCGCGCACGCAGGGCTATGCGTCGCTCGATTATGAGGTGCTCGGCTATCGCGAGTCCGATCTCGTGAGGCTCGACATTTTACTGAACGGCGAGGCCGTCGACGCCTTGTCCTTTATCACCCACAAAGATCGATCCATTCAACGCGGGCGTCAGCTCGCCGAGAAAATGAAGGAGCTCATTCCCCGGCAGATGTACGAGATCGCCATTCAGGCGGCGATTGGGAGCAAGATCATCGCGCGTGAGACGATCGGGGCGATGAAAAAGAACGTTCTGGCGAAATGCTACGGCGGAGATATTACAAGGAAACGCAAGCTTCTTGAGAAACAGAAGGAAGGAAAGAAGCGCATGAAATCCGTCGGGAGCGTGGAAGTGCCGCAAGAGGCCTTCCTCGCTATCTTGAAAGTCGGTGAAGAATGAGCGGGGACACAAAGCGTCCTCCATCGGAGGACCTCCGACCCACGACGTCACAGGGTCGGGCAGATGCATCAGGGGCGCCCACGGTGTTCGGCGAATCGCCGGTGGTGTCGCAGCCCGGCAGGAAGTCGCTTTTTCGCGAGTATACAGAAGCCATTATCGTGGCGATGCTCCTGGCCTTTGCGATCCGGGTATTTGTCGTCCAGGCATTCAAGATTCCCTCCGGCTCGATGATTCCGACATTATTGATCGGAGATCATATCCTGGTCAGCAAGCTGTCATACGGCATTCAATGGCCCAGCCAGTGCAAGTTTCAAGCGGCCTTTCCTCCCGTCAATTGCTACGCCTCGCAAGCGCTCTTCGAGTTCGGCAAGCCGCAGCGAGGAGACATCATCGTATTCCGGTTTCCCGAAGACGAGGAAAAGGATTTCATCAAACGGGTGGTGGGGACTCCGGGCGATACCGTGCAGCTTCACAATAAAGCTGTGCTGGTGAACGGGGTCGTGCTCGATGATAAACCATTTACCCAACGGATCGATCCGGGAGTTATCGACGGCACGATCAATCCGCGCGACAATTTCGGCCCGGTGACCGTGCCTGACGGCGCCTATTTTGTGATGGGCGACAATCGCGACCAAAGCCTGGACAGCCGGTTTTGGGGATTCGTGCGCGAGGAGAAAATCCGCGGGAAAGCGTTCCGTATTTACTGGTCGTGGAACGGGCAGGGTCAATGGACGGAGTGGGTCAGATGGGATCG
>CAZVEZ010000240.1:0-4225 GCA_964626135.1 uncultured Nitrospira sp.
TTCCAAGCGAATAAGCGTCTTGCAGAGTTTCTAGAAGGACTACCTGATCTTCGCGATCAGTCCCGAAACCTTCAGATGTCCTATTCTTGGGCGCTGTATCATGAAGGCGAACTTCTTAAGAGCCGCGCAGAATTGGCGAAGCTCAGTGGTGACCCGGCTGATCCGAACTACCGCGCTTTGCAGGTTAATTTAGGCATTGCTTTGGGCGACTGGAACTCCGTGGCAGCGTTTGTGGCAGCCGAATACCAAGCGAGAGAGACGCGCTGTGCGCAGGAGTTGATTGGCGCTGCCCAGCTAGCCCATCACCTCGGATCGCCTCATGCAAAGGACCTCACCTTTGCAGCAGCAGCCAAGGGCAACGACGATCCCAGTATACTTGCGACAGCCTACTTCCTCGCTACAACAGCAGGATGGGAAGACGACGAAAACGTCGTTCAGTGGCTACACACAGCGTCTGCCCTATCCGGAGAGCGCGGCCCCCTTCAGAGGATGACTTTGAAGGATTTGATCGAGCGAAAGCCCGAGTGGGATCGCCGCGAAACCGAAACATGGGAAATGTTGGGGAGTGGAGCGATTCCGATGTTTCTCGCGGGGCAGGCGCTCAATAGATCCCTCATCAACTTCATACTCTTTCCCGCGCTCGCGAACCTTTCGGAGCGTGATCCTAGGCGTAGAGGCATTATTCCCGCGTATAGTGGTAAGAGACAACCCGTATCTCTTGGCGTTACCAACACCATAGTCGGGATGGATGCGACGGCGTTGCTAACGCTGAGCTTCCTGAACCTCCTGGACAAGGCACTTGACGCCTTCCCCACAATCTATGTGCCGCATTCTACATTGATGTGGCTATTCGAGGAGAAGCAGAAGGCTGCATTTCACCAACCCAGCCGGATTAGGGATGCACATAAGATCCGCAATCTAGTTGCGACCGGCAAATTGGAAGAACTAGTGCCGTCTACAACGGCCGACAGCGAGCTATGTGCGCAGATTGGTGACGAGCTGGCGACCTTGCTCTCTGAGGCCGAAAACATCAGAGATGGTGATGACAGACAGCGGATTGTCGTTCGCCCGGCACCGGTTCATAGAATCGGCTCACTTATGGAGGAGGCGGCGGATCTAACGGACCATGCCGCTGTAATGTGTGGCTGCTTATCAATCGTGGAGAGACTGAGGCAGAAGGGACAGATCACCGCAGATGAGGGAAAGAAAGCGCGGGCCTATTTGCAACTCCACGAGAAGCCGTGGCCGCAAGAGCCTGCCATTGCTGACGGTGCAATCCTGTACTTGGATGAATTGGCTATGAGCCGCCTTCTTCATCTCGGTATGTTGGAAAAGTTACAGGGCGCAGGGTTCACAGCTATCGCGTCTCCGGCCGAGATCTCTGAGACTGATGCGCTCATTTCCTACGAGACCATTGCAGATCGGGTCATCGAAGCACTGGAACGTATTCGAAGTGCCCTAAATTCTCGAATTGAATCTGGGAGAGTCAAGGTGGCCCGGCAGGGCGCCGTGGATGCAGAAGAAGAACAGCCAATCTCTCGACATCCGACGTTTGGTGCACTTGCTCTCGCTGATCTCTGCGATGCGGTCGTCATCGATGATCGATTTGTCAATCGACATCCGAACATTGAGCAAAACGGTGCTCAAGCTGCGATCCTCTCAACCTTGGACATTGTAGAGGCCCTGGTAGCAGTGGGATCTTTAACTCGTGACGAGAGTATGGAGTACAGGACCTTGCTTCGACGGGCAGGATATATCTCTGTCCCTATTCACGAGGATGAGCTGGTCCGGCATCTAAATACGTCCTCGGTCACCGCTGGGAGTGTCAGTGAAACAGCTGAACTGAAGGCCATTCGCGAGAACCTGCTCCGTGCTCGGATGAGCAACTGGCTTCAGCTTCCTGAGGAAGCGCCGTGGCTCGATTCGACACTTAGACTTTTCATCCGGGTTTTGAGGAGCTTATGGAAGGCTGGTTCAGACACGGCGACAGCTAAGGCGCTCTCAAACTGGATCATGGACGAAATTGATGTGCGCGGCTGGGTCCATCGTCTTGGAGGCGACGGGGCGGAAGAGATGATCAAAACAGGGAGAGGTGCTTACACACTAATGCTGCTAACGCCACCTTCCGACGCATCATCAGAAGTCAAAGATGACTACTGGGAATGGTTGGAGGAGCGGATGCTCGCTCCTACAAAGGAGGAATTCCCTGACCTTTATTCTTGGATAGTGGAGCACCAAAAGACAATGGTTTCACGGCTCGTCGATAAGGATCTAACAGAAGGGAAATGAGATGGCCAATAGCCCTTACGTCAGATCTGCATTGGCACAGGCTGCACTGGAATATGTGCCGCCGCTGATACGCAAAAGCTTGATTGAACGGCGGGACTTCCGTGAAGAGTACGGGTTCAAGACGGACGCGATCCTGGCATTTGATGGTAGTGACGTTTCAATTCAACGTTCCGAGCTGTTTGACGCCATTAGGGAGGTCCTAACTAGTCGCTCAGAGCAGGCAGTTTCTGATACGGCTGGGAACGAGTGGAAGGTTCTTGCAGAAGGAGAGAAAGATGACCTTCCTGATCTTGTGATTTCTCACGAAAGTAAGCGATTTAGGCTGCCGGATTTTACCTCACTTTCCCCGGACAAGGCCATGAGGCTGCGTTCGCTTGCTGAGGCAGCATCGTACGTCAATCTGCCCGCTGCTACCAAGGATGCGTGGCAAGAGGTGCTTGCCGAGCGTGATCTGGAAGACGAGGAAGTCGAACAATTTTTTGATGAGTTCCGAAGCACACCGCTTCACGTCGCCCAATCAATACGTGCCGAAATCGGGAAGGGGCAGAGCAGCATCTCCTCTTTGGTTCCACGGTCCAGCAGATACTTTCAGAGGTTAGTTGGCGAGTACGATGGGAGTGCTTCTATTCGGGAATACGCAGTCGGAGGAGGCAAAGCGTTTCTCGAGATCCTTTCCAGATGGCGACCATACGACGGTTTCCTCTTCAGCTTACTCTTGTCTTCTCATTCGGCAATGACCTCCGAAATTAGCCCTGAACGTTTGAAGGATAGGGAGGTTGTGCGGGCTTTAGAATCGCTGGAGAAGCATGGGGACAGAATTTCGCAGTTGGGAGCCATTGAGGTCGGATTGCGATTGCTCCCTCGAATGCCGGCGATTGAACCGGTGCTCATTAGTCTCGTTAAACAAATTCGAGACGATGATGTAGATGCAGCTGCAAGCGGATTTAAGCTCCTTTCAGGTCTATTCGTTCTCGTGGACGGCGAGTTATCTCTTGGCAGAGTCTTGGCAGAGACGCCCCCTTTCTTCAGAAGATTAGCATCGTTAGCGCAGGCAGCGCTGATCCAGCGTCAAGCTGTGAGTTTAGGTGTTGAGACAGAGTCTGTTTGTGATTGGGCTTACAGCATTCGAGGCGAGCAGTTCCTGTTTCAATCGTTCGCCGACATGCGCTTAGAGCCTCGGTGGAGTCCGGATTTTACGGCTGCGTCTCAGTTGAAAGCGGATTTCTGTGGCCGCCTAATGATTGCGGGTAGAAGGTATGAAGGTCATATCTCTGACAGCGAGTTGCATAGCCTCCTTCTTAGTACTGAGTCGGAAAGCCTTAGCGCACGCAGTAAATTCCCTCATCCATATTATTCGGGACCGTTGGAAGGTAATGAAGCAAACTCGAATGATCTGCCCGTGGAGTTGGTCGAGACAGTTGAGGCTCAACTCAAAGCGGATGAAGTGGGACCGGCTTCGTTTATAGCATTGGTCAACTCTGCGCTGATCTTTCGTGTTGATTCAAGCCAGGCAGAGTTGGCGGCAAAAACCGTGAAGCTAGGAAAGCATCGCCTCGCGAACATCGAAAGCCGATCTCAGCTGGTAGCCATCTTGAAAGGATTGGCCACCGTTGCGGCTGTGTCGCGAGGGCATGCGCTTGCCGACGAGCTTCGAATCCTTGTACGACGATACAGGCGAGATCCCGAGCATGCTTTGTCTATCGAAGAGGCTCTACATGTTTGCTTGATAGCCGCGGCCAGTCGAAGCGACTTGAAGGAGTGGCGGGACCTTATCGGAGATTGGCTCACGGAACTGGCGTTCGAGGAATTTCAAAGGGATGAGGGAGAAAGGCTCCATTCGAGCCTGCAATGCCTTTGTCACGCAGTGCCTGAACTATGGATCTCCTGTGGGAGAGCTGAGGCAGCCCTAAAGGCGTACCTTGGCCGCTAGCATCCA
>CAZVEZ010000241.1:0-1880 GCA_964626135.1 uncultured Nitrospira sp.
CCAAACCAACATCGTCGGCACCTTTCGTCTGCTTGAATCCGCGCGCGCCTATTGGCATGCGCTGGAAGGCGAAGCCAAAGCGCAATTCCGTTTTCTGCATGTGTCAACCGACGAGGTCTACGGCTCGCTAGGCAAAGATGATCCGGCCTTCAGTGAAATGAATCGCTACGAACCCAATAGTCCCTATTCGGCCAGCAAAGCCGCCGGCGACCATCTGGTGCGCGCGTACTCCCACACCTACGGGCTACCGGTGCTGACGACAAACTGTTCCAATAACTACGGCCCCTATCAATTCCCTGAGAAGCTCATTCCACTGATCGTTCACAACGCGCTGGCCGGCAAACCGCTGCCTCTCTATGGAGACGGCCGGCAGATCCGCGACTGGCTCTATGTCACAGATCACTGCCGCGCCATTCGAGTGGTGCTCGAAGCCGGGCGTGTGGGCGAAACCTATAACATCGGCGGCTGGAACGAAAAGACGAACCTCGACGTTGTGCATACGCTCTGCGATATCCTGGATGAATTAAAACCGGTCAGTGGTGAGTGGCCAGTAGGAAGTGGACTCCCCCCACTTCCTACTCACGACTCTCCACTTTCTCCTCTTCACTCCCCACTTACTACTGCCCACTTCCCACTTGCCACGTACCGCTCCCTGATCACCTTCGTCAAGGATCGTCCAGGGCACGACCGCCGCTATGCCATCGATGCCGGCAAACTCGAACGTGAACTGGGCTGGAAGCCCCAAGAAACATTTGAAACCGGCATTCGCAAGACGGTTGAGTGGTATCTGGGAAATCAGAGTTGGGTCGCTCACGTCACCAGCGGCGCGTACCGCAACTGGGTCGAAAAGCAATATGGTGAGTAGTGAGAGGCGAGTGGCAAGTCATAAGTATGAAGTAGACAGTAGGCAGCCCACTCTCTACTTGCCACTCACCACTTACCAAAGGCGTTACCGAGTATGAAGATTTTGCTCCTGGGAAAGAACGGCCAGGTAGGGTTTGAGCTACAGCGCGCATTGGCTCCCTTAGGGGAGGTCTGCGCCGTGGATCAGCCTGAATGCGATTTGGCAGAGGTCTCTGCCATTTGCGATTTGGTGCGATCGTACAAACCGGACGTGATCGTCAATCCCGCAGCCTATACCGCAGTGGACAAGGCAGAGTCTGAACAGGAGCTGGCTCACGCCATCAATACTGTCGCTCCCAGAGTACTCGGGAAAGAAGCGGAGAAGCTGGGCGCATGGGTCGTGCATTACTCCACTGACTATGTGTTCGACGGCATCAAGCCGAGCGCCTATACCGAAGACGACGTCACGAATCCACAAAGTGTCTATGGCCGTACGAAAAGAGATGGCGAGGTTGCGCTGCAACACAGCGGGGCGCGGCACGTGATCTTTCGTACGAGTTGGGTGGTCGGAGCGCATGGGAAGAATTTTGCCAAAACCATCCTGAGATTGGCCTGTGAGCGCGACAGTTTGAACGTGGTGGCCGATCAGTATGGCGCGCCGACTTCTGCCGCGTTGCTGGCCGATGTGACGGCTCAGCTTATTCGGCAGAAACAGCGCGAGGGAGTGGAACGCTTCCCGTTCGGTCTCTATCATCTGGCGGCCGGTGGCGAGACCAATTGGTGCGACTATGCGAGGTTTGTGGTGTCGGAAGCTCTCGCTGCCGGCAAGCCGCTCAAGCTTGCACCGGATTCCATTCGTGCGATTACCTCCTCCGAATATCCCACTCCCGCAAAGCGCCCGGCCAATTCACGGCTGGATACTAGCAAGCTGCGCCGTACGTACGATGTGGAATTGCCCGACTGGCAAAACGGTGTCCGGCATATTCTTCAACAGATTTTTGAAGAATGTAAGTAGTAAGTGGTGAGTAGGAAGTGGG
>CAZVEZ010000241.1:1980-4197 GCA_964626135.1 uncultured Nitrospira sp.
CACATGAGCGGCTTGAGGCTTGGAAGTTCTCGATGGAATTGGCTAAAGCCGTGTATGAGATGACCGCTAATTTCCCTGCAGAGGAGCGTTATGGACTGGCACAGCAAATGAGACGTGCGGCGGTCTCTATCCCAAGCAACTTCGCGGAAGGTGCGGGTCGAAATAGCGGAAAGGAATATGTTCATTTCATAGGTATTTCACGTGGTTCACTGGCGGAGCTGGAAACTCAGATGCAACTTTCGGTGACCCTCGGATTTACAACTACCGATCATGCCGCATTCGATTTGGCCGATCGCGCGGGGAAACTGTTGACCGGTCTGCACAAAAAATGGAGATCAGCATGACCCCACTCCCTACTTCCCGCTCACCACGTACCAGGAAAGGCATCATTCTCGCCGGCGGGTCCGGCACCCGATTGCACCCGGCTACATTAGCCGTCAGTAAGCAGCTCTTGCCGGTGTTCGACAAGCCGATGATCTATTATCCGCTCAGCACTCTGATGCTGGCGGGAATTCGGGATATTCTTATTATTTCTACCCAGCAAGATACCCCGCGGTTTGAGCAACTGCTCGGCACAGGCGAGCGATGGGGACTGAATCTGCACTATGCAGTTCAACCCTCCCCGGACGGTCTGGCGCAGGCGTTCATTATCGGTGAATCATTCATCGGCAACCATCTCTCCGCCCTGGTGTTGGGCGATAACATCTTTTATGGCCATGACTTTCACGAATTACTAGGCAATGCCATGGCTCAGACCGAAGGCGCGAGCGTGTTTGCCTACCATGTGCAGGACCCGGAGCGTTATGGTGTCGTCGAATTCGACTCAAATAGAACTGTGCGATCGTTGGAGGAAAAGCCCGCGCATCCGAAATCCAACTATGCCGTGACCGGTCTGTATTTTTACGACCAACAGGTGATAGATCTGGTCAAACGCCTCAAACCCTCGCTTCGCGGCGAGTTGGAAATTACGGATCTCAACCGTTTATATCTGGAACAGGGCAAGCTCCGCGTCGAAATCATGGGCCGAGGCTACGCGTGGCTGGACACCGGCACCCACGAAATGCTGCTCGAAGCCGGTCAGTTCATCGCCACATTAGAAAACCGGCAAGGCTTGAAGGTCGCCTGTCCGGAAGAAATCGCGTATCGGCAACAGTGGATCGATGCCGCCCAATTGGAACAACTCGCACAGCCTTTGACGAAGAATGGCTACGGAAAATATTTGCTGCGGGTGCTCAAAGAAACTGTATTTTAGGCCCAAGGGACAAGGCGCAAGGTCCAAGGGAGAAGATGCAAGGAGCAAGGTTCAAGGGACAAGGAAGTGGCTAAATTCGAAGAGTTGGATGTATGGCAGCGATCTTCACGGCTCAGTGCAGAGCCATACAAAGCCCTTTCGGAGTTGCGCGATTTCGGTTTTCGTGATCAGATTGCACGCGCAGGCCTCTCCGTTCCCTCCAATATCGCCGAAGGCTATGAGCGTGACTCCAACAAGGAAATAGCCAATTTCCTCAACTACGCCAAGGGCTCAGCCGGAGAGCTTCGGACCCAAATACATATCGGCATGGAAATTAGCTATATCGACCGCGAAACAGGTCGTCGCTGGATTCAGGAAGCAGAAGAAATTTCGCGTATGCTCTATAGCTTGATCCGCACAGTCCGATCAAAAACGAAATGAAGCGATGTACTCTTGTCCCTTGCATCTTAAATATTTCTCATTTGGCATCACATTACAGGGAGAGCGCACACCATGGCCCGACGGTCCCGTACGAAAACACGCATGCGGCCCAAAAAAGTCTCTCGCAAGGTGCTTGAACGAATACGTCTGTTCGCGACTGATGTCGACGGTGTTTTGACGGATGGCGGAATGTACTATGCCGAATCCGGCGATGAGTGGAAGAAATTCAATACGCGCGATGGAATGGGCATTAAACTGCTGCAGAGAGCGGGGTTCATCACCGCCATTGTCACACAGGAGCGGACCAAGCTGGTGGCGCGCCGAGCTGAAAAGCTCGCGATCCCCGAGTTGCACCAGGGGGTGATGGATAAGCTGTCGTGTGTCCGCGAGATGGCGGCGCGTCATGGGCTCGCGCTCAGCCAGGTTGCCTATATCGGAGACGATATCAACGATCTTGAAACGCTGAAGGCGGTGGGATTTTCCGCGACCCCGGCCGACGGGATGCCGCACATTGCTGCGGTAGTCGACTATATCTGCCGGAAGAA
>CAZVEZ010000242.1:0-4185 GCA_964626135.1 uncultured Nitrospira sp.
CTGATGGTTCCGGAGGTTAGAAACGGCACCCCCGTGAACGCGCGGGTCCATGAAATATCGAATGCGTTTGTCGTCTCGTTGAATGTTCCGTCAGCGATGCCGCCGATATTCAACGACGCCATCGACGGATCGCTGCTCATCCATGACCAGCCGGTGCTGGTCACGCCGGCAAAGAGCGATTGAAGATTCGCCGTCATTGCCGACCCGGTAGTCTCCGCAGTCGGAGCGGGAAAATTGAGAGATCCTCCGCTGCTCGTGAAGATGGAAAATGTGAGGTGGGAAATCGAAATCGGATCGAATACATTCGGCGGCGGCTGAAACTGGTTCATGAGGAGTTGCCCATCGGCGGTGAAATTGCCGGTGATGCTCCCCAACGACCCAAAGTTCAGACCGACAGACCCGCCGGTGATGTCCAGCTGCGTCACCTCTACAGCCTGGCCTGGCGTCGGCAGAACACAGAGCACCGATGCTACCAGGATAGCCATCACGCTCCCCTTGACTGTTCTGTGAGACTTGGTCTTCATCATGTCAGGTCACCTCGCGTATCGCCCAAACAAATGAGTGCTTGATCCTCACACAGTCGTCGCAACGTGCTCAACGACTACGGAGACAGGGCATGAAGACAACTCCAGGCCCTGTCTCCCCTCTGCTTTACGGCAGATCGTTCACGGCCGAGAGGCACGGCTGAATTCCGGCCACGTTCGCTTTCCATAGAACCGGTCCCTTGTCCGCGTTCTTGAACACGTGCATCTCCAGCGGAGAGACCCAATAGTTCCCCGTGTTGGGAATGTTGTTGATGATGTTCGGGTCCTGGGACTGGGTCACAAACGCGGTGATAAGGATGCTCTCGCTCGCGCTGGGCGGCGGCACGTTGCGTCGATTGACTGCCTGACCAGTCCAGAACTGATACTTGCCGCAGCGGACATTCTCCTTCTCGTTGCCCGCATAGATGGCTTCTTGCACCGGAGGCACATGGCTGTTGGTCGTATCGTTCCGGCGGGTTTTTCCACCGTCAATCGACACCACATAGGCTGCGGTCGCACTCACGGTCGACGCCTGTTCCGCTTCCATATACGCCGCTGCGGTTGGATGGGCCGGCCGCGCACCGGCATGGGGAAAGGCATCGTTCGAGGGAATCGTGGGGTTCGGGTTGCCCTGAATGCAATCCCGCACATCAGAGTTCGAAATCCCCCAGAGTGAGGTCGGCCCACCCGTCGGAGTGGCCGGGGTGCCCAGCGTCAGGTTGAAGGTGCCGCTTCCGACAGGGATTTGACCCGTATGTTCGCTAGTCACATCCTTCAGGAGGGTTCGGTGGAACGCCGCCTTGGTGCCGGATCCGGCGCGTCTGCCACAGATGATGATTGTTTGATTGTCGGAGGGATCCACAGTCCCGTTGCCGTCCGTATCGGCGCCGATCCCGTTCAACTGGCTCCAGCGGGTAATCCCACGGGAGAAGATCGCTTCGACCTGCATTTGCGTCAGATTGCGGACCGGCCCAAGGACAGTCCCGGTCGCGGGGTTAATCGACTTGACCGCGGCGCCCAATACGATCGAGTACGGCGTGATCACAGGACGGACGGTCGTGATATTGTTGTCCGCGCGAGGCCCGGCCACGATCGAGCCCTGAATCGTCGAGCCGACATAGCCGACCGTTGTCTGGCCGAACGAACTGGCCGCCACATCAGAGACACCGAGATTTACGACAAAGGCGCCGGCAGGGTTGGTATTGGGATTGGGGCTGAACTGGGTGCAGCTCGGATAGATGAGTCGCTGCCTGCCATTGGCATCCACTCTCAATTGCGGCGCACCGCATGAGGCTGGATTCTCCAGCACATAGACCTGGCGCGCCACCGGGTTCGGTGTCACCCCGTCGTTGTTGATCGTCGGGAAGGCATTGACCTTGTCGACTCCATCGGAGGAGCCGGTCGATTGATACCGCACGATGATGCTCGGCAACCCCACATTACCATTCGTGGCTTCGCAGACCCAGGTGGTGAACTTGGCGTTTGCGAACGGGTTGACGGTCGGATCGGCCGGAAACGCACCGTCCATGAAGACGCGCGGGGCGGTGGAGCCTGGCACAAACGTCGGCGCCGGGCCGCCGGGATTGTCACAGAGGGTGATCGGCGTTTCGTCCGCGAAGGGCTTTGCGGCCGAGGCGCCGGCGATGTTCAACACAGTCTGGGCTTCGGCGGACAGCGCCAGCCCCACGACCGATGCCAGTCCGGCGAGGGCCGCGAGGGATCGCATCACTATTGTTCGCATATCGTTTCTCCTTAATCGTTGATGATTTTATTGCCGTCGTTCGTCGTCATGCTTCCGGAATGCGCGGCTGCACCATATCGGGCTCCGCGCATCTTCTTACGCTGCCCGTTTGTTGCCAATCGAGCGACGGGCAATCCCCACCAACCCGATCAAGCCTGTGCCGAACAGCACGGCCGCAGCAGGGATCGGAATTGCGGCGACGTTTAATTGACCGTTTGACGTGAGCATTGCCGTCGCCACCGCCTCGGCGCTCGGGGCTTCACCATCGATATTGATACGGAAGATCGTCAGCATCTGGTCCAACGGCGCATGGATCGTGAAGCCCAAGTTTCCGTCCAGGCTCCCATCCGTTTGGAGAATGCTCGTGAACGAATGGCCTGCAGCCCTGCTGGTCAGTGACGGATTATTGGCATAGGGGTTCGAAACTCCTCCGGTTTGAGCAGCATGCTGCCCTCCCCAAAACAGGAACGATCCTACCGCCACGTTCGCGAGGCTGTTCGAAACCTGAGCCGCGCTCAAAGTCGGGTTCACCGACGATACATACATATCGAGCCCGCTCGCCGACGTGCCGATGATTGAGTAGCGTAACCCGAGTGACGCCCCTTCCAGCAAAAGAGGAAGATCTGCGGCAATGTTGCTCATTGACGACTCCAGCGCATTCGATGAGGAAAGCAAGTTTTCATACCGTTCTGTGTTCCCGCCATACACGATGAAGCCCAGATCTCCGATCGGAAAATCGAGAGCTAAGGAGCTTGATGGCGCGCCGGCTAAAACCATGGCGGCTACTCCGACGACGGCAGCCAGCAGCCGCTTTCCATTGCTCTGTTTCTTCTTCATAACGCTCCTCCTCAGTAAAATAATGATCTCGCCTGACGGATCAACGCCGAATCTGCGCAGAATGCGACCTATAGTTTTCCCGCTTCCGCTCACCTCCTTTCTGTCGCTGTTCTTCCTCTGGATGTTCCACGGTGTGATTGTTCTCACAGCAGCATTACTGCCGGATCAGCTCCTCATTAAAAGGCGGTTAACCCTTCATCATGGTCTCGCGCATAGGATGAGGTCATTCCTGCGTCGCGTCACGTATTCTTCTACGCGAGCAGGATTACAGACACATGGATGTTGTCTTTAGGTGATGTAAACTCTGTTGTGAGGGTCGATCTGGTCTGTTCGGTCTGTCTGGTTGATTTGGTTTGTTTGGTTATTTCGTTGCACTGGTTGAAGCAGACAGACCGGATAGACACCAGAGAAACCAAACAAACGAAGCAAACCAGACCAATCAAATGAACGAAATTACGTCGGCGGGAAAAACTTCACGACGATGGTGCGATCCATGCCTTCCGGTGGAGGACGAACTTCGACGATTTTTGCGAGCGCGTCGAGCGCGGACTGATCGAACAGGAGGCTGCCGGATGAATTGACGAGGCGGTATTGCAACACACGGCCCCGTTCGTCGATCACCAATTCACACAGCACCGCATACTCCAGATCATCTTGGAGCGACGGCGGTTGCTGATACATCGCTTGAATCGAGGCTGTTAAGATATCCGTATAGCCGGCGAACCGGCCCCGGCCCTTGCCGATGGCATAAGGATTCGCGTCCATGGGCGGCGGGCCAGCCGGAGCATCCGACGCCTTCGGCGGAGGAGGCGCTTCAGCCTGAGGAGGAGGTGGGGGCGGCGCTTCCTGCGGCGCCGGTTCCGGCTTGGGAGGTTCCGGCTCAGGCTCCGGTTCCGGCTCAGGTTCTTTCTCGGGGGGAGGGGGCGGATCTTCTTTCCTGAACGCGTTGAGCTTGTAGACCTTGATCATGTCTTGGCCCCATTGAGTTTGCGACACCCAATAGAGGCCCGCGCCGATCCCAAGATGGACCAGCCCGACGATCACCAGCGTCGTGCCGAGCTTGCTCTTCTTTTTTTCAAAACC
>CAZVEZ010000243.1:0-4175 GCA_964626135.1 uncultured Nitrospira sp.
GTCTTCTTTGGAGACACCCACCATCACCCAACGCCTTTGGCGGGAGCTTGTCTCCCGCCTTTTTTTGTGCCCTTCGCGCAGCACTGACAGGGCCGAAAATTCACCGGAAGGCGGTACAATGGGGCTTGAACCGCGGTCGATGTCTGCTATTCCCGCCCCTTCGGCTATTCCGTGATAGCTCAGTTGGTAGAGCAGGCGACTGTTAATCGCCCGGTCGTAGGTTCGAGTCCTACTCACGGAGCCACGCTGCCCGGCCGAATATCCGGTCTCGAGGGTCGCCTCCCCGGCCAACTGGCATCCGTTGATAATCCCGCCTTGGCACATTTGATCGAAATTTGTGTCTGGCTCGTCAGGGGCCAACGTCATCGGCGCTCCGATCAATGGAAAAGGCCCGCCGTCAAATCGGGTTCAGCGCGCAAATCGCGCCTTCAGATCGATTGGCCACGCAATTCATCATGGCGTTGAATCACGCCTCGGCGCGATAGCGCGCACAAAGGACTTATTGTGGACACAAAAGACTTTACGAGCAGCTCAATCGCACCCAAACCGCAAAAAGCGACGATCTAATGTGTATGCCTGGGTATAGACTGATAAGAATATTCATTGGCATGACATTTGCTCCCAGAACACTGAGCACCCTTGTGGGTAGATTTGCAAAATTGGGGTGAGAGACAATGGAGTTCTTTTCAGATGTCGCGATCAAGGCCGCGACCTTGGCCGGCAACAGGCTCTTGCAGGATTTCCGCCGGCATCACGCCGTCATTCTGGGAAAGCGGGTGCGATCAGTCGAAAGTCGGACGCTCTCCAAAGAAGTGACGTCCGAAATGGATCATGAGGCAGACCGTATCGTGATCGATCTGATCACCGAACGGTGTCCCGATCACAACCTCCTGACCGAAGAAACCGGCCTGATTGATCGCGGAAGCGAATACACGTGGATTGTCGATCCGCTCGATGGAAGCAGCAATTTTCTGAACCACAACCCCTTCTTTGCGGTTTCGATCTGCCTCGCGCGCAATAACGTTCCGATCACAGGCGTCATTTTTTCGCCCTACCTCGAAGAGTTCGCAGTCGCTCGCAAAGGACAAGGCTGCACGATCAACGGCCGCCGCGTACAGGTTTCCCCGACTGACGATCTCGCCAAAGCTTACATCGTGGGATGCCCGGGTGGCGAAAAGAACAATATCCGGTTCTCGAAGATGGAGTTCGCGCTGCATCAGCAGATCAAGGACTTCCGGAAGATCGGTTCGGCTGCGGTCGAAGCCTACATGGTCGCATCCGGCCGCGTCGATGCCTTCACCACCCTGCAGATTTCCCCTTGGGACGTGGCTGCAGGGGTGCTGTGTGTCGAGGAAGCCGGCGGGCGGGTCACAGACTTCCAGGGAAAGCCATGGGAGCTCAACAAGTCAGACCTTGTTGTGACCAATGGCACGCTGCACGACCGCGTTCTCGAGCAAATCCAAAAGGCAGGGGTCGCCACCACGGAAGTGGTCAGTTGATCATGTGCCGGGCTGCTTTTTGGCGCGAGTTCAGAGCCACTCGGCAGCCAGGTTCCCGCAAACGACTTCCCCAGCCCTGATGCAGCTTCTTTCGACATCCAACCTGAGAGGCTTCCATGGCCAACGTTGCTGAACTGGAAAATCCCTACCGGATACTCGACCGCGATTCAGTGGTCGAATACGCTCTATCGATTGCGGAAGTTGCCCGGGTGCTCGGGAACGCCAGTTCATGCCTCGTCGAGGAGATCGGGGACGGCAACGTCAACTTTGTCTATCGCTTGCGCAGCGCTGATGATCCGTCGCGCGCGATCATCCTCAAGCAAGCTGTGCCCTACTTCCGGCTCGCCGGCGAAGGCTGGCCCTTGTCCCGGGACCGCATGACATTCGAAATTCGTGCGCTGAAACTTTACAACGATCTGGTCCCGGATCTCGTTCCGAAAATCTATCATGCCGACGAGCATATGAGCACTCTCGTCATGCAGTGCCTCGACGACCATATCGTCCTCCGGCGGGGACACATTGCGGGCCGCGACTATCCCAACGTCGCGCAGCACATCGGGAAGTTCCTCGCAGAAACACTTTTCAAGACAAGCACGCTGGACATGCAGAGCATCGACCGGCGACAACTCATGGCTCAGTTCGTCTTGAACTCCGAGCTGTGCAAACTCACCGAGGAGTTCGTTTTCACGTTTCCGTACATGGAGCATGAATCGAACTATTCCAATCCGGCGACGGATGAATGGGCGCGGACGCATTTGCGGAACAATAGCGCCTACAAGCTTGGGGTCCTGAAGTTCAAGGATCTCTTCCTGACAAAGACAGACGCATTGCTTCATGCCGACCTTCATACCGGTTCGATCATGGTCAACGAAAACGAGACCTATGTCATTGACATGGAGTTCGCATACTTCGGTCCGTTCGGGTTCGACATCGGGAAGATTATCGCCAACTTCCTCATGGCCGCGACATCGCACCTCCATCGCAGCCCTAATCGTCAGTTTACTGACGAGTTGCTGATGCAAGCCGTCGATGTGTGGAAACATTTTGCCGAGCGCTTCCTCGCCCTGTGGGAAAGCGGCGCGACGTCGGCCATGCTCATGCCCGGCCTGTTGACTGATGCTGAACTGGCAGAATTCAAGCGGGGCTTCATGACCAGGCTTCTGCGTGAATCTATAGGCTTTTGCGCCTGTTCACTTGCGAGGCGGACGCTCGGCATCGCTGGCGTCGAAGATGTCAGGGGCATCCCCGACCTCGACATTCGCTCGAAGCTCGAGATCATCAATCTCGAGCTGTCTCTGCTCCTCATGACCGAACATGATCGCATCTCTGATATCGAAGGCTTTGCGAGCCTGATCCACGAGTTCTTCAACAAACAACCCCTGCTAAAGTGAGTCCAGGCCGATGGCATCCAAACTAGTCGGAATCATCCCCGCTGCAGGAAGCGGCATTCGTGCTCGCCCCTACACCTACGAGCAACACAAGGGCATGTTCCTGATCGATGGGAAACCCAATCTCGAGCGCATCGTCGATACGATGCAGCACGACCTGGGCATCGAGGAAATCGTGATCATCCTTGGGTACAAGGGGGACACGATCCGCGAGTATTTTGGCAATGGATCAGATCGTGGCCTACGAATCCACTATTCCGAGAACCTCAACCTGGATAAAGGCTGGGCTTGGTCCGTTCTGCTTGCAAAGCCATATCTCGCGGGCCGGCACGGCTGCGTCATGCTCGCGGATGAATTCTATCTGGACGCCAATTTCAGCGACCTGAAGGACTATCCGATCGACGAATACAGCGTCGTCTGCGCAATCAAGTCGGGGGCAACACCGGACGTGATCAAGGCGAACTTCTCCGTCGAAACGAGCGGCCGCCGTATCGTTCGCCTGGTCGAGAAGCCAGTCAGTGTTCCCAATGACATTCTTGGAATGGCAACGTTCATCGTTGCGCCCGAGGTCTGGCCGCTTCTGGAAGAAGTCTATGGCGGCGGACGCACCTCCGTCGAGTTTGTGAACTTCGTGGACGGACTAATTCGCGACGGACACCAGGTCGGATCATTCGAAGTGTCGGGGGATTACATAAACCTCAACGACGTCGCCAGCCTCGAGGCGGCGCAGGATCTGGCAATTCGGCGAAGGCTTTAGCGGATTTACTCTTTGTCGCAACTAGCAGTTTGCTATCGAATAATATCCGTAGAAGGATTGCTTAGGCTGTCCGCCTGCTCAAAATGGCAGGAGCCAGACGACCGCGCTGCCTGATTTCCGAGCCCAATTTCATTCTGCGAAACACAAGCCGGGAAACATTCCAGAACGTCAGTGACGTCATCCGCGTGCCGCGTAACGGGGAAACGAAACTGGCCGTCCGCATGGGCGAAGTCACTGACCGGGTCGATCTCAGCTTCCAAGTTTTGAACACACAGGTCGGTTTCAGGAAATCCTTGGAACTCGCGCTCTCGGCGCCTGTTGCCCCGTCTGCGGCGGTGCCCCTCGCAAGGTGATGGATGGATCCCCACCGACAGAATAGACGCGCGGGTGTCAGCGACAATCACCGCTTTCCCTAAAGTATCTCCGGCATGGATGGCCCGCTTCAAAGCTTCACGCGCCGAAACAATGACTTTCGCCGCTGGAAAAGACAAACGCATCTAGCAGGCTGTTGAAGAAGTGTCGCGAACAGCT
>CAZVEZ010000244.1:0-4154 GCA_964626135.1 uncultured Nitrospira sp.
CGTGACTTCACCTCGCCGATTCATTCAATCCTGGGCGAGCGACACGTGTGTGCTTCCCGCCACAGGAACATCCACTCAGCTGGAGCAGTCGATCTTCCCTCGCGATCCGCGCCGCGGCGATCTCAGGGCCGGATCGGGGCACGCATGCCCGCGATCCCGACGTGGCAACCGCACGGGAAGTTCTTCAACCATCGGACTCCTGCGGCGTTAGCATCCCCGTTGATCCAACGATCATTCGCAATCAGTCGCATCCCATCCGTCGTCGCACTTTGCGCAAAAGCGATTGCTCGATACTGCCGATCAATCGGTTTTGCAAAGGGCGCTCGGGCACCCTAAGCCCGTCAGATCCTGAACCACCGGAACGAGTGGCAGCCCATGAGGGAATCGGACAACCGCGAATTCTCTTGACCCTTCCATCCTCTTGGCGGTCGAAGCCTCTCGAAATTCCCTACTCGACCCGGAACAAGGAACCCCCATGAAACGAGTTCTCGTCACCGGCGGAGCCGGTTTCATCGGGTCCCATCTGTCCGAGGCGCTGTTGTCGGAGGGGCACGAAGTCATCGTCGTCGACAACTACTACACCGGCCAGAAACGGAACCTGGTCGCGCTCCGTGAAAACCCCTTCTTCGAGGTCATCCGGCACGACGTCTGCTTCCCGCTGTACATCGAGGTCGACGAAATCTACAACCTGGCCTGCCCGGCGTCTCCGATTCACTATCAGAGAGACCCCGTACAGACGGTGAAGACCAGCATTCACGGAGCGATCAACATGTTGGGTCTGGCCAAGAGAACGGGCGCCAAGATCCTCCAGGCTTCCACGAGCGAAGTGTACGGCGACCCGGAGGTTCATCCCCAAGCCGAGGACTATTGGGGAAGAGTCAATCCGATCGGCCCGAGAAGCTGCTACGACGAAGGCAAGCGTTGCGCGGAGACGCTCTTCTTCGACTATCGGCGCCAACACAATGTGCAGACCAAGGTCGTGCGCATCTTCAACACCTATGGCCCCCGAATGCACCCGAACGATGGACGCGTCGTCAGCAACTTCATCGTCCAAGCTCTACAGGGTCGAGACATCACCATCTACGGCGATGGCCAGCAGACTCGCTCCTTCATGTACGTCTCGGATCTCGTCAGCGCATTGGCGCGCGTCATGAACACGCCGGACGATGTCTCCGGACCTATCAATCTCGGGAATCCGGTCGAGTCCACGATGATCGAACTCGCGCAGATGATCATCGATCTGACCGCGTCGCGAAGCAAGCTCGTGCACAAGGCCCTGCCGCAGGACGACCCTCGTCAGCGGAAACCCGACATCTCGCTCGCTGAAAAGACCCTGAACTGGAGCCCCAGCGTGCCGCTCGCAGACGGTCTTCGAGAGACGATCGACTACTTTCGTACGATCAGTGGAAAGCCGTAACAGCCTCACCACCCAAGATCTGGGGCCCGCCCAGCTCCTTCGTTCTCCCTACCTGCGATCCCATCCCAGCGGACCCAAGCGACCTGAAAGCGGATATGTCGATTCGACAGAGATCGGTCGCGGGACTGAAGTGGCAAGGGATCGAGGTCCTCTCCAAACAGTGCATCGCACTGGTCGTCTTCTCCATCCTCTCCCGCATCCTCGACGCTGAAGAGTTTGGATTGTTCGGCCTCGTGAGCCTCTTTCTTCTGTCCGCCAACCTCATCACCAGCCAGGGGCTCGACTCCTCGATCCTCCAGCGTCCAGTGTTGACTCCCGAGCATCTAGACACCGCCTTCTGGACGCGCATGGGATTCGCAGCCGCCGTTGCGCTCTCGACGGTTGTCTTCGCCGAGGCCATCGCCGGCCTTTTCTCCGAGCCGAGGCTCGTCCCATTCATCCGCGCGTCCGCAATCGTACTTCTCGTAGATGCCGCAGCGTCGATCCACAACGTACTCTTCAGCAGAAACCTCGACTTTCGGACGCCAGCCATCCGACTCCTGGTCGCCAACTCGATCGGAGGAGTGGTTGGCGTGACTCTGGCGCTCCAACACTTCGGAACCTGGGCTCTGGTTGGACAGCAGCTTGCAACGTCTGCTGCTGGTGCTGTCTTTATCTGGGTCGCATCCTCCTATCGACCGGCCTTTCGTTTCTCTCGACGCTGTCTAGCTGATCTATCCCGCGTGAGTTCATCGGTCTTCTTGAGTGCCATCCTCTGGTTCCTCATCTCTCAGCTCGACCGCTTCACGATTGGGAAGTACCTCGGTCCCGCATCACTCGGAATCTACATGATCGCATTGAAGCTCCCTGACACTGCCAGGATCTTCTCCACCCAGCCTGTTTCTCGCGTCCTCTTGCCCATCCTCTCGAGACTGCAGGGAGACCACGAAAAACTGCGCAACGCCATCTACAAGGGCATGGACTTCAATGCGATGATGAGCTTCGCGATTTTCTCGGGGATGGCAGCCGTCGTGCCCCACTTGATCCCGCTCGCTTTCGGCCCCAATTGGGACGAAGCGATCTTGCCGTCGCAGCTCCTCGCCGTGCTGGGCCTCTCCTACAATCTGCAGGTCTTCGTTCACCCGGCACTTCTAGCTTCAGGCGGCGTCGGGAGGTACGTCTACGTCAACCTCGCGCAGTTCGCGGGCGTACTGGTAGCGTGCTATGTCGGCACGCAACTGGGCACAGCCGCATTGATCGTTGGTTTGATCATCAACGCCAACCTGATTCTTGGCGTAGCTCTGCTCCACCTGAAGTTCCAGTTCGGCCTGAGCCCCTGGCAATACCTGAAGCCATGCGTCGTCCCCGCTGCGGTCGGATCCGTCATGTTCGTCGCGCTAGTCTTCGTCGGCGGCCTTCTTCCGGTGAGCCACTTCGTCTGTCTCGCCATCAAGGTCCCGCTAGGAGCTGCGATCTTCATCGGATTCACCGTTGCATTCAACCGCAACAGCGTCACGAACCTCTTCTACTTTCTCGATGCGAGCAAATACCTTCCCGCATTTCTACGAAGGGCACAGTGACGTGCGCACACGCGCCTCGCTTCCTTCTTTTCCTGATTCGATCGAATGCCGGCTCTATTTTCCCGACCGGCATTTCACGTCAGAGGCGAGGAAGCATCGCTGCGCGAAAACGCGGCTGGGGTCTACGTCGATCGGGGTTGCCTCGCACTGTGCCCCTGCTGACTGGCACGATTGTCGATTAGCAGGCTGCTGACAAAGTAGTCCGAATCGCGCGCAGATGCGTGTAGGATGCGCGGCTGGGGGTGCCAGCCGATGATGGGCGAGTCCGATCCGCAGCGTGCGTTGTTCTACCAGCTCTCGCTCGAGGGCTTTGTGCCGAGCGAGCATCCGCTGCGTCGCATCCGGCCGTTCATCGACGACCAGGCGATCCGGAAGGCATGCCGGCCGCTGTATTCCGATATCGGGCGCCCCTCGATCCCGCCGGAACAGCTGTTTCTGGCGCTGATCGGCGGGTATCTGCTCGGCATTCCGAGCGAGCGCAAGCTCGTGATGGAGCTGCAGTGCAACATGGCGCTGCGCTGGTTCGTGGGGCTGAACCTCGACCAGGATGCCTGGAACGCATCGACGTTCAGCCAGAACCGGCGGAGGCGCTTTGATGCGTCGGGCGTGCTGGAGAAGCTCTTCGACGAGACGGTGAAGCGCGCGATGGCGGAAGGGTTGGTAAGCCGCCACGTGAGCGCCGACGGAACGCTGGTGCGCGCGAACGCGAGCTACAAGAGTTTTGTTCCGATCGAGGTGGCGATGGATCCAGACGAGTACAAGAAGCGGCTGCGGGCGCAGGACCAAGACGACGAAGCCGGCCCGCAGGATCCGGGCAACCGTGCAGTGGACTTCCGCGGCGAGAAGCGCAGCAACAAGACCCATCGATCGGCGACCGACACGGATTGCCGCTTCGCCTCGAAGGGATCGACGGGAACCGGCGCGGTTCCCGGCTACACCGTCAACGCGCTGATGGAGAACCGGAACCGGATTCTGATGGGGATCGGCGTCGAGATCTTCCGGTCGTCGGCATCGGAGACAGAAGGCTGCACGTCCCTGCTCGATCGAGCGAAGCGTCGGCTTCGCTTTGCACCCGCGACGCTCGGAGCCGACAAGGGCTACTTCAGCGAGCGGTTCATCGACACGACTCTCGAGCGCGGGATCGAGCCGCACATCGCTACTGCGACCAGCGGGAGCCA
>CAZVEZ010000245.1:0-4144 GCA_964626135.1 uncultured Nitrospira sp.
ACTTCCTGGGCCTTCACCAAGAGAGCCGTCGACTCCGGCTTGCTCCCCTCGATGGAATCTGTGGGAGGCTGCTACGACAACGCGATGGGCGAATCGTTCTGGAATCGCATGCGGGTCGAAATTCTTGACCGGAACCGGCCCCTCACGTATAGCTCGGCGGTTCAAGCAGCTCGAAGCGATCGAGCTTGCCCAGGGCCTGCGGAAACTCGAGGTCGCGCCTTGCCAAGGGACGCGATCTCTTCCTCGCCCTTTCCGACGACTCCTGCATCGCGCGCCGGAAGGACCGACCCGCCGGTTGACACAGGCGATCAGCGTTCAATGTCGCTGGATGTCTGCCTGGCGGGTGTTAGCTCGAAACAGAGACAGTATGCGTGCATCTTACGCGGTGCGATTGCGATGCTTCCGAAGGCGTTTGATCGCGGTGATCGCCTTGGCCTCCTGTCTCCAGAAGACCAGCCTCCTCCAGCCGACAGCACGATTGAACGGAAGATCCAAAAGACGTCGAGAGAAGCACGTGATAAACTGCTTGGCGAACTCTTGACTTGCTCTCGATCGTGGATCGGCAGCCATCATGGCATCGTATATCTGCGTGCGATTGAACGGACTCACAGTGGGCTGGATGACAGAATGGCCCATCGTCGCCGGACCAGCCCAGCAGCAAAGCCTCTGTTCAATATAGGCTTGGTCCAGGATTTGCGGAGTTGCCTCGTCGGCAAACCGTGCAAGCCAATCCTCGGCTTTTCGAAGTAGCAGTCCGCTCCTCTCGAATCCAAGCCGGTCGAGCAATTCTTGCGCACGAACTCCGCGCTGGCCGATATCGCTCTCTGACCAATAGAACGCACGGCCGACTTCGCCACACCCACCTTGCAGCGTAAGTGCGTCAGCAGCTATGGACGCTTCAGTTCGACACAACTGTGCAACACTATCCATCACACAGTTCCCCACGCGTTCCGACCATGCAGCCAAGTCACTTGCCGAGGGTGGCAAGATCTTGACCACGTGATGATCGACTCCGCTCGCGCGCGCGAGTTTCTGCGCGATAAAGACGTCTAGGCGAGCCGCGTCACCCCCAGCTTCGATCGTGAAAAACTCGACTTCCTTTCGAGAGCTGAGAACGGCAGATAGCAGCATGCGCGAGTCATAACCAGCCGTGAGGTGTGCTCGTACATTGCCCGCACTGGCGGCCGCATTGATGAAGTCAACGACCAGTTGATGAACGTAGCCGGCCGTCTTCTGGGCCTGATGAGTGTCGCGCCCGGTCGCGGTCTCGATCGGCTCCGTCTTCCCAGCAGGTAGAAAGGTTCGTGAACGAGCGTTGAGTCGCCTCACGAATCTATAGGGAGTCAAGCCGAAGGGATACCAGATTGTATTGTCTTTGCGCCTTACGGATCGTTGAACTTCAGAGTCAAGCTGCAACTCGCGATACTCCGCGAGAACCCTCGGTGATGAGGCGAGATTGCCAAGGTCCTGGTCTAGCACTACGGGGTAGAGGCCGGCAGGGTCGGTCCAGACTGTGAACCCAGTCTCGGATGGAGTGACTACGATGAACCGTCCCCCAAGCTCCTCGTACAAGTCCATCAGGGATTGACCCGGCTTCAATGTTAGGCGACCGGAGCGCTTGAAGAACTCTGATCCCACGTGAAACCATCCGACGAGGAAAGCGAGCGCCTCCGCACCTTGCTCGACGACGACGACGGGAACGCCGGGGGCCGTGTTCAAATACGTGTTCGAGAAGCACCGGTTCTGGCGCCAATCCGGTCGAATCTTCCGGGGATCGTGTGATAGAGAGAACTGCTTGGGTAGATCCAATGCCTTGATTCCTGATGTATGGCCGATGAAGCGGGCAATCTGGCGCTTGAGGATACGCGTTGTCGAAGTTGTCGCGCCGGGACACCTGGCTGGCGATCACGGCCAACTGGCGCTTGACGAGGCTGGGCCAGAAGGCGCGGGAAGGTGAAAGTCGATACAAGGATGCCCGGCAAGCCGCTCGTTCACCTTGGGATGCTTGTGCGTTTCGTAGTTACTGCGCAACAGATGAATCTCACGACGCGGGTTGTGCTTTGCGATCCGAATTGGGAAACATGATGAACGCAAGCGAGAACCAGAAGTGTGAACAGAACCAACAGTTCTGCGAGCATCGATCGACCGAACTCCCTAGCCGATGTCGCAATCGGTCATCTGAAATCTTTCGACGATCTTAGACAGGAGCTCGGTTGATGTACCTTGCGGATAGTTCGGGTTTCCGATGTGACAGATCGGCAGTTTTCGGTGGATCAAGTATCCGCGGGTGAGCAACAGTCTCGAATTCGGCATTATAGGGGTTGCTGATTTCATGTAGACGCCTTCGAAGCCGGAGAAATAAGCGGCCGCTACTGCCTTTGCGGACTGAAGTATCGCGCCAGTATCGTCTCTTCGCCCGTTTAGGAAGTGCTCAGCCACCAGGACAGTTTGGAGATAGTCAAGTTCGTACGGCACCAAACAAAGGTGTATCTCCTGACCGCGCCCCGAGCCATGAAAAAAACGTCTGCGGCTCGGCTGCCCAGCCTCTAGCCTTCTCTCAAGATACTCGTCGCTCGCGTGGTTAATTCGCGGAAACTCCTTAGTGCGACGAATGTATTCGTGACAGCCGATCTCACGTACGACTATACCTCCCACGATCCTCACTGAGCCCATCTGGTTCTTAGCCTTCAACTTCCCATCCACCAGCTTCAAGCGCTTGCCAACAATTCGAGCTGCATTCGGGAACAGAATCAAACGGCTCTCGCTTTGCTCATCGAAATCGAACCCGAGTTTCCGATATCCGGGGCCAGATCTATCGTTTGGAGTCCCAAAGATGAGAGCGATGTCTTGGGAAGCGAAGGCTATCTCCACCGCTTGCGTGACTAGCTTGCTGAATAGACCACGGCGCTGGTGTAGTGCCAGCGTATTGGTGCCTCCAATCTCGTAGCAATTGTGCAGGTTATCGCCGACTTGCAGAATCCTGGCCGTCAGGAAGCACGTAGAGGCCACTTCTTCGTCTGTATGAGCGAGCAGGACGAATCCCCCGAGATAGTTGGCGGGATACCAGAATCGATCGCTGACCCGGCCCAACGGGCTGTTCTTTGCACGCGGGAGACTATTGAAGAAGTCTTCGTAGACGTCCCTTTCGCGATAGCTGAATGTGGCTACCTGGTATTCCATCTCTGACCTGTTTCAAATGCCTCTAACCTAGCCCAATCGCGAGCCCCCCCAGCTCTGCTGGGGAGCCCTTCCCGGATTGACAGTTCCTGAAATCGACGAGATTGGAACGTGTCTAGCCGCTTGAGACACTAGACCTCGGGAATCTATGTACGAAGGCCTCCTTCAATCTGGAGGGCTCCCGTCCTCGGGACTCCCGGCAGCGCGGCCACGACGGCCGGCCTCTGGGCTGGCGTCGAGGGGAAGGAGGCGTGGGGTGTCGCGGGACGCGGTACTGAGTAGCTAAGAGGACACGATCTTTTGCGCACCTCCTTTGAGGCAGGTGCCCCACGCTCCCCACAGGGGGGGCGCGATGGAGCGCCGGCTGCGGAAAGAGGAAAGTGATGACGATCGGGGCGCTTCACGAGCGAGGGCTCTCGACCGGGCGATTGCGAGGCAGCTCGGGGTGCACGAGCACACAGTGCGGTACCGGCTCGGGCGGATGGCGACCGGCGCCAGAGACGGCCGAAGCGGGCGGTCACGATCGGTGGAGCCGTGGAGGCGGCGATCGCGCACTGGATGACGTCGGCGGCGCGAAGGACGGCGTGAATCTCGTGTCGCTCGACTCGTGGCTGCGGACCGAGAGACCCCGCCGGGCGCGCAGGCGCAGTCGGACTGGGCGGAGTTTCCGCGGATGCGCATTGCGGGCGACACGGTGCCGCTCCATGCGTTCCATCTCGTACCCTCGCACTCGCGGGCCGAGGCGGTGGTGCGGTCGAGACGTGCGGACCAACTCGGCTGGCTCACGGTGCACAACGCCGCCTGCGTCGGCTGGGTGGGGTTCCGGCCGTGCTGCGCGTAGACAACGTGAAGACGGCGATTGCGCGCGGCGCGAGGCCGTGGGGCGAGATCAACGAGTCGTACCGGACGTACGCGCGGTGCGTCGGCTTCCACGTGGACGCGACGCGGCCGCGTGCACCCGAGGAGA
>CAZVEZ010000246.1:0-4087 GCA_964626135.1 uncultured Nitrospira sp.
CGAAGCGTACTCTCTGCAGTACGTTGAGCCTCTGAGCGCTGCGAGAACGATGCTGACGGACTTTGTCAACAGCCTGCTAGCCCCTTTTCACTGACTCAGGTACACTATGCTGCCGACAGATGCAAAGATAAGAGCATTCAACCGATGCGTGCAGGAGGACGTTCTGCCATGAAAACCAAGACACGAAGCACGACCGCCACTGCGGAAATATTCTGGACCGCCTTCCAATCTCTGCCAAAAGTCGAACAACAGGAAGTGGTCTCCCGTTTGGCATCGGACGAGGATTTCCGTGAGGACCTGTTGGACATAGCCGTGTGCGAGGAACGTCGTCATGAGCCAACTCGTCCATTTCGGACCTATCTAGAGGAACGGTCGCGGAAGAAGCAGAGATGAAATATACCCTTCTGCTCGGACGGACTGCCGAGACAGAACTTAACCGCCTTCCCGACCTAATTCAGACTCGCCTTTCAAAACGCATACTCTCATTGGAAAATGATCCGAGGCCTCAGGGATGCAAGAAATTGTCTGGTCGCCAAGAATATCGCGTACGAGTCGGGGACTACAGGATTGTCTATTCAGTTGATGACGGTGAGAAGACCGTTCGGGTCATAGCAGTTGGCCATCGCGGGGAAATATATCGGTGAGTGTGTATGTGAAAACTCGGAAGGAACCATCGGCTCTCAGGCCGGGCCACAGGGAGGGGGGAGTTTGGCGGCAGTCGTAGCAGGCCTTTTCGCAATGACATGTGTTGCAGATCTCACCGGCCTTGCGCGCTACCTCTGACCAGTTATCCAACCCCTCTTTAGCCCGCATTATTCATGAAGGTTCTGCTGCAAGCGCGGATACGCGGCTACGACAGGTAGTCTCGCCGTTCAGCCCTTCGACATACTGCACGAGTATGCCTCAGGGCTTCACGCCTCCGAGTACCCGTCTCGCTTCGCGCCTGCACGCATTCGCAACAAACCTTCATGAATAATGCGGGCTAGCGAATCCTGCTCCTCCTGGCGCCGGTCGTAGAGAATGACCTCGACTCCAGCGCCCTCGGTGCGTTTCGCGGCCAAGAAGGGGGACTGGCACCGCTCGGAAGCGGAGCCAGTCCCCGTGCCGCTACGCGCGGAAGCTGATACCGAGGGCGGCGGCTGGTCCGGCCCATTCTTATTGCTTCCCCGTTTCGTGATGTGATTATCTGGTTCATCTGGTTTATTTAGTTTGTCTTGGTTGGTTGAATCAAACTGACCGGATACACCAGATTAACCAGATGAGGGGATTGTTATGAAAGGGTCCGACCTACTGCTGCGTTGTCTGGAAAATGAGGGGGTGCAGTGGATCTTCGGCGTGCCTGGAGAGGAGACGCTGGACGCCTTGAACTCGCTGGTGGATTCGCAGATTCGATTCATCGCAGCCAGACACGAACAAGGTGCGGCCTTCATGGCCGATGTCCATGGGCGGCTGACCGGAAAGGCCGGGGTCTGTCTCTCCACCTTGGGGCCCGGTGCGACCAATTTACTCACAGGCGTGGCGGACGCATATCTGGATCGCGCCCCGCTGGTGGCGATCACGGGACAAGCCTCGCTGGATCGAATGCACAAGGAGTCGCATCAGTTCATCGATGTGGTGTCCATGTTCAAGCCGATTACGAAATGGAACGCCGAGATTTTTCACCCCAGGACCATGGCCGAGACGGTGCGCAAAGCATTCAAGGTCGCGCAGACCGAAAAGCCCGGCGCGACGCATCTGGAACTGCCGGAGGATGTCGCGGCGGAAACGGTGAGTAATCGCGAGGTGGATGGGCCGTTGCTTGTGCAGGCGCCGGTCCTGCCGGAGCCGCTGACGCGTCAGGTGAATCGGGCTGTCGAGGTGCTGGCTCAAGCACGTCGCCCTCTGCTCTTGGTCGGCAACGGGGCGATCCGGGGACAGGCGCATGAGGCGGTCCGTCGGTTTGCGCGACAGACGAACATGCCGGTCGTCCACACGTTCATGAGCAAGGGTGTCGTTCCGGACAGCGATCCGCTGTCTCTGTATACGATTGGACTACAGATGCGGGATTATCCAACTGTGGTGATGGAGCAGAGCGACGTTGTGGTGGCGGTGGGTTATGATTTTGTGGAGTATGCTCCGTCCTTGTGGAATCCGAACCGCGACAAGCACATCGTGCATGTGGATGTGTCGCCGTCCGAAGTGGACGCGCACTATATTATGGATGTCGGCGTGTTGGGGGATATCGCCTTGTCCCTCGATCAAATCGGTGATCAGCTTGCTTCATTCGATTTTACCTGGGCTGAAGAGAGTCGCCGGCGCGTGCAGACTGCCTACGAACAAGAGTGGTCGCAGCCGCCTGGATGGCCACTGCGACCTCAGCACATCATTCGCGATCTACGACAGGCGTTGGCGCAGGATGATATAGTCATCTGCGACGTGGGGGCGCATAAATTATGGATGGCGCGGATGTTTCCCTGCGAGGCGCCGAACACCTGCATCGTTTCGAACGGATTCGCGTCGATGGGTATGGCGCTGCCAGGAGCCATTGCGGCAAAGCTCCTGTTCCCCGCGCGGCGCGTCGTGGCGGTGACCGGGGACGGCGGGTTTCTGATGAATGTTCAGGAACTGGAGACTGCCGTGCGGCTGCAGCTTCCACTCGTCGTGCTGATCTGGCGGGACAACGGCTACGGGGTTATTCGATGGAAACAGCAAATGAAGTTCGGGAGGACCTCCGGTGTTGAATTCGGTAATCCGGACTTCGTTGCCCTGGCGAAAAGTTTTGGAGCGGCCGGCTACCGCGTCGAGGGACCGTCTGAGTTGGGGCCAGTGCTGAACGATGCGCTGTCTTGTGGAAAACCGGCCGTGATCGATTGCCCGGTGGACTACAGCGAGAATCTTCGTCTTTCGGAACGTCTCACGGCGCTCGGAACCATGTGAGGAAATGCATCTATGGATAGGAAAGGAGGCGCAGAGTGGAAGTTCGCAGCAAGGTCTATACATATCACACTACAGTGAAATGGACGGAGCAACGCAAGGGCGTCATCTCCTGTGCCGGGAAGCCGGATATCCAGATTGCGACGCCGCCTGAATTCAAGGGGCACGAAGGCATCTGGTCACCGGAGGATCTGTTCGTCGCATCCGCCAACATCTGTGTGATGACGACGTTTCTGGCGGTGGCGGAGCGAGCAGGTCTGGTCTTTACCTCTTACGAGAGTGTGGCCGAGGGGAAGCTGGAATTGGTCGATGGAAAGTTTCAGTTCACGGTCATCACGTTGAAGCCGACCATCACGCTCTCTCCGAACACCGATGCGGCCAAAGCCAAGGAGTTAATCGAGAAAGCCGAGGCGAACTGCCTGATTTCCAACTCCATGAAGGCGAGAGTGAGCTTGGAGGCGACGATCCGATAACAGGATGCTGAAAACGCTCGCCAGCAGCGTTCTCACCTCGAAAGCATCCTCAACGTAGCCCACTTGGAGGACAAGCTGTCTTGGCAGCTTGGGGTGGGCGGGTGAGAAAGGCTACGCCTCCCGGTGCTTTCATCGGCTGCGGCCTTGCTGGACGAACGTTTTGAGCGTCCTGCCAGACCGGTTTTCGGGTGTCTCACACCTGCGAGTCATTGACGTTCTGCTGAGCCGAAATGGTTTTTCTGTAGCTTGCTAACGTGAGGCAACTCGCGAACTTTAGGTAGGGGAAGTTGGAGTGAACTGGATAGTGCGTGATTCGGACAGGAGGGGAACAGGCAGACCATACTTTGCGCTCGCAGAACGCGCACGGGTTTGTCTGTCTGGTTTGCTGGTCTTTCTGGTCTGTCTGGTTCTTCTGGATGAATTTCCAGTCCGATCAACCAGACAAACCAGAGAGACGAGATAGACCAGACGAACCAGCATTCGTGGTCGCGCGCAGTGGAAGATCAATCGGCCCCCATCCCCTGAGAGATGACGAGCGAGCCTGGAGGGCGCATTATTATGCGTGCTCATTCGACGCGCACATTCGAGTATCGTCGAGGCTACCCTTGAGAAAATAAGTAGTGATGGAGCGCAGCGGAACAACGCATCAAATGCGCCCTGCAAAGGCTCGCACTTTGAGATAGCCTGTTTTCAAGTCAGGC
>CAZVEZ010000247.1:0-4076 GCA_964626135.1 uncultured Nitrospira sp.
CACATGCCCGACGATGACGATGTTCAAATTGTCCGATGGTTTCGAGACTGTTTCTGCCATTTTCAGACTCCAGAATGTTCAAACAGGCAGCCCAGCAAGGCCGCAGGGGAAGAAAAACCGGAGGCGTACCCTCTGAGGTACGTCGAGGATTTTTCCGACCCGAGAACGCCGCTGGATGCCTGTTTCAACATTCTGCCGTTACATGTAGCCGTCTTTGCGTAGCAACTCCATCCCTCGCCCTTCGTCCTGCGCGCGCCCAGATCGCTCTGCCACCGTGGTGTGCCGCAACTCATCGATGATGTCGTCCACGGACTTGGCCGTCGATTTGATCGGCGTCGTACAGGGCGCACAGCCGAGGCTGCGATAGCGGGTTCCATCCCCCTTGTCGAGATAGAGATCCATAAACGGGATGTTCTCGAACTTGATGTACTCCCAAATGTTGATCTCCGTCCAATCCAGCAGCGGATGGATGCGGATGTGTGTTCCCGGAGGAAACGTTGTCTTGAATTGATCCCAGAGCTCCGGCGGCTGATCCCGAAAATCCCAATCGCCATGTTTGTCACGCGGCGAGAAGTACCGTTCCTTGGCTCTCGTCCCTTCCTCATCTGCGCGCACACCGAGAATGATGCCCGTATAGCCTTTTTGCTCGATCAGTTGTTTGAGTCCGTTGGTTTTCAACGCCGTGCAACAGGTGACACGTCCCAGCGTATGATTCATTCCGGCTGCGAGCGCTTCCTTGTTTTGCCCCACTACCAATGTAAGACCCCACTCCCGGGCCATTCGGTCTCGATATTCGATCATCGCAGGGATTTTGTAGCTGGTATCGACGTGCAAAAGAGGGAACGGCACGTGGCCGAAAAATGCCTTTCTCGCCAACCACAGCAGCACAGTCGAATCTTTCCCCATCGACCACAGCATGGCGAGATTATCAAAATGCTTGTAGGCTTCTCGGAGAATGTAGACGCTTTGATCTTCTAATTGACGAAGGTGTTGCACGGGCTCGATCCTCTCCTAACAGGATGCTGAAAAAGTCAGCCAGCATCGTTCTCGCATCGCTCAGAGGCTCAACGTACTGAAGCGTACGCCTCGCCTCTTCGCTCGCTGCGGCCTTGCTGGACGGATTTTTTGAGCATCCTGCGGCTATTTTGAAATCAGTGCCATTACGGAAGATTTCAGCGGTGGCTTATGAATAAACCGAGTTTTTCCGTAGTCTGCTAGCCCGCACCATGCCGACCACCGAGTCCAGCCGCAAGACGCTCTATCTGATCGATGGGAGCGCCTATATCTATCGGGCGTTCTTTGCCTTGCCGGCACTGAACAATTCCAAAGGCCTCCAGACCAACGCCATCCTCGGTTTCACAACCATGTTGCTGAAGATTCTCCGTGAGCGGAAGCCGGACAGCCTCGTCGTGGCGTTTGACGAAAAGGGTCCGACATTGCGCCACGCGGAGTTCAAGGCCTACAAGGCGCAGCGGCCGCCGATGCCGGACGGCATGAGCGTCCAGATTCCCTACATCCATCGCCTGGTGGAGGCCCTCAATATTCCCGCTGTCCGGCAAGCCGGATACGAAGCGGACGACTTGATCGGCACGCTTGCGCATCAAGCCGAACAAGCCGGGTTCGACGTCGTTATCGTCACCGGCGATAAGGATATGTTCCAGCTCCTGACGTCCCATGTGCGAATCTATGACCCGGTGAAAGACAAGTGGCTTGGCGAAGCGGAATGCCGTGAACGTTTTGGCGTGGAACCAGCGCGCGTCGTCGAGATCATGGGACTCATGGGCGATGCCACGGACAATATTCCCGGCGTGAAGGGCATCGGTGAGAAAACGGCGATGAAGCTGATCGCCCAGTTCGGGACGATAGAAGAACTCTTAGATCGTGTAGAAGAGGTCACGCCGCCTCGGGTGAAAACCTTGTTGCGCGAACAGGCCGAGAATGCCCGTCTCAGCCGGAGGCTGGCGACCATCCAACTGGATAGTCCCGTGACGTTCGATCCCGAGACCTATCACATCAAGCCTCCCCATCAGGATCAGCTTACGGATTTGTTACGCGAGCTGGGGTTCACCACACTTCTCAAATCCTTTCAGCCGGAGTTCAAACCGGCTGAGACGAAGGCAGTGAAGACCGAACTCGTTCAGGATGAACCGTCCGCCCAGCGATTTGTGGAAGGATTGCCGAAGGGCAGCGCCCTCGGCCTGCAGTATCTGCTCTCCGCCGGGTCAGGTATGCAGGCGGAGCCATTAGGGATTGCACTGTCTACGGGAGAGAAGACCGCGTTCATTCCGCTCGACGTCCGAACCTACATGCGGCCCATCACGACGTTACTGCACGATCCCACGAGAATCAAAGTTGTCCACGACCTGAAAGCGACCCTGCTGGTGTTTCATCGGATCGGACTGACCCTCACGGGCCCCTATCTGGACACCATGGTGGCGGACTATCTGCTCAATCCCAACCGCCGCGATCACCAGCTTGAAACCATCGCGCTGGAAGTGTTGGGCCATCGGCTTGGGACCGGGCATGCAGAGCGGGCCGCGCCGCAATCTCTATTTGACGAGAACACCGGAACGCGAGAGGAAGCAACGGAGGCCGCATCGGTGCTGGCCAAGCTGGCTCCGGTCCTGACGGAACGATTGTCTGAACAGGGAAGCCTCACACTCTTCACCGACGTCGAAATGCCGCTGGTGCCGGTGTTGGCCGAGATCGAGCGGAACGGGTTTTTACTGGATGTCGAAGGCCTGCGCCGGCTCAGCAATGAGCTGGAACGGGATCTCGACAAGATGATCACGACGATCGAGGGATTGGCCGGCGGCGAATTCAACATCAATTCACCGAAGCAGCTGGCCACGGTGCTCTTCGAGAAGTTGGGGCTCAAACCGATCAGAAAAACCAAGACCGGCTATTCGACAGATGAAGATACCCTGACGCAGCTTGCCACCCAGCACGAATTGCCCGCCCAGATCGTGAACTACCGGAGCCTCAGTAAACTCAAGTCCACCTACGTGGATGCCCTACCTGAACTGGTGAATCCGGAAACCAAGCGGCTCCATACGTCGCTCAATCAGACCGTCGCGGCGACCGGACGGCTCTCTTCCACCGAACCGAACCTGCAAAATATTCCGGTGAAGGGCGAATACGGGTTACGCATCAGAGAAGCGTTTGTCGCGCCGACAGGCCACACACTGCTCTGTGCCGACTATAGTCAGATCGAGCCGCGTATCCTTGCGCACCTGTCGCAAGATCCGCGCTTGCTCGCCGTATTTGCGAAGGGAGAGGACATCCACATGGCAACGGCCATGGAGATTTTTAGTTTACCGTCCAGTCAGATCACGAGAGACATGCGACGCGTGGCCAAGACGGTCGTGTTCGGGATTGTGTACGGGATCAGCCCGTTCGGCCTGGCCTCCAACATCGGGGTGTCGCAGGCGGACGCGAAGAAATACATCGAGACGTTCTTTGAAAAGTTTTCGGCGGTGCGCGCGCTGATGGACCGGAATATCGAAGAAGGAAAAACAAAAGGCTACACGACCACGATTCTCGGCCGGCGGCGTCCGATTCCCGAGTTGCAGAGCGGCGATCCCGTGCAGCGTGGATTCGGCGAACGCATCGCCGTGAATAGTCCGATTCAGGGCTCAGCCGCGGATCTCATCAAGGTGGCGATGATCGATGTGAGCCGGCGGTTGCATCATGACATGCCACACACGAAAATGATCCTGCAAGTCCACGACGAGTTGATCTTCGAAGTCCCCGAGAAGGAATTGGAAGAGGCCAAGCAACTCGTGAAGACGGAGATGGAGGCGACGGGAAAAAAGTTGGGATTGTCGGTGCCCTTAAAAGTCGATCTCGGGGCGGGACACAACTGGCGGGTGGCGCATCCGTAAGAGAGAACACAGGGAGGTGTGGCATGCAGAAGGTTCGTCTTTCTGGGGCATGGTTGATTGCGGGAGTCAGTCTTTGCGCGTTGGGGTTCCTGCTGTTCATAGGGCAGCCCTTCACGGCGAAGGCTCAAGAGTCAAAACGGTTCCAGTATAAAATCATTGAGGTGCTCCCAGACACCCAGAATATGCAAACCA
>CAZVEZ010000248.1:0-3745 GCA_964626135.1 uncultured Nitrospira sp.
CCGCCGATTCCGCATCCAATACACCCTGCTTCCCCGCAACTTTCCGGTTATAGGTATCGATGTTTCGCACCCCTGCCTCGGCGAGCAATTTATAACGTCGCTCCATTTCAGCCACCACCCACCCGAGCCCACGCGCTGCAGACTTGGGATCGGTGATGACCGGACGTAATAAGTGAGGAATGCCATCGTACGTTTGAAATTCGAGCATCTTGGGGTCGATCAGGAGCAGCTTGACCTCATCGGGTCGCGCTGAAAAAAGCAGGCTCAGGAGCATGGTATTGAGGCTGACACTTTTCCCTGCCCCTGTCGCGCCGGCGACCAGCAAATGCGGCATTGTTTTCAGATCGGCGACTGTGGGGGTTCCGAAAATGTCCTTTCCCAACGCTAAGCTGAGTTTCGATCTGGCGCGCGAAAAGGCCTCACTCGTCATCACTTCTTTCATCGACACCGTCTCGCGATAGAGGTTCGGCACTTCGATCCCGACCACCGACTTTCCAGGAATCGGCGCGACAATTCTGAGACTGATGGCCTTCAGCGCCAACGCCAGATCGTCGGCAAGATTCACGATGCGCGCAACTTTGGTTCCCGGCGCCGGCTCGAATTCGTACATCGTCACGACTGGTCCGGGCCGAACTTCCGTGACCTTCCCTGCAATACCAAAACTGAGTAAGGCGCGGGTCAAGATATCGGATTGCGCTTTGATTTCCTCTTCCGTGACACGGCCTAAGGGGCCTGACGGTTCACTCAAGAGCACGGATGGATCAGGCAAGACATAGTCTCCCGCCTTCGCCTGGGCAACGACGACCTGTGGTTCCGGCTCGGATTCAATCGCCTCAGCCGGTTCGGACGTCGGTTGCCGGGGCGGCTGAATGACCGGCCAGTCCAATTCCGGTTCTGCAGCCGCCGCAGGAAGCGCCTCTTCAATCACTTCACGGATCGATTTCGACGATTTCTGTTTGGTTTTTCGTGGGGACTCAGGAACGGATTCTTCCACCGGCTGGTCAGGAATGAAGGCACGGGCCCTGTTGAACACCCAATTGCCCAGACCGGGAATCTTCTGCGCCATCTTCGCCAGAGACATGGATGTCGTAAAGAGCAACGACACCAGTAATCCCGCCATGATGAGAATATGCGCGCCGGTGCTCGCAAAATACATCCGCAAGCCTTCGGCCAGCACCCGTCCGAAGACACCACCCGCCATCCCTCGATAAATAAGCCCGCTTGAGATGGTCGGCACGGCCGTGACTTCGAGGTGAAGCAAGCCGCTGAAAAACAAGAGTGCCGCCAGCGAAGCGCAGGCGTTCCGCAGACGGATCGACAGATCGTCCTGCGTAAAACAGCGGACACCCATGAGACCGAGAAGTATCGGGAACAAGTAGGCGGCCGCGCCGATCGACCAGAAGAGGGTAGAGGCGAAGAATGCGCCGACTGCGCCGATGAGGTTTCTGGAAGGAGGCGCCGCAGAGGTCCCGACCTTGACTTCCCCCGACACAAAGGACAGCAGACTGAGCAGTGTCAAGAGCGCCAACGCGATCAGGACAACTCCGATCACTTCTCGTTTGATGTGTGACGGGGGGGAAGCGGCGCCGCGGGCCCCGCCCCGCTTGGCCGAAGTGCTGACAGCCATGATCGCGATGCTAGCACAGGAAATCGATCAATTCAAACGAATGGGGCGGAGGTAGTCTGGATCATCCCCCTTGCTCCCGGAACGCGCACGATCAGAATGTGCTCGTTCGACGGCCGCAGTGGGGGACAATCCAGACCACCTCCTAAAGACGGTGGAAGGAAAGTGGAGGAACGGGGCAGGCATCGCCTCAACCGAGCGCAAGCGCGAGACGGAGAAAGTCCTCGACTGATACGGTTTCTGCCCTGCGGGTCGGAGCGATATCCAATCGCTGCAATGTCTCGGTCACAGGATGAAGTTCATACCCTTCGTCGCGCAAGGAATTGACGAGCGTTTTTCTCCGATGCGCGAAGGCCGCCTTGACAAGCGCGCGAAAGGCGACTTCTTCCTGCCGGTTGATCCTCGCACGCTCTTTCGTGCGCAGCAAGACCACCGCCGAGGCGACTTCCGGTCTGGGACGAAAACACTGAGCTGAGACACGAAACGATTTCGTGATCTCTGCGGCATACTGCGCCATAACCGACAGTACTCCGTAATCTGATCCATCGGGTTTCGCCACCAGACGATCGGCCACTTCGTCCTGCAGCATGAGCGCCATGCGGGGGAACCGGTCCCTCTGGTCGAGCAATCGAAAGAGCAGCGGCGTCGAAATGTAGTAGGGCAGATTGGCCACGACGACGGTGCCTATCGGCAGGCTTTCGAGCGGGTAGGCCAGCGCATCCCCACAGACCAACTCCATATTCGGAAGGTCCGCCTGCCTGGTTTCAAGATAGGCATGGAGCCGTGTATCAACTTCGACCGCTGTCACACGACCGGCCATGTGACACAGCGCCTCTGTCAGGATACCGCGACCTGGACCGATCTCCAACACGTGGTCGCCGGGGCCCAGTTCCGCCAGCGCGATGATCTTACGCACGATGTTGGGATCAATCAAAAAGTTTTGGCCGAGTCGTTTGTTCGGCGGAGGAAGGTCGGGGATCGGCACCGGTTACTTCCCGCCGGTCTCGCCGGAAGAACGAGGACCAGCTTGCGCCGGCTGTTGTGCCAGATTGGCCAGCGGGGTTCGGAAATAGTCTATGAGATCGGTGAACTCTTCTACCAGGTCGTTGGTAAATGAGGGTCCCGGCTGCAAGGCGGCAAACGTCTCTCCTTCCTTCTGGCCCAGGGACTCAGTGATGAGCGCGATGGTTCTGACTCTCCACTTCAGCACTCGTTCAGTTCCGGAAGCGATATTGAGCGTCTCCATGGTCTCTTGGAAAATCGCGTCCAGTTCCTTCAACTGCTTCTGCAGCATATCACGCGCTGTATCCGATTGATTGGTCATCACTTTGCTCCCGTTTGTCTGGTTTGTTTGGTTGGCTGACATTCGAACGAGACAAACCAAATACACAAAACAAACCAAACAAACTGTTCATCAACGTCTTTTGGCTAACCTGGCGGCCAGCGTGATCGCCTCGATTAGACTGCCAGGGTCTGCGATGCCTTTGCCCACGATGTCGAACGCCGTTCCATGATCGACCGAGGTACGAATAATGGGCAACCCCACCGTCAGGTTCACGCAGGTCCCGAATGCGACAAGCTTGAGTGGGATGAGCCCCTGATCGTGGTAGAGAGCCACCACACCGTCGTAATCACCCCTCGCCGCCTTGCCGAACAGCGTATCGGCCGGCAAGGGATCGCTGGCGCGAATGCCCTGAGCCTGCGCCGCGCGGGCCGCCGGAAGAATGACCCGCGCCTCCTCGTCTCCAAACAGCCCATGTTCTCCGGCATGGGGGTTCAATGCAGCGACACCGACTCTCGGCTTCTTAATTCCGAACAGATCCCTCAACGCCAGATGAGCCAGTCTGATGGCTTTTTCGATCTTGGCCCGGGTCAGGAGTGACGGCAGTTCTTTGATCGAGACATGGGTGGTCACAAACATGATCCGGAGCGGCCCGCCGATAATCATCATGCCGGATTCCTGAGTCTTGGTCAGGTCCGCCAGCAGTTCCGTATGACCGGGAAAATGACAGCCGGCCATGTTGATCGCTTCTTTGTTGATCGGCGCGGTGACGATGCCGTCGATGCAGCCGATCCGAGCCAGCGCGACTCCTTTTTTGATAAAAGCGACTGCGGCGGCGC
>CAZVEZ010000248.1:3755-4048 GCA_964626135.1 uncultured Nitrospira sp.
TCGATGCAGCCAAGCTGCGCAAGCTCCACGGCTTTCTTGATGAACAGCACGGACGCCGCCCCGGTCTCAGATGCCGCCACGCCAATCGAAAACCGCCCAAGGGGATGATCGAGCGGGTCCAGCACGGCGAGATAGTTCGGCCGAAGAGGGGTCGATTCGTGACCCTCCACACGAATCACATTCATCTTGGATTTGAGTGTCTTAATTGTCCGCTGCATAACTGGAAACGAGCCGATGACAATTGGACGACACAGCTTCCGCAATGCTCTTCCAGCCAAGGCCTTCGCAATCAC
>CAZVEZ010000249.1:0-1721 GCA_964626135.1 uncultured Nitrospira sp.
TGGTGCTTGACGATGGATTCCAGCATCTGGGGCTCTACCGCGACGTGAATCTCCTTCTGGTCGATGCGACGGATGTGGAGGGCCTTGCGGCCCTGGTGCCATCCGGCCGACTACGGGAGCCGTTACAGGCGGCAGCGCGCGCGACCGCGATCGTGGTGACGAGAGCGGATGTGCCGGCTCAGGTGACCGAGGTCTGCCGCAGGCTGCAGACCTCGCTCGGTTCGATGCCGGACCCGATCCAAGTCGTCTTTCAGCCGGAGAGTCTTGTGTCGGTGGTGACAGGAATGTCTCAGCCGCTTTCCTGGTCCAGGGGAAAAACTGCGTTGCTCTGTAGCGGTGTGGGCCATGCAGGATCATTTCGTTCCCTCGTCGAACGAATAGGGATCAGGGTTCTGGATGAAGTGGTGTACGCCGATCATCATGCCTATACGGGTCAGGATGTCGATCGACTGAGCGCCAGAGCGGCTGAACTCCAGGCTGAGCTGATCGTGACGACGGAGAAAGATGCCTGCAAGCTGGCCTCGCTGCTCCAACGCCCCGATCGCTGGTGGGCCGTCCGACTGGCCACTTGCGTGACGTCGGGGGAAGAACGGCTGCATCGATTGGTGGAACGGACCAGTTTCTCTTGTTTGTTTGGATTGCCGTATTTGTTTAGTTGAACAAGAGCAACTGAATGAACCAAGCAAACCAGATGAACCAGAGAGCTCCGAAGCGAATTCTTGTGCGCGGACCCAACTGGCTCGGCGATGCGGTGATGTGCGAACCGGCGCTCCGGGGATTGCGCAGGCTGTTCCCTGATGCGCAGATCGCGCTGTTGGTCAAACCGGCTATAGCCGACTTGTTCACGGGCCATCCGGCATTGACGCGTGTGCTGACCTACGATGCCAAGGGGCGGCATGAGGGGTTTTCCGGTAAGTGGGCGCTGGCCGGGCATTTACGAAGGCAGGGCTTCGATCTCACAGTCTTATTTCAGAATGCGTTCGAGGCGGCGTTCCTGACGTTCCTGGCCGGTGTGCCCCGGCGCTATGGGTATGCGACAGACGGACGGAGTCTGCTGTTGTCCGATCCTGTTGCTCCGCCGGATCGTCTGATGCTCGTTCATCAAGTCCATTATTATTGGGATCTGCTGAAACCGATGGGCCTGACAGGCGATCCTCCGGCGCCGGAACTCGTCGTCTTTCCAGAGGAGGAACAGGCAATAGCCGAGCGATTTTCCCGGAGCGGATTGACCGCATCGGATGTGATTGTCGGAATCAACCCCGGCTCGACCTATGGCGAGGCCAAGCGATGGCTTCCCGAACGGTTTGCCGAGGTGGCGGAACGGCTCTGCCGCGAGATTCGCGAGTCGGGTGAGCAACAAGTCAGCGTGGTGATCTTCGGAGCGAAGGGGGAAGAGCCGTTGGGTCGTGAAATTGCGGCGCGTTTGTCGTCGCGATCTCTGGTGTTGTCCGGGGCGACGACGATTCGGGAGCTCATGGCGGCGTTAAAAAGATGCGCCCTGCTCCTCACGAATGATACCGGTCCCATGCACATCGCCTCCGCGTTCCAGGTGCCGGTTGTGGCCGTCTTCGGTCCGACCGATTGGCGGACCACATCGCCTTTTGGGAACGGCCATGCCATTGTGCGGCAGCCGGTCGACTGTGCTCCCTGTCTGTTGCGAGAGTGCCCCATCGACCATCGGTGCATGACAAGGGTGTCTGTCGATCAGGTCTATGAAGCGG
>CAZVEZ010000249.1:1821-4035 GCA_964626135.1 uncultured Nitrospira sp.
CTGAAAATTGCCGGAGATCTGAAGTTGTTGGCGGGGGTCGGGCCGGCCCTGGCGCGATTGAAACGGGCCGGGGCGAAATTAGTGGTCGTGACCAACCAATCCGGTGTCGGCCGTGGAATTGTGACGCTGCAAGATTTGGAAGCGATCCATGCCCGATTGCAGGGACTGTTGGAACAGGAGGACGCGGCGCTGGATGCCATCTACTTCTGCCCGCATCATCCCAACGACGGTTGCCGCTGTCGCAAACCGAACGTCGGCATGGTGGAACGGGCTGTGTCGGAATTGCAGCTGGATCTCCGTCGTTCCTATTTGATCGGCGACCATGCGCGCGACATGCAGCTGGCGAACAGGGTGGGCGCCAAGGCTGTTCTTCTCACGCCGGCGCCGATGGACGCGCCGGTGTTGGAAAGACTTAAGGCTGAACAGGCCATGCCGGATGCCGTGGCAACGTCGATGGCCGAAGCAGTGGACTGGATTCTAGAAGACGCAGCGAAGGCGCTGCTCAGGTAGATAGGCTGAAGGGGTTCAGGCTGAAGGAGTTCGGGTTGAGCATGCGGGATCACACACAGCTTCGAGCCTTTGAACTGGCTGATGAAGTCGTCATGTTGGTGTATAGGACAACCGCAGGGTTTCCAAAGGAAGAGACGTTTGGACTGACTTCTCAAATACGGCGGGCAGCAGTGTCAGTTCCATCTAACATCGTGGAAGGTTGCGCTCGTGACAGTGAGACAGAGCATCTCAGATTTCTTAATATCGCCTTCGGGTCGTTGAGGGAGCTACACTATCAAATAAATTTGTCGAAGCGCCTGGGTTTGTTGCCCAGCGAGAGTGTATCTCTGCTTGAACCAAAGATCGTAGAAACCGAGAAGGTATTGAATGGGTTGATTCGTGCTTTGCGAGATAATTCATAACCTTCAGCCTTCAGCCTAAACGCCTGAGCCCCTCATGAAATCCTATCGCCGCATCTTATTGATCAAGCCGAGTTCGCTGGGCGACATTGTGCATGCTATGCCGACCTGCGCAGCCATTCGGCGAGCCTATCCTAATGCTCGCCTGACGTGGCTGGTCAAGCGCGAGTGGGCCGGCCTCGTGGAGCGTATCAACGGGGTCGATCGAGTCTGGCCTGTGGAATCGACGCTCACAGGGTGGTTGTCCCAGGTGCCACTGCTTCGCGCAGAAGGCTTCGACCTGGTCGTCGATCTACAAGGTCTGTTTCGGAGCGCCGCCATCGGGTGGTTCGCCGGATCTTCTTTGCTTGTGGGATTTGCCAATGGGCGAGAAGGGAGTCCCTGGTTCTATTCGAGGCGCGTGCCGGTTCCACGATTGGAGATGCACGCGGTCGATCGCTACCTGCTTGTGGCTCAGGCGGTAGGGGCGGGAGAATCAGGAACTCCGGAGTTCCGTTTCCGCATCCCGCAAGCCGATCATGAGGAGATCGGCCGCCTGCTTAACCGTTCCGGTGTGGCGCCTGGAGTGAATTGGGTGGCGATGAATGTCTCGGCCCGATGGCCGACCAAGCGGTGGCCGGCTGTATCGTTTGCCGAAGTCGCAGATCGATTGCAGCAAGAAGGCCGAGGCGCAGTGGTGATGATCGGCGGTCCTGGTGAACGCGCGGATGTCGCGGCGGTGAGCGCGATGATGAAGACGCCTGTCGTCGATCTGGCTGGAGCCACGACAGTGGGGTTATTACCGGCGCTCCTGAGCAAGGCGTCGCTGTTGGTGACGAACGATTCAGGGCCGATGCATATCGCGGCGGCGGTTGGCACGCCGGTCGTCGCTCTGTTCGGACCGACGAGTGCGGTGCGGACCGGCCCCTATGGGGCGGGTCATGATGTCTTGACGGGGAGGGTACCCTGCAGTCCCTGTTTCAACCGGACATGCCACAATGCGCTGCCGTTGGAGTGTTTACAAACCGTGTCGCCGCAACAAGTATTGGCGGCGGTTCGGGCCAAGCAATCTTCCCGGATGATTCCCCAATGAATGTCCACTTAGTCCGGTCTGACGGGATCGGCGATGAAATCCTGTGTCTGCCGCGCCTCTACCAGGCCTGTGTCGACTGGTGGACTGTGGAAACCGTGGCACAGCCTGTCATCCAGGCAGCTGAGGTGTCTGCGCCATGGAGAGTCATACATGTCTAGCAGGCTGTTGATAAAGTCCGTCAGCGGCGTTCTCGCCGCGCTCAGAGGCTCAACGTACTGCAGCGAGTACGCTTCG
>CAZVEZ010000250.1:0-4017 GCA_964626135.1 uncultured Nitrospira sp.
TTCCGGCCTCCGAAACACTATTACTCAGAGTTGAGCCTCTGAGCGATGCGAGAACACCGCTGGCGGACTTTTCAGCATCCTGCGAGAAAAACGAACAGGCCGTCCGCCACTGGGCGGACGGCCTGTCGGACTTGCAGGACTCTGGCTCCGATTACGGACTGACGCTGATGCGTTCCTTGATCCGGTCGAAGATATCTTTGGATACCACATTCTTGGCCACTAATTCACCCTTCACTCGATAGGGGCGATTCGCCACAATGCGGTCCGCGATATCTTGAGGAAGACCCAGCACCAGCACCATATCGCCGGCAGACGCCTTATTCACATTCATGGCGGACGGCAGAGGCTCAGAACCTGTCATCGGCGGAGGAGCAGGCTCCGCTCCAGGAGTGAGACTCGCGGACGGGGCCGTAGATGCCGGAGAGCCTGTCGTGGAACGAGACTGGTCTTTCAACTCCTTCTGGTAGCGGGCAACCAGGGCCTTGAGCGTTTCATTATGCCGCTTTACATCCTCATATTCATGGCGCACAGCCCGATTCTGGAAAGAGAGCTGCTTCACGCGGTCTTCAAGTTCCTTGGTCCGGCCTTCGAGACTGCCGCGTTCTTTGTCGCGGCTATGCTGAATACGCTCAAGCTCATCATGGGCGGCTTGAGCTTCGTTCCCGAATTTCACATTGAGCTCCTTCAGCGTCTTGACCTGTTGCTCCAAGGCGTTCTTCTGCACACGTGTCCGCTCCAACTCGAACTTCGCCGAATCGACGTCGACCATCGCCGCTTCATACTTCTTCTGGCTGACACAGCCGACCATTGACACTGCGCCGATCAACATGATCACCGCCATCCACCCTGACTTCATGCGAACCTCCCCTCCCACTGAGCGTGGTAGCTGCTACAGATGCGGACCACCACTCTTCACTCGACAGACCTGCCGGCATGAACGAGGGCCGCGACATCTATACGTATATTATTGGGTGTATGCCATGCCTCTCATTTTGTCAACAGATTTACGGGTCCTCCTCTCCCACCGATCATCGGAACGTGTGCGGCAAATCGTCTCCTTGCTTGACGGACTGTTGCCACTTTGTGAAGATGCCTAGGATTTGCCGTCCAATCGCAACCTGTCCCAGAAAGACATCGCATGAACGAATGGGGTCCCGGTCTCGCCACAATCTTAGGGATCGTGGAGGGGCTCACAGAGTTTTTACCCGTCTCGTCCACCGGCCACCTCATTCTCGTCGGCCATTTCCTCGGATTCGAGGGAGACCTCGCGGCCAGCGCCGAGATTTCAATCCAACTCGGCGCTATCCTGGCCGTCATTGCCTATGAACGGCACAAGCTCGCATCCTTGATCGGACAAGCGGTCCGTGAGCAGCAGGACATCTCCGCCATCATCCGGACTCGTGGAACGACTCCATGGTCGAAAATCCTGATCGCCTCCTGGACGACTCATTGGAATCTCTGGTTTCTGATCGGACTCGGGCTTGCGTTCCTCCCGGCAGCCGCGATCGGATTTCTCACACACAGCTGGATCAAGAGTCATCTCTTTACACCGCAAACCGTGGCGGCATCCTCAATCATTGGAGGCCTGATTATTCTTGCCGTCGAAGCCCGTCGCAACCAGGCACGGGTCCAGACACTCGAACAGGTGAGCCTGACCTCGGCATTCTGGATCGGTGTCGCCCAATGTGCCTCATTGCTACCGGGCATGTCCCGATCCGGCTCCACGATTATCGGAGGGCTTCTCGTAGGGCTTGACCGAAAAGTCGCAACGGAGTACTCGTTTTTTCTTGCCCTCCCGACCCTGATCATAGCGACGTGCTACCAAATGTGGAAATCACGGGATGTCTTCCAGCAAGAAGACTATCTCGCACTTGGGATCGGGATGCTCGTGTCGTTCATCGTCGCCTGGATCGTGATCGCAGCCTTTCTCACGTTTGTGAAACGACATACGCTCAGACCGTTTGCCTACTACCGCATCCTCATGGGAATCACAGTATTCTACATCTTTGGCTTCTAACAGGATGCCGAAAAAGTTACTCTTCTCACCCACCCAGCCCTGAGTCCTCCAAGAAAGCCTCTTAACCCCAGGACGCACCTTTTCCCAATCAGCGTTCTCGTTTCGTTCGCTGCGGCCTTGCTGGACAAACTTTTTGAGCATCCTGTATGGTATACCTCTGTTATCTCGGACGTACAGATCAGTAAAATTCAGGCGCAATCACAACGTCTTTCCGCAACCTGCTAGGAGGATCTCGCACGATGGCTCAATCCCAGTCAGATACGGTACATGTCTTCGATACATGGGTCAGAGGTAGCAAAGGGTTGTTACACTTCGACGTGATGACGACGGATGAAGAAACGGCGCTGACATTGGCCAAGCAGCACTTGGCCAGCCTTGGAGAAGGGAGTGTGCCGATCACGGTGAAAGAATGTCAGTTCTGCCATACAGAACCGCTCGTGATGTTTAATTCAGAACAACAGCGCCAATTCCGCGAGCAAGGTGGGTTCATTATCACCCTCTCGACCTGAGCGCGCGCGACGCGCGGGAAAGGCGAGACAAGGGGAATCAGAGCTTACGCGTCACGCCTGTCGCGCCAGGCTTGCCTGTCTCGCGCTTAAGAAGCGGGCGGGGACTCGTGAGGCAGGAGGGGCACATCCTTCTTTTCAAACGCGAAATGAATGATCAAGAAAACGACTCCCACGCTGATCGCCGAGTCGGCGACATTGAAGGCAGGCCAATGGTAGGAGTCCACATAGATATCAAGAAAATCGATCACCTCCCCATACCGTAATCGATCGATCAGATTCCCGATCGCTCCACCAAGAATCCCGGCGATACTCAGCTGCCCCTTCCAATCTTTCTGCGGCAAACGGAAGAGAATCGTCCCCAGCAGAGCCAGCGCAAATAGCGATGTGACACCAAAAAATACCATGCGAAAGGCGTTACTGCTGCCGGCCAGCAACCCGAAGGCCGCACCGGGATTGCGGATATAGGTCAGGCTGAAGAGATTGGGGACAATCGGGATGGATTCATTCAGGTGCATCGACTGCACAATGGACAGTTTCGTCGCCTGATCGATCGCGACGATCGCGCCGGCGAGCAACGCCAGGAGAAGAAAGCGAAGAGGCCGTCCTTTCACTGCACTGCCTCCACGCAACGGTCGCAGAGCGTGGGATGGGTGGTATCCTTGCCAACCGCTTCGCGATAGTTCCAGCAGCGCTCACACTTCAAGCCTTGTGCTTTCGACCTAATAATAGCCAAGTCGGAGGCAACTGTTGAATCACGAACTACTGCAACCTGAGATACGATAAACAACGTAGGCAAATCCGCCTCATAAGGCTTCAAGAATTCATAGACCTCTGGTTTGGCCAGGATTTGGATACGAGCTTCGAGAGATGATCCGATTTCTTTGCCTTGGCGCATGCCTTCCAAGAGGCCCTGCACTTCCACGCGATACTTGAGCAGCCGCTCCCACCGCTGAGTCAACGCGGCATCCTGCCATTGGGGCTGGATCTCTGGAAATGCGCTCAGATGGACACTGCTCACTCCGAGACGCCCTCCCGGTTGCGCGGCCAAGGTTCGCCAGATCTCTTCAGCCGTAAAGCTCAATATTGGGGCCATCAGCTTTGTCATCGCCACGACGATCTCGAAGAGCACCGTCTGTGACCCGCGACGAAGAGGCGAGTCGGCCCGGAAGGTATAGAGCCGATCCTTCAGAATATCCAGATAAACGGAACTCAGATCCACCGAGCAAAAGTTGTTGAGTGCATGGAAGATCGTGTGAAACTCAAAATCGTCATAGGATTTTCGAACACGGGAAATCAGCTCGCTGAGCCGATGCAGAGCCCAACGATCCAATTCAGGCAACTGCTCATACGGGATTCGGTCCTTTTCCGGATCGAAGTCGTACAGATTACTCAGGAGAAAGCGGCAGGTATTCCGGATTTTTCGATAGGCCTCGATGAGATGGCTCAGGATTTCAGGAGAAATCCGAAGATCGTCACGATAATCCTGCGCCG
>CAZVEZ010000251.1:0-3994 GCA_964626135.1 uncultured Nitrospira sp.
GGCGGGTGTTGTATGAGCGCGCTTAACCCGACACCACGCCGGTCTTGCACGGCAGTACGTCACCACCCCATGACAGATACCCAGGCAGCGATATCAACGATTCTGGTACCGGCATTAAAGCCCTATGCCGACCGTATCGCCCTGTTCGGCTCGCTAGCGCGTGGCGATGGAGGGCCGGCGAGCGACATCGATGTGCTCGTCTCCCTTCGACCCTCGGGCGACAGGCCTCCCCTCGGCTTACGCTGGTTCGAACTGGAGGCCGAGCTGGCGGCTCGTCTGGGAAGAACGGTAGATCTGGTAACGGAGGGAGCCCTCAGCCCGAGGATTCGTCCGTACGTCGAGCAAGATCTCGTCGTGCTGTATGAAGAGTGACGAGGGTACTATTAAAGGTTGTTGTGGGAGACGATGTTTCGCTGACTGAAGCCAAGATCACTGGCTATTCTCGGGCCGATGGCGTATCGTCTTTCCCAAGGATAGTGTTTTGTTCTGGTGATCGTTTAAGAACGCGAAAACAGAATAACTCATTTGTTTTTCTGAATTTCGACTGGAGGAAAATCTCTGGTCAAGTTCCTTATGGATCAGCGCGTTGAACGACGGAAGAATTAGCTCGCTATTGTCACCAATCTATTTGTTTTCCAAACATATTGAGTGAGAGGTGGCTAAATGAGGAACCATCGCGTTACAAAGAGAGGGAAACAATAACATGGCAACTGCCGAACAAATAAAATCCCTCATTCGCACGTATATTGGCAACCAGCCAGAGCAATTCTACACTATTGCTCTGCAGGTAGCCGCCCATGAAGCGAAACAAGGGCACCAGAGTCTCGCCCACGAGATACGGATACTTGTCGATAAAGCCAAGGCAAGGCCTGCGCGGGTGATTCCTTTCATGCCGGATCTGGATCATCTGGTACTGAGCACCGAACAGAAAGAGAGGTTGGGGGTTTTGGTGCTGTCGGATGACATGCGTGTACGCATTGAACGTATCTTGCGCGAATACCGTCAGAAGGTCAAGTTAAAAAAGCATGGCCTTACTCATCGACGAAAGATTCTTCTCTGTGGGCCTCCGGGTACAGGGAAGACTCTGACGGCTGCAGTATTGGCTGGAGAGTTAGAACTGCCACTCTTCACCATTCTGCTGGACAAGATCGTGACCAAATTCATGGGCGAGACAAGCGCCAAGCTGCGCCAAATATTCGATGTTATTCAGGAACGACGAGGGGTTTACCTTTTTGACGAGTTTGATGCCATCGGCGGTGAGCGCAGCCGTGAAAATGATGTGGGTGAGATGCGCAGGGTGCTCAACTCGTTTCTTCAGTTCATCGAGCGGGACACCTCGGACAGCTTGATCGTGGCGGTGACCAACAATCCAAATATTCTGGACCAAGCACTATTCCGGCGCTTCGATGACGTGTTGCATTACCATCTACCGGAAAAGGTGGAAATCGAACGGTTGATCGCTAACCGCTTAGGCTCGTTCCGCAGCAATGAAATGGGGCTGGAGACCTCGGTAAATATGGCCGAATCGCTCAGCCATGCTGAGATTACCCGTGCCTGTGACGATGCAATCAAAGAGACAATACTCGCCGATCGGAAAATCGTTACCGCGACGCTGCTCAAAAAGATGCTTCAAGAGAGAAGATCCGCATATCAGGCGTCAAAGAACAGGTAAGATTACATGGCAACAGAGTTTCCCCTTATTTTTCTGCGAGAGTCAGGGCAAATCGAGCAATTTACTACTCCCCGAGGTGGTGGCCCCCAAAAAGGGCCGCAACGAAATCGCCAAGCGCACAGCGCGAAGTTGAGGAATCAATGGGCAGCCATCTGGGCTAAGGCAAAAGAACAGGAAGAGTCGCGTACGGCTGTCTCAATGCCGACTAAGGATGGTGTTTATGTCGAGTTTCAAGGCGCGCCGGGGTACGATCTGGTAACGAAAAGCCTTGAAGACCGACGTGCGGGAATACGTCTGCTCAACGTCTATACTGTTCTCTCCGAGGGCGATCCGGCGCAGGAGATCACCCGGGCGACCGTGTTCATCCCGTCTGGCAAGCAGGACAGTTTCCTGAAGAAGATTAACAAATACGCCCAGGAAGAGACCAGCAAAGGCAATCCAAAACACGCTGCGCTTGTGCGAAGCGTGGAGGACATGCGGCTCGCGGTTCTGGAATCCTTCTGGCGCGATGACTTGAGCCTGCTGCCACTAGGAACGACGGCGGTCTGGTGTGAAATCTGGCTGCAAGGAACGGGTGAAGATGTCGAGGAGCGTTTTCGAGAGACCGCAAATGCGATGGGCTCTGAAGTACAGATGCGGTCTCTTCGCTTTCCCGAAAGAACGGTACTACTCAGCAGAACTACCCGTCAGCAACTTGCCTACCTGATCGAATCCAACCCCGATATCGCCGAATTCAGGCGTGCTAAGGAAACCGCTCGTTTCTTCATCGAACTAGAGAACAGAAACCAGACGGAATGGGTGAACGATCTGCGCTCCCGTTTGCGGGTCAGTGCCGAACCAACCGTGGCTGTGTGTATTCTCGATACCGGAGTCAACAACGGGCATGTCCTGCTTCAGCCCGTCCTTGCCGATGCAGATTGTCATACAGTCGAACCGGGATGGGGCGTCAGCGATGATCAGGGCCACGGCACTATGATGTGCGGAGTGGCTGCTTATGGCGACCTTGCGATGGCATTGCAGCAAAGTCACCCAGTCCAGATCAATCATTGCCTTGAGTCGGCGAAGATACTTCCTCCGCGCGGAGCAAACGCTCCTGACCTGTATGGTGATGTTACCATCCAGGGAATGTATCGCGCTGAGATCCAGGCACCTGACCGCAATCGTATCGGTTGTATGGCCGTTACGTCGGAAGACGGTCGCGATCGTGGAAGGCCCTCTTCGTGGTCAGCAGCCATAGATAAGCTTACCTCCGGTTATGACGACGACTATAGGCGACTTCTAATAGTGTCAGCAGGAAACATTGTAGAACAGCAAGTTTGGTCAGGCTATCCGCTAAGCAACTTGGACTATTCCGTCTCTGATCCTGGCCAGTCATGGAATGCCCTTACAGTGGGTGCATACACTGAAAAAGCCGTGCTTTTGGACGTCAACCTTCAAGGCCATGCCCCGCTGGCACAACCAGGCGAGTTATCACCTTTCAGCTCAACCTCTCACGCTTGGGACGTAAAATGGCCTATTAAACCGGATATCGTGATGGAGGGCGGAAATGTCGCCCAAGCTCCCGATGGTTTCATTAGCGAACATGACGAACTCTCGTTGCTTTCAACCGGTTATCAGCCGACGAGGAGCCAGTTCGATTTGATAAATGCTACCAGCGCGGCCTCTGCGCAAGCTGCCTGGATGGCGGCTCAAATACAAGCAAGGTATCCCGAGGCATGGCCAGAGACGATTAGGGGATTAATGATACATTCTGCCGAATGGCCGATTGCAATTAAGCAGCAATTTTTGAACGCGGATAGTAGGGGAGAATACTCCAAGTCCGAGTATGGACGCCTACTTCGAATTTGCGGTTATGGGGTCCCGAAACTCAACAAGGCGCTTGCGTGCGCAGCAAACTCCCTGACACTCATCTCGGAAGCGGAAATTCAGCCTTTCACCAAAAAAGAGGGCCGTTCCGGCTATTCTACTAAGGACATGCATCTGCACAGGCTTCCTTGGCCTCGTGATGTCCTTCTCGGACTGGGAGAGACGCCGGTGGCCTTGCGAGTTACGCTCTCCTATTTCATCGAACCGAGTCCAGGAGAAGTCGGTTGGAAGGATAAGTATCGATACTCCTCTTTCGGGCTGCGGTTTGGTCTAAATAGTCAGGGCGAGAGCGAAGAAGACTTACTAAAGCGCTTGAACAAGGCAGCTCGAGATGAAGGGGAAGAAAAGCCAGACACGGATAGTGGTAGTAAGAGGTGGCTAATTGGGACCTACAGCCGTGATACCGGATCCGTTCATTCCGATATTTGGAATGGCACGGCTGCTGATATTGCGTCT
>CAZVEZ010000252.1:0-3987 GCA_964626135.1 uncultured Nitrospira sp.
ATTTGTTTTTGACCCGCACGAGAGAATACGCCAATACCCGCAGAAATTCGGCTTCACGTTCCCAGGTTCTCCTCAGGGTTTCTGACCACGGTCCATCCTGGCTTGTGTCTTCAGTCCACAAGATTACCTCCCGCGTGCCATCAGTCTGTATGGTCGTTGCTTCCAGAGGCTGGATTCCCCATCGAGAGAAGAGCCTCTCAAGAGGGTCTATTGGGCCTGTGCGCTCTTCTGAATCGCCGATTTCCGAAATTTGGCTAGGGCGTCTCGCTGGGCGATGTCTTCTCGGTGTTTGGTAATCATCGCACGAGCATCGAGCATATACGGTTGCCGCTTCAGGGTTTCTTCAAAATATCCAATCGCTTCTTCAAACTGGCCCATATCACCGTATACATAACCCAGATGGTAGTACGCTTCCCAATTATTCGGCTCGAGAGGAATGGACTCCTTCAACACCACCGCTGCCTCAGCTGACTGGCCGGCCCAATTTAACGCAGCCCCGTATGCCTGCATGGAGCTGTACGAGGGGTGTTGCTGGACTGCGTGTTGGAAGAACGGCAGCGAATCTCGATAGCGGAGTCCTTGAAATAATAGCGCTCCGATATCATTCGCTGTTTTCCAATCTTCCGGTTTTAGCTGCAGATACCTCCGGCCGCCTTCGATCCCTTCGGCCCAACGATCATGCGTCAACTCGAACACGAGCTTGGCTTGCCAGACCAGTGTGGCTGTGGGTGCCCGCTTGAGAATTTCCGCTCCATACCAGCCCCAGTCTTGCTCGATCGCCGTGACGGTCGGAATGTCAAACATGCCTCGCGTGATCTTCACGCTGACCGGTTGGGCTCCCCAGAGGCGGGCCTTCTCTCGCTCAGTGATCAAGACCCGCATCGGATGGTCTGGGTCGTCTCTATACCTCAGTGTCACCCATGAATAGGCGTTCGGTAGTCTCACCGTTTTGTTCCATGCCTCTGAATCGATTTCCGCAGCGCGGTAGACCGGCGGTGTCGTGTCTAGCATGCCATTGGCATAGAGCAGAAGACTGGAGTAGACGAAGAGTCGGACGAGCAATCCAGCGGACCATTCGGTTTGCCCTAAAAACGATCGGACGGGATCCCATCGTGGCAGCTTCGTCGCAAACTGATTGACGATGAGCACGAGTTCATAGGTGAGCAAGATGACGCCCACCACCGGGAGGATGAGAAACAACATGGAGCCCTGGAGGCGATACTGATAGTGTGCCCAGATGCCGAGGGCACAGGCAGCGGCCCCCATGCCATATTGCACGGTTAGGCGCCCCCAGATATTTCGGAAAAACGGGATCACCCCGCGTCGCCAGCTCATGAGACGCCCTGCCCTAGACCCTTCTTCACATAGGGATAGAGGTGCTGAGCCCCCTTGTTATTCGGATCTCGTTTCAAGACCTCCTCCAGACACGTAGCCGCCTCGCGATACTGTCCCGTATAGACGTATTGCTGGCACAGATAGGTTTTGAGCGTCAGATCGTGATCACCCAAGTTGATCGCGGTTTCAAGTTCGGCGATGGATTCCTGCACACGCTTCTGTTTCGCGTACACGTTCCCAAGGCCCCGATGAGCATAGGATCGGGCCGGATTAATGGCGAGGGCCTTCTGGTAAATCTGGATCGCTTCATCGTTCCGGTCTAGCGTTTCCAGGCCCATCCCGATCGCTTCGTAGTGGGCAGGATTGTTCGGTTGAACCGTGAGTAACTGGCGGTAATATCCGATCGCTTCCTCGGTACGGCCAAGATTGAAATGGAGTTTGGCCGCTTGGCTCAAGAGCTCTTGATTCTGGGGCCGCTCGCTCAACCCCGCCTGGACATACTCAAGAGCCTGCGGATAATCCCCGAACCGCTCGGTGAGAAACGCAATCAAATTTGTTCGGTGAAACTGGTCCTTGGGACTCGCCTCCACGGCTCCCTTCCACATCTGATACTCATTGAGAAGATCGCTGCCACGATGACGATAGATGTTGGCCGCCCATCGAAAGGCTTCGGCATTGCGGGGATTCAGGTCGATCGCCTGCAGAAAGAAGCTCAAGGCGCGATCATTGTTGCCACGTTTCTCCTCGAGCACGCCCAGCGTGACGTAGGCATCGTCTGGGCGCCCGCCTAACTCAATGGCCCGAGACGCGGCCTTGGCAGCAAGGGCGGCATTCGAAGGATCAAAAATCCGGAGATTCCGGTAATAGTGAGCCAGGAGACACCATCGAAGCCCGTCTGGTGTGCTTTCATACAGCTTGTCAACCGTCTCCAGTGTCCAGAGAAATGTTGTCAGGCGAAGCCCTACTCGATTGCCCCGCAAGAGTCGTTGCAAGGTGTCGATGGCCTGATTCGGATCCTGGGCGTAGGTATACGTGACTGCTGTTAACAGCAGTGCGTCGGGCTGGGCGTCGTCATGTTCAAGAATGTGGCTGAAATGGAGTAAGGCCGCTGGGAAGTCGCGTTGTGTTAATGCCACTTCACCACGTGTTAACAAGGCCGAGGGCGCATCGGGATGAGTCTCGAGTTCCTCATCTGCCGCACGAGTGGCCGTGGCCATGTCTCCCTGCAGCAGCGCCCGGTATGCTGGATCACCCATGTCCCATTGACGCCATCCTCCCTCTCGCAGGTGGGTCCGGTAGGCAACGGCAGTCTTCCCATAGTGACCCGTAAGGTAGTACCCAAGGCCTTGAGCACCAGGAAGGGACTCGTGAAATAACCATTCGTCCATTTCTGCGACTCGTTCCCGGACAAACAAGAACAGGATAGCAACCACGATCCCGAGCACGACCCGCCGGTAGGAGATCAGGATGAGGAGGAGGTGCTCCCCCATCGGGAGAGACCACCAGCGGCTTTCTGAAGATGCAGGCGGTGCCATCTGGCTCATCACATGCCTTTAATCCGTATTGTGGCGCTCGGTTTCAATCCAAGGATTGCGCTTCTGTAGTCATCGATGACTCGCTCTCTCGAACGTATGTCTTTAGCTTCCCGTAACAAATATAGCAGACCCAAATGGTGGGTATTTCAGCCCGTCTTGCAGCTCCGGGAAGTTTATTGGGCCGGCCTGTGGAGGCGAGTGAGAAGACACGGCAGGTGCGCACGGGTTCGAAGATACCGTGTTGGTCCCTTAACAGAACTCGAACCGGCAAGATACCGTTTGTCGCAAATATTTCCTTTCGGAACGGGAGAAGGGGTACGTCAAAGTCTTAGAAATATCGATGTCCAGAGAATTCCACTGCCGAGTAGCTTTTTAAGCAGTTCGGTCAAGCCGATCAGATCTGCCTAACTGTTCCCAGATCCCACCGTCATTGTTGCCTAGTGCTCTATTTCCACTTCGGCGGGGTGGGTATTCTTCCGTTGTTATGCCCTGAAAACCGGTTAAGAAACCTCTTTTACAACCTGGTTTGCTAACCTCGTTTTCTACCCTCACGATCCTGCGCTCATGCAGATGTCCGAGGTTGCGTCACCCAGATCCGCCTCTGGAAGCAACGACCATACAGAAGAAAGAAAATGTACCGGGAGTCTTTTCTGGAAAGCGTTCGCGTTCGGCGAGAGGCGTTTATCCACACGTGTCAGATCACGATAAAACTATAAAGAGCACACGGGTCGCACGAAGTGCGGTTTGGAGAACGAAGTCCTACTGGAGGTGCTTATCCGTGCACCGAAACTGGGGGATGCATCTACTGGAGGGATTTGTCCGTTGGCGTCAATTACTATACAACGATAAATAGCCAACGGCACGCGCAAGCGAGGTTTGGTGGGCCGTGTAGGGGTCGAACCTACGGCCCGCTGATTAAGAGTCAGCTGCTCTACCAACTGAGCTAACGGCCCACCGGGTATGAAAGGGAGGTGAGGTGTGAGGGGTTAGGCGTAAGGGGTATTGGGTTATTCTCCATCTGCATGACCGATTACCCCTCACCCCTTACCCCTTATTTGTTCGTGGTGCGCCTGACAGGATTTGAACCTGTGGCCCTCAGCTCCGGAGGCTGATGCTC
>CAZVEZ010000253.1:0-3979 GCA_964626135.1 uncultured Nitrospira sp.
GCAGAAAGTTGTGGATTGTTGAGAAAAGTAGCATAGCGACATAACCTCCTGATGACGATCAATCATCATGGTCACAACGACCAATTTAGGAGGAATGTCGCTATGTTGAATTTAGTTACCGCAAACAGTGAAGAAAACCAACAGTTCATCGTATCCCTGGATGAATTGGCTCGGCAAGGAGCCCTGAGAATGCTCCAGGAAGCGCTGCAGGTGGAAGTTGCCGGCTACGTCGAGCGGCATAAAGAGTCCCGGGACATCGATGGCCGCGCCCTTGTCGTTCGCAACGGCAAAGGCAAGAAAAGGTCGATCACACTCGGTGCCGGGACTGTAGAAGTTTGCGCCCCCCGCGTCGACGACCGCCGGGAGGGCCATCAATTTACGTCGAACATTTTGCCTCCGTACCTGCGCCGGTCTGCCAACGTCGATTCGCTGTTGCCGATTTTATACCTCAAAGGACTGTCCACCAGTGATTTCAGATCAGCACTGACATGTATTCTGGGAGAAGGTGCCGGCGGTCTTTCCGCAAGCACCATTACGAGCCTCAAGAAATCCTGGGAGTCTGATTTTGATCAATGGAAATTCAGAACCATCACCGACAAGTTTGTTTATTTGTGGGCCGACGGTGTCAATGTCAAAGTCCGACTTGGTGTTATTTACCATTTTATCCTGACCAGAAATTCATACATTCCGCTGACCAAGAATTTTCACGATCTTCTGCCCAGACGTAGAATGCCACCGCATCCTACATTGAGATGCGGTGGCAAGTTAGCTTGATCTGATGAGGACTAGAAGACGTCCGGCAGTCCGTTGGTATCGGGTCCATAGTCCCACACGATCTGATCGACTATGTGATCAAGATTCTTGACGGCGAAGTTTGGTGCCTGCTTTTCATCCGGATCGATAGTTCGCGCGGTAATAATTGTGCTGAGGGCGACGCGCAGCGTCGACAGCACGCATTCGATTAAGCGGACATCAGCCTCTCTGAGCACATAAACACTTTCCTTCTGCTGCATGGCGCATCCCTTTCTGCTGTTAGATAAGCTCGCTGGCTGCAATTCGTATATGCTCTGCATGGACGGTTTCCCTTTGTTCACGAGCTGCCGCCAAAAGCCCACCACGAGCCAAAGCGTTGGCCCGACGCAGTACGCCGCCAGATCCTTGATGGATCGCCGTGATGGAGGGGCTGTCAAAAAGCCCCTTTTTGCCGCCTGAAATCTTGACGTGATGATCGATGTAGTCCTCCATCTGCGCCTGCGAGAGCGTTTCCAGGTGCGCCTTAGCAATCACACGTGAGGCCAAAGGTGCGGCGCCACGGTATGCCAGCCGGTCCAGAAGTGTTGATTGCCCGCACAAGACCAGTGACAAAAGTGCCTTGGAATCGTGGTCAAAGTGCAAAAGAGTATGAAGCTCCGTCAGGACTTCGGGGCGCAGTAGGTTGGCCTCGTCAATAATAAGCGAGACCTTCTGTTTCTTACTGACAGCCAATGAGCGCACGGCCGACTGCGCGTCAGCAAATAGACGCGACTTACTGATTGTCTTGGGAATCAGTTCCAGACCCCAGCAGATCTGACGCAAAAGCTCAGTAATTGAGCCGCTGTTGGCCACCACATTGATGATGTAGACCTCCGACGGATGATAGTTCGACAGGCTCCAGCGCAGTGACGTCGACTTTCCCGCGCCGACCTCGCCCGTAATCACCAGAACGCCGCCAAGATTGATCACATACTCCATCCGGTCTTTGACACCGATCATGCCAGGAAGCCGGAGCAGATCCTTTGTCGGCACGTCCGTTGAGAAGGGATCGGACTTAAGCCCAAAATACGACCGATATGTGAGACTCATAATGGCGCTACCTCACCCCGGGACTCCGGCGCTGCTGAATGGCCGAATAGTTCGCCACTGCGCGGTAGTTTCTCGGTTGGTGATTCGAGAAAATCTGACGACACCGTCTTCAGCTCTTGCTTATCTCCAAAATCGCGGCCCAATCGGCTGTTGAGGCGACTATCCAAAAACACGGCCTGGCCGTAGGAAAGTCCCTCGTGAAATATCTCCACTTCCAAGGGAGTTTCCGGATGAAATCGCAGTTCCACTGACTTGTCGATCAAGCGGACCGGCGCCTCAAACAGCTGGCCCATAAGTTGAATGGAGCGATCTTTTTTGACTTTTCTCAGCTCCGTCAGGCGAAAGTGACTCAAAAGATCACCGGGTGCAGGTCTCACACACGACAGGTTGGCCTTGAAGCGCTCGTATGGTGTTGCTTTGGTGACGCTATGCACCGTGCCATTATAGGTATCGACCCACGACCCGAGGCGCTCGTTCAAAGCCCCGAGAAGTTGTCCGTCCTCGCCGTGGAGGGGCAAGAACGAATCTCTGATACTACGAAACCACCGTTCAATCTTGCCGCGACCCTGCGGCGTATATGGCCTCGAATGCGTCAGGGCAATCCCCAGGCCAGCCAAAATCTGCTCAAGGTTGGTCGACCGGTAGCAGCTGCCGTTGTCGACATAGAAACGCTGAGGAATACCACGGCGCTCAATCCCCGACTGCAGGCACTCTTTCAGACTCGCAAAAGTTTCGTTGAGATAAAATCGTGCCGCCACTATGAGACGCGAGTGATCGTCCATGATCGCACATAAATACGCCTTCCTTTGAGGGCCATCAGCCACTTCCCGGACAAGTGGCCCATGCATGACGTCGCACTGCCAAATTTCGTTTGGATAGGCTGCCTCAAATCGCCGACGATCTTTCCCATCTTCAGCCGGAGCTTCGTTGAGCTTTTCCTGACGGATAAATCGGTACAAGGTCGACAGGTTGATCCGCTCGTCGGGGGTGATCAAGCGCTGATGCTTAAGCTTGTTTAGAATGGTTGGCAAAGTGTAGGTGGGGTTTTCCTGTTTAAGTTCACGAATCGAAGTGCGAAGCGTCTGATCCAGGTTGCGGTAGCCGCCAATATCACTGCGACGCTTAGGCCTCAGTCCGTCCAGTCGGTTGCCAGCAGCCTTGTATGCACCGATCCAGCCCATGATCGCGGCACGACTGATGGTGGTTCGAGTGGAACCGGGAATCTGGTAGCTGCGTTCGGTCTTTTGACGAAGTAGCCTCTCCCTCTCGCCGTAAGCAAGTCGCACCCCGGTCACAAACTCGGAGATGATTCCGAATCGAAACGTTGCAATCTCTAGAGCTAATTCTTCTGTGAGCATCCTCTGTCCTCCCAATGATGATTTGAAACAAAGGAGAGGATCTAGCCGACCATGCTACGGAGCGAAGCGACAGTCTTCGGTGGGGTCATCAAAAATCATGCAGCTTCCGCAATATTTCACACTAAAAATGCAATGTTTCGTTCGTACATGTTGCGAAGGCAGACGAGTGGATCCTGTCCGGAAAAATCCATCTTCACTTTGGCGATCAGACGGCGGAGCCAATGCCCGCCGCGTTGCCTCGTCACGCCTGGTGGCCAAAGACGATGGGTCAGGCGGCGGCTGAGTGCTTCAAAGACGAAGTTGATGGATGCTTGAAATCGTGACCAAAAGCCCAAAGGACGCAGGGTTATAACCGCATGGCAACCGGGGCAACGAAACCGCTGGAGCTCAATTCCTTCAGGGTAACCGTCAAAATAACGCCTTACCCAGCCATGTCCCCAAACAGACCGACCGCAGTGATTGGGGCACGATGGTCGAATCCCCTTGAAACCGCGGCCCCGGGCTGCTAATTCCGCCACCAAGACATTCGCACGCACGATCATCGCTGATGTCCGGGTCCTCGGGTGCTCGACACACCCAGGGGACCACTCTCCCTCGTCTTTGTTATCACCTGAACAATTTGCTCAATAAAGAAGCGACGGGACTGTTAGCAGATGGTCAGAACTATGCGACAAGATTCTGAGGGTAGTCAGGAGAATGTTGGAATAACAGGGGTATTCCGGTCAGGATAATCTGCTAGGTAACACCTGGTAGAGCAGCGACTTTTCGGGCTGACGGCG
>CAZVEZ010000254.1:0-2338 GCA_964626135.1 uncultured Nitrospira sp.
TTAGCCCGCTTTATGCATGACGATTCGTCGCGAAATCGCGCAGTCGCGTTGCGAGACGGGCCTGCCAGCGGAAGACGCGTCATAGCAGCGAATCCGCGATGGCAGCAGCAGTGCTCATGAATAATGCGGGTTAGGCAGCCGCAAGGTCGGCGCATGTCACATTGGCCCACTGCCCGCATTTTCCGATGGGTTCATCTGTCTCTTCGTTGAAACCTCCTCGTCTGTAATGTTATACAGCGCAGCCTGCTTGTGTGTGATATCGTCTAGCTGTTTCTGGAAATTCTATGGAACGAGACACAAAGATGTATGTGCTGAAACGGTCTGACGACGAGGCTGTGCCGCGCAAGCTCTCCATCGACTATCGCGCCGCATTGAATGCGCAACAGCTGGCGGCGGTGACGGCGGGGGAGGGGCCTTCGCTGGTGATTGCCGGCGCCGGCAGCGGCAAGACGCGGACGCTGGTCTATCGTGTGGCCTATCTGATCGATTCCGGCGTCGATCCCTCGAACATTTTGCTGCTCACGTTTACGCGCAAGTCGTCGCAGGAGATGTTGCAGCGGGTCGGTGAATTGATCGGCGCCAGGAGCCAGCGGGTATGCGGCGGCACATTTCATTCCGTTGCGAATCTCTTGCTGCGGCGCTATGGCCGATCGATCGGGGTGGAGCCGGGCTTTACGATTCTGGATCGAGGCGATGCGGAAGATCTCATTGCGTTGGTGCGCTCGCAGCTGGGGCTCAATGAAAAGGATAAGCGCTTTCCCCGCAAAGGGACGATTATGGAGATGGTCAGCAAGAGCGCGAATACGCTCCGCAGTCTCGACGAGATCATCCTCGATGAGTTCGGTCATTTCGCCGATCATGCAGAGGACTTGGGCCGGCTGCAGAAGGCCTATCAAGCAGCCAAGCGTCAGAAGCAGCTTCTCGACTACGACGACTTGCTGGTGATGTTGCGGCAATTGCTGTTGCTGGATGAGTCGGCCCGCACGACGATTTCCCGCCAGTACCGCTACATCCTCGTGGATGAGTACCAGGACACGAACCGGTTGCAAGCTGAAGTGATTCGTCAGTTGGCGACGTTGCACAACAATGTGATGGTCGTCGGAGACGACAGTCAGTCGATCTACGGCTTTCGCGGCGCGACGTTCAAAAATATTATGGAGTTTCCGGCGCTCTTTCCAGGCACCACGATGTACAAGCTGGAAGAAAACTACCGCAGCACGCAGCCGATCCTGAATTTGGCGAATTGCATTATCGACGAGGCGGTAGAAAAGTATACCAAGCGTCTCTTCACCAGAAAGATCGACGGCCCGCTTCCGTCTTTGGTGGAAGCAGCGGGTGAGCACACGCAGTCGCGGTTTATTGCGCAGAAGATTCTCGAGCTACGGGAAGAAGGCATACCGCTAAGCGAGATGGCGGTGCTGTTTCGATCCAGCTTCCATTCGTTTGACTTGGAAATCGAACTCTCGCGAAAAGGGTTGCCGTTCATCAAGCGCGGGGGCGTCAAATTTATCGAGACGGCGCACGTGAAAGATCTGCTTGCCCATGTGCGGGTGATTGCGAACCCGCTCGATACGGTCAGCTGGCATCGTGTGCTCATGTTGGTGGAAGGGGTAGGACCGAAGAAGGCGCAGGATCTCTTGGCGGCTTTGGTCAAGTCGGACAAGCCCTTTCAGGCCTTGCGTGAGGTAACCGGGCGTTCTAGCGCAGGGCTCAAGAATCTGGCGAACACGCTGGAGAGTCTCGCCGGGGCAGAGGACCGGCGTCCTGAACAGCTGATCAGCCACGCCTATGAGTATTATCTGCCGATTCTGAAGGAGCAGTATGACGACTATCCCAAGCGCATAAGGGATCTGGATCATCTCCAGACGATTGCCGAAGGGTATTTTGCCGTCGATGAATTTCTGGCAGACCTGGCACTGGAGCCGCCGGATAGTAGTGCCGTGGGTGTGGATGCGCCGGATCGTGATGACGAACGGCTGGTGTTGTCGACGATTCATTCGGCAAAAGGGTTGGAGTGGCAATGTGTATTTGTGATTTGGGTGGTGGATGGGAGGTTCCCGTCTGTGTATTCGTTTGTCGCTGACGAGGAATTGGAAGAGGAGCGGCGGCTGTTCTACGTGGCTGTGACGAGAGCGAAGCGGCATCTATTTTTGACCTACCCGATCAATGTGTTCGATAAGGGAAGCGGCATGCTCCTGTCGAAACCCTCCCGTTTTCTGGACCCTGTCACGCCTGCGCTGCTGGACCAGTTGGTTTTGGTGGAAGAAGGTGAGCGGTCTGACTGGTATGTTCGCGACGATCATTAGCAGGGCGCTGAAGAATCGTACTAAGGTAAGAT
>CAZVEZ010000254.1:2438-3969 GCA_964626135.1 uncultured Nitrospira sp.
TCACGGATTGCCGGCGATGATGCCTGTGTTATGCAGAGTGGCCGCGATAGGCTTTCTTGTGGGCGGCCTTCTCCTTGCACCGAATGTCGGGATATCGAAGGAGCCTCTGCCGTCGGACGAACGAGTCTGGCGTCAGTTGCTCGGTGAGGCTCAGGCGTTGGGTCTCCCGACAAAATTTCTCAAGACCATTCCACCGAGCTTCGTTCGGTTTGAGTTCGACGATTTGCACAGCTATGCCGCCGAATATCATCCCGGGGAGCATCGGATGGTGCTCAATCGTGCGCTGTCCTTTAATGGAGCCGGAGCTACGTTGCGTCCGGTCTGGCGACTGACCCATACCGAGATTGCCACGCTCTATCACGAACTATTCCACGCGTATCTTGACTACTTGGTGACGGCGGCTGAAGCCTCGCCCGATGTTGCGCCGGATACAGTACTGGCATTTGCAAAAGCGCAGCAGGGCTGTCGCTATGGAGCGGTCTTGATCACGCCGGTGGTGCAGCGAAGCCGTGAGACGGAAGAACGGTTTTTGAGCGAGCGCGAATCCTGGGAAGCTCTCAACGAAACATGGGCGGTGTTTGTCGGGTGGGTCGTATGGAATCAGTTGGAGTTGACAAGCCGTTCGGGGCAATCGATTCAGCAGCCTGGGAAAAGCCAGGATGAATGGGTGCATCGTCTCAGGATCGCCGATCGAGAAGGCAGTCTTCGCGGGTATTACGAGCCGGAAGATCCAGGTGAACGGACCATGGCTCAAAAGCGGTATCTGGCCCCTGCATCACGTTTGTCGGAGCAGGAAGCCGCGGTCATTATGAAGCATGTCGTTGAGTTTTCTCCAGGCCTCCAGGTGCGTGCTGTGAAGGCTTTTTCTGTTTCTGAGCAAAATGTTGCACGACATGCGCAGTGCGGATAAAAGGAAATCATATTCATAAGTTTATGAAATATTGCGATAAACAGAATGATTGCGTACAGGATTTCATGCCCATAAATTAGAGGCCAGGGATGGGGGGTCTGAAAGAATAGGTTCTGATAAGGGGAGGAGTGTCGAATTAGGTTCTGAACGATTGGGGTTTGCCGAAGAAAAACAAGATAATTCTATTTTTTGGTCTTGACATCGTCATACTTCATCAATAGAATCCGACATTTCCTGAACAGGGTGTGTCCTCAGCCCGCCATTTGCATCCTTAATTTGTAAGGAGGGGGGAGCTGTGCGTGGACCAGCTTGCTCTTCTTTTTCCATCATGCGAATGAAAAAGACTATCAGTACGCGCTTAGATTTTACTATGTAGGGGGTTTCGGGCAGGTACCCAAGTGGCCAAAGGGGGCAGACTGTAAATCTGTTGCCATCGGCTTCCAAGGTTCGAATCCTTGCCTGCCCACCAAAGCGGGCAAGTGTTGAGTCGTGAGTGCTGAGCGTTGAGCAGTAACATGACCATGAACGGTTGTAACCCAGGACTCAGCGCTCGGTATGTAGCACTAAAATTAGGCGGGCGTAGCTCAGTGGTAGAGTTCCAGCCTTCCAAGCTGGCTGTCG
>CAZVEZ010000255.1:0-2394 GCA_964626135.1 uncultured Nitrospira sp.
CCCAAAGCCGAAGCCGCAAAACGCATTGCCGAATTGCTGACGCTCGTGGAACTGGAAGAGCCGGCCGATCGCGCGGCAAAAACGTATTCCGGGGGAATGAAGCGGAAACTCGACATTGCCTGCGGGCTTTTGCCGAATCCAAAAATCTTGTTTCTTGACGAGCCGACGTTGGGATTGGATGTGCAGAGCCGGCTCCGAATTTGGGACTACGTGCGGATGTTGAAGGCCCGCGGTATGACGATCGTGATGACGACGAACTATTTGGATGAGGCGGACCAGCTCTGCGATCGGTTGGCTATCATCGATAAGGGAAAGATTATGACGCTCGGATCGCCGACAGAGCTGAAGATCGGGCTGGGCGGCGATATCGTCTCCTTAACCCTGAAGGACCAGAGCAAGATTCCCACGTTGGTGTCGGCGTTGACAAGGCAACCTGCGATGCGAGCTGTGAAGGCCACGCCGACCGGCCTGGATATCCGGGTCGAGTCACCCGAAAAGGCCCTTCCTGCGATTCTCGAATCCGCCAATCGACTGGATTGCCAACTGGAGTTTATTGAGTACCACAGGCCGCGATTGGACGATGTGTTCATCGCCCATACGGGACGATCGATCAAAGACGACGTCCCCGTACAGAAGGAGGGCACGTGACGCGATATGCGTGATGCGAAGTGTCATGGCGGCGCGTTTCGCGCAGCCCCGACACCGCGTTTCACATTATCACGTTTCACATCATGAGCGACTACTGGCAAGAGATCAGTGCCTTGACGATGCGGTGGGTCAGGCGGCTGAGCCGTGAGAAATTCAGCATGTTGTTCACGCTGGTGCAGCCGATGCTGTTCTGGCTGATCTTTTTCGGCAACCTGTTTCAGCGCGTTGCCGATGGGCAAGTGACGCAGGCTCCGGACTACATCAGTTTTCTGACTGCCGGTGTCGTCATTATGACGGTGCTCAACAATGGACTCGCCGGGGGCGTCGATCTGCTGTTCGACAAAGAAAACGGCTTTCTGGAGCGGTTGATGACCACGCCGATTCACCGTAGCTCCGTCATCCTGAGCCGTTTTATCTTCGTGATGACGATCACCTCGCTCCAAGTGCTTGTGATCATTGGAGTGGCCTTTTTGTTCGGCGTCCAGCCTGCGACCGGCCTTCTCGGGATTGCCGCGATTTTGATGATCGGGATGCTCTTCGGCGTCGGCCTCACCGCGATTTCCATGGCGATGGCCTTTTCCGTGAAGAGTCACGGCGATTTCTTTTCAGTCCTGGGCTTCCTGTCTCTCCCGATGATCTTCTTGAGCTCGGCGTTGGTGCCCTTGGCGGGGATGCCTGCGTGGATGGGGTTCCTGGCGCGCTTCAATCCGATGACCTGGGCAATCGACGCAGTACGGCCGTTGATTCTTTCCGGCTGGACCGAGGCGCTTCCTCATGTTGGAATGGTCGTCGTCGTCATGGTGATTTTCGATGCGCTCTGTCTCTATGGGAGCGCCAAAGTGTTCCGGCGGGCGATGGGTTGATGAGCGGGCTATTCGAGCGTCCCACCATGCTGATAAACGAGAGCCAAATCCGGGCCCTGATCCGACTGTTGGCCGATGAGGACGAAAAGATCGTCCGGACCATCAGCGGGAAACTCATCGACATCGGTCCTACTGCAGTTCCTCTGCTTCAGGAAGCGGAAATCGAACAGCCGGAAATGGCTCACCGTCTTGTTTCAGTGCTCGAGGAAATCCGCGGCGGAGATCTCGAGGATGAGCTGAGGCAGCATGCGGCGCTTCCGGACGGCTCGATGGATCTGGAACACGGCGCGTTTCTGATCGCCCGGTATGCCTATCCTTCCTTGACGGTCGCCTCCTATACCCGGCAACTCGATGAGATGGCCCAGGAGGTGCAGGATCGGATCGGTCCGCGAGCCTCGGGAGAGGAAACGATCAAGACATTGAACCGATATCTCTTTACGGAACAAGGCTTCAAAGGCAACACGAAGAATTATTATGAGCTGGAAAATAGTTACCTCAACTGCGTGATCGACCGGCGAACGGGTATTCCGATCAGCCTCTCGACCGTATATCTCCTTGTCGGCAAGCGACTGGGTCTTCCGGTTCACGGGATCGGAATGCCGGGCCATTTCTTAGTGAAGTACGAATCAGACCGCTACAAGGTGTTTGTCGATTGCTTCAACGGGGGGGCATTGCTGACCGAGAAAAATTGCCAGCGGTTCCTTACGGAAGCCGGTTATGGATTCGACGAGAAATATCTTCAAGAAAGTCCGGTGCGCGCGATTCTCTCGCGCATGATCAAGAATCTCCTGGCCATCTATGCCAAACTTGACGACCCTCTCAAGAAAGCCCGCCTGACGAAATTTATCGAGATCCTGGGGTGCGATAACCGCGAAGGCGGGCT
>CAZVEZ010000255.1:2494-3927 GCA_964626135.1 uncultured Nitrospira sp.
ACCACAATCGTTCCTCCGAAAGCCTCCCCGGCCTGTTCCCGTACATTGTATCGTTCGGTAACCGGATAGAAATGCGACAGCACGAGCCGGCCGACTCCGGCTTCTCGTGCTACCTGTCCGCATTGCCCGGCATGCAGATGGACCGGGTTGGGCCGGCTCGCCGGGAAGGAGCAGTCCAACACCGCAAGATCGACGTCTCCACAGAGGCGTACGAGGCTGTCGCAGTATTGCGAATCGCCTGAATAGGCCAGCGCACGTCCGCCATATTCGATTCGATACCCCAGGCAATGGAGGTCCTCGGTGTGGGTGACAGATCGAGGGATTACGGTCGTCTTCCCGATCGCAAAGGCCCGATCCGACACTTCCTTGAAGTGAACCGCGAATGGCGCGTGTGTGAAGCCGGGCAGCGTGGCGAAGAGGGTCCGAAAGAATCGCTTCGTGCCGCGGGGACCGATCACGGTCAGCGGTGGCCGTGTTCCTCCTTGGTACTTGGTAAAGATCATTGCATCGAAGAAATAGGTGATGAAGTCGGAGAAGTGATCGGCGTGGTAATGGGAGAAGAGAATGTGGGTGATCCGATGCCGGTTCACGCCGGTTTTCATAAGATTGACCAACGTGCGCGGGCCAAAATCCAACAACAATGTGTGGTCGGTGCGGACGAGATAGCCCGAGGCCGCTCGTGTCGGGTGGATGTTCGTGCCGGAGCCGAGGATGGTCAACCGCATAGGTCGGGTCGCCTCAACCTTCTTGCCGGAAACTATCGCGCAGACGCAGGAGTAGCCCGCGAGTCTTCTCTACTTCTTCGGGACTCAAAGCCTGTGCAAAGAATGGACGAAGAAAGGCCAAGTGGGCCGCAAATGTTTTTCGAAAGAGCGCATCGCCTTTTGCGGTTAACGAGATCTTGGTGCAACGGCGATCTCTTTTTATTGCATCCCGCCGGATCAGACCTTTGTAGACAAGGCGATCGAGGACCCCGGTGAGCGTGCCTTTCGTGACGAGCGTATAGGCCGAGAGCTCTGAACAGGTCATACCGTCCGTATCTCCCAATGTCGCGATCACATCGAACTGTGAGGGCGTTAGGCGTAAGGACTTGATATGACGGCTAGCGATCAACTCGAAGGCCAGATAGGCTTCCACGAGCGGTCGCAATAGTTTCAGATAGGGATCGTCCTTGAGATCCGGCAGTTCCATAGGGAAAGAATAGTCCTCACTAGAACAATGCGTCAAGAGGGGAAGGGGATGGAGGCTGCTGATCTCCCTTGCTCGTGCAACGCGCGGCCTGGGAAGGCCCTCGTTGGACACGCGCAGTGGGAGATCAATCAGCCCTCATCCCTGAGAGGTAATGAGCAGAACGCGCACGATGGGAATGTGCTCGTTCGACGCGCGCACTAGAGGATTGACCAGGCCACCCTTGAATGACAAATAGGGAAGGA
>CAZVEZ010000256.1:0-3924 GCA_964626135.1 uncultured Nitrospira sp.
GTGGCCGACAGTCCGACGAATCTCTTGATCACCGGCGAAAGCGGAACCGGCAAGGAGTTGGTAGCCAAGGCCATCCATTATAATAGCGATCGTCGGGATGCGCCGTTTATCCCCGTCAATTGCGCCGCCATTCCCGAACAGCTGCTCGAAAGCGAACTGTTCGGCCATATGCGGGGCGCCTTTACGGATGCGAAGGTCGATAAGCGGGGCCTCTTCGAAGAGGCGCAGAAGGGCACGTTGTTTCTTGACGAGATCAGTGAACTGCCGTTGATGCTGCAGGCTAAGATTTTGCGCGCGATCCAGGAGAAAGAAATTCGCCGCGTGGGAGCCAACAAACCGATCGCCGTCGATGTGCGCATTATTGCGGCGACGAATCTCAACTTGACGGAAGAAGTCAAGGCGAAGCATTTCCGGGAAGACTTGTATTACCGGCTCAATGTCATCGAACTGAGCCTTCCTCCCCTGCGTGAGCGCCGCGAAGATATTCCACTGCTCGTGAACGGGTTCATGAAGAAGTGTGCGGAGTCTCGCGGGAAACAGATACAGAGTGTGAGCGAGTCAGCATTGACGATGTTGATGGATTATGCCTGGCCTGGCAACGTACGTGAGTTGGAAAATGTCATCGAGCGGGCAGTCACGCTCAGCCGGACCGAGCAAATCGTTCCTGACGATTTCCCCTCAACGATTCAGGGGGCCAGTGGCGACCGACGCGTGCTTGACGATGCTGCAGAACGGACTCTGTCGCTGGATACAGTGGAGAAAGAGTACATTCGCAAGATTCTCGAGAAGACAGGCGGGAACAAATACCAGGCTGCCCACGCCCTTGGGATCGACCGTAAAACCCTGTATCGTAAACTTGCAGAAATCGAAGGCAAGGCACAGCCCGGAGAGTGACCCTGTTCCTTCTGATCGTCTAGCAGGGTTTGTCGACGCCCAATTCTCGCTCAGGCCGGACTCAGGAACATTGTGAAGACATTTTTTGAAAAAATTGTCGAAGCATCGAAGGATGCGATCGGCTATGCCGCAACCGATGGGACCATCCTCCTCATTAATCGGGCGTTTTTGGAACTGACTGGTTTCTCGAGAGAAGAGCTGCTCAGGATGAATGGGCGGGACTTGATCCCCGAACAGCACAGAAAACAGCGGGATCATATGGTGGCTCAAGTCCTTCAGACCGGCGAGCCGGGCGAATATGAAATCGACTATCTCCGGAAGAATGGCACCCAGGTTCCCGTGTCCATCACCATGTTTTCGGTGAAAGAGAATGATGGGAAACCGGCCGGTCTTGCGGTGATCATCCGCGATCTCACCGAACGTAAGTCCGCAGAGGAGCAATTTCGCCTTGTGGTCGAGGCGTCCCCGAGTGGGATGCTGATGGTGGACGAGCTTGGCGCTATCCTCATGGTGAATCAGCAGATTGAACAATTGTTTGGTTATGAACGGACTGAATTGATCGGGCAGTCTGTTGAAATGCTCGTGCCACAACGTATGCGATCACATCATGCCGGCGATCGGGCCGAATTTATTGCCCATTCCGAGTCGCGTGCCATGGGAAAAGGACGGGATCTGTATGGCCTTCGAAAAGGTGGGACAGAGTTTCCGTTGGAGATCGGCTTGAATCCGATCCAGACTCCGGGTGGCAGGCGGGTCTTGGCGTCGGTCGTAGATATCAGTGAACGAAAACGGACAGAACAGAAGCTTCAGAAAGAGCGGGACTTCATCGACGCTGTGCTGGAGACCGCCGGGGCCCTCGTGGTCGTGTTGGATCGGGAGGGGCGGATTCTGCGATTCAATCGCGCCTGTGAACAGACGACCGGCTACTCCTCTGAAGAGGTGATGGGTCGATATGTATGGGATCTGTTCGTGATTCCCGATGAAGTCGGTGGAGTGAGGGCGGTGTTCGAGCGGCTCAGGGGCGGCGAGCCGCGCAGCGATTATGAAAATTCCTGGAAGGGGAAGGATGGGGGTCTGAGACGCATTTCCTGGTCGAATACGGTGCTCACGGGTCCCAATGGCAAGGTCGATTACATTGTGGCAGCCGGTCTCGATATCACGGATCTCAAGCACATAAAGGAACAACTCCGCAAGACCGAGCAGATTGCGGAACTCGGGACACTCGCCTCCGGTATGGCGCATGAAATCGGCACGCCGATGAACGTCATCCTCGGGCGCGCGGAGTATATGCTCCAACGCGCCGAGCATGAAGGGATGAAGAAGGGCCTGCTGACAATCATCACGCAGGTCGAGCGAATCACCAAGGTGATGAACCAACTCCTGGCCTTTGCCAGGCGGAAGAAGCCGGAATGGCGGGCCGTCGATTTCGGAGAGATCGTGGACGACAGCCTGGAGCTGTTTCAGGAACGGTTCGCCCATAGCCGCATCATGGTCGACAAGACGATTGAATCGTCCTTGCCTCCTATCCGTGCCGATCGGGACCAGATCGTTCAAGTGCTCATCAATCTCGTGATGAACAGTATCCATGCCATGCCGGAGGGGGGGCGGCTCACGCTCAGTCTCGCTCGTGAGGGCAGCCACGTCTGCCTCGGCCTGTCCGATACCGGCCACGGGATGCCGGAGGAGATTTGCGCCAAGATGTTCGAGCCTTTTTTCACGACAAAGGATTTTGGGAAAGGAACCGGCCTCGGCCTCACGGTTGTGAAAGGTATCATCGAGGAACATGACGGGACCATCGATGTGGACAGTACTGTCGGTAAAGGGACGACGGTTTGGATCAGGCTCCCCGTTGACCAGCCCCAGACTGCAGCGATCTCCTAACCGATGCCAGTCTGCTCTCAGATGTTCGAGTGCCGGTCCGATGCACGTCTGTCGCTATCTGCGACAGACGCGCGGTGGCATCTGTTGCAATAATCATCAGGCTTCGGCGTCTGTATCTTCTCAGTTCTGCTCATTTCATAGAAATCTCATGTAAGTTTGCTCAGTTGCGGTATGCGGCATGTCCCGCCGGCAAGGAGGGGCTGGTTTGCATGGGTTGTGCATTGTGTTTCGCCAGAGTCGAAGAGAGCCGGATGCGAGGGGGCGAGGATGCCACAGGGGAGGAAACCGGCAGTCGTGCTCGTTGCCGAGGACGATCATGAGATGCGGAGTCTCCTCTGCGATGGGCTGGTCGATCTTGGACTGTCCATCCGGGAAGCGGCTGATGGAGATGAAGCGCTACGTTCGGTGCTTGATGCTCGCCCTGCGCTGATCCTCACGGATCTTCGAATGCCGGCCGGAGGATTGGACTACATCGTCAGGCTCAGGACATTTGCTCCGGGTGTGCCGATGGTGGTGATGACCTCATTTGGAGATCCTCGGACAAAAGCCGATGTGTTAGCCATCGGCGTTGAGGCCTACTTCGACAAGCCGGTTCGCCTCAATGAGCTCAAAGGAGCCGTCCGGCGTCTCTTAGGCCTGGCCTTGAATGGGGAAACCCAATGAGCCTTCGTGTGTGTGTGTGAAAGGTGTGAGATGGCCGGATCTCAAAAACTATCGTCCAGAGTCCACCCGTTTACCGATCCTATCCTTGCCGCTCGACTGGAAGCCATCACGCAGTTAGCCGGTGGGTTCTCTGAGCGAGTGGCGGTGTTGGACCGCGAGTTCAACGTGATCTATGCAAATGAATCCGCCTGGTCTACGTATGCATCCCAGCTGCCCGGCCATTCGGCGAAGTGCTATGAGGCCTTTGCGCACCGGAGTGATCCCTGTGGCGTCTGTCCGGCGACGAAGATGTACGAATCGTCCGATGTCCTGTCCGTGGCCTGTTCTTCGCGAGGGGATGGTACGGCCTGCGGGATGCATCAGGCGTTCCCGCTTGTCTCGAGCAGTGGCGAGGTCGAATCGGTGCTGGTGCTGTTCAAGGCGCCTTCGAGGCCTATGAAGCAGATACGTGGTGAAGGCGCGGAGATGAAATCCGAATCAACACGG
>CAZVEZ010000257.1:0-3920 GCA_964626135.1 uncultured Nitrospira sp.
TCAGCCGACCGCCCCCACCGTGCGCAAGCTGCACGGTGTTCTTTGTTGAGATCGGTAAGGGACAGGCCGGCTCAAAGGACTTGTTGTTTTTCAAAGTCATTCCTTTGCGCTCAGCATCTAGGCTCTGGCTGTGCCATGTGTGCGGTACCGATAATACGCGGCGCAGGCTCCTTCGCTTGATACCATCGGCGCGCCCAATGGTTGCTCCGGTGTGCAACGGGTCCCGAAGGCCGGACAGTCCATCGGCTTGAGCAACCCCTGCAGAACCAGCCCGCTCTGGCACTCCGGATCCTCTTTCCCTTCAGCGAGCTGCGCAAGTTCCCGCTGAAACTTTAGCTCGGCGTCGTGGGCACTATAGGCATACTTGAGGCGCAGACCGCTTGCTGGAATTTCGCCGATGCCGCGCCAGGCCCGCGACACCGGTTCAAAGACGTCGTCGACGATGCTCCTCGCTGGTCGGTTCCCCTCCCGGCTGACCGATCGTACATACTGGTTCTCGACCTCGACCCGTCCCTCTTCCAACTGGCTGACCAACATCGCGACGCCCTCGAGCACATCGAGTGGTTCAAACCCAGTCACGACGATGGGGACTCGATACCGCTGCGCGAGAGTTTCATACTCCTCATAGCCCATCACGGTGCAGACATGGCCTGCGGCGAGAAACCCTTGGATTCGATTCTGAGGCGACGACAGGATGGCCTCCATCGCCGGTGGCACCAACACATGGGCGATCAGTAGACTGAAATTCGTGATCCCCGCCTGCTTCGCCTGCGCGACCGCCATGGCCCATGCGGGGGCGGTGGTCTCGAATCCCACTGCAAAACAGACGACCTCGCGATCAGGATTTTTGCGGGCCAGCTCAAGCGCATCCAGTGGCGAATAGACGATCCGGACATCACCACCTGCCGCCTTCACTCCAAACAAGTCACCATGGGAGCCAGGCACGCGCAGCATGTCGCCGAACGAGCAGAAGACCACCCCCGGCAAAGACGCGAGGCAAACCGCCTTATCAATCAACGACACCGATGTGACACAAACCGGACAGCCTGGCCCATGAACTAAGGTGAGGTCCTTTGGCAACAGACTGTCCAGTCCGAACCGCACAATCGAATGGGTCTGGCCCCCACAGACCTCCATAATCGTCCAAGGCCGACGTGCGATCTTCCTGATCTGCTCCGCCAGCGCCAGCGCCACGGCGCGATTGCGAAATTCATCCACGTACTTCATAACCGTGATCCCCGTTGCTCCACAACAGTCCCACGATGAGGAGAGAGTTTACTCTACTTCCAGTCTTATAAACCTCCAGCAGCGTAATAGAAACAGGTTGCACCTCTACCATTTGGGTCTGTTGCTTGACATGACCATTACACATGACCATTACAAATGACTACACAAGATTGCCAGTGGAAACGAGACATGGAAGGGAGGTGCCGTCGCATGAAAACCATGCCGTTGACGGATTTTAGGGCGCACGTGTTCAAAGTATTGGGAGAAGTCGCGGAAACACGAGAGCCGGTCGTGGTCACAAAACGAGGCAAGCCGCTTGCCGAAATTGTTCCCTTTGCCGAAAAGCGCACGGCACCGGGGAGGTTGGCGGACGCTCTGGTTTTCGAAGATGATATTGTATCTCCTCTCGGCGAAGCCGAGTGGAACGTCTGCCGATGAAGTACGTCCTGGATACGCATGTGTGGCTCTGGTGGCAGATGAACCCGAAGAAGCTGTCCCCTCGCGTCCGCACGGCTGATCAATCATTGTCACGACCGCCAGAGAAGAGGATGCGACGGTGCTGACCAAGGACATCCTCATCCGGCAATACAAGCACGTGCGCACACTTTGTTATGCACCGACGCGATTGCCTGCCTTCCGCCTCACTGATCTATTCCGCACTCACCCATGAACCAGCGTGAGGTTTATCGGCAACAGGCTATCGAGCCCGAACCGCACGATCGAATGAGTTTGGCCTCCACAGACCTCCATGATCGTCCAAGGCCGACGCACCGGCTGCTTGATCCGCTCCACCAACGCCGCAGCCACCTCTCGATCGCGAAATTCATTTACGTACTTCATGAGAGTGAGTCCCTGCAACCCCGTTGCTTGACATCATGCGCGCAAATAGCTGCGATAGATTTGCTCGTCTTCACAGACGGGGAACGCCTGCTGGCTTAGCCGACTATCCTTCTGCAGCACGTGCCAGATCTTCAACATCCCAGAGCTCCACGCCATTGTGCGCAGCGTACTCCTCCGCGTCACGAGTGAATCCTCCTGTACAGATAAGAATGGCTCGCGTAGCCTTCTCTGCGATTTTGACACCCAGCAATTCGCTAACGAGATTTCTTTGGGCAGGCTTAGCGTACTGTTTGCATTGAATAACAATCTTCTCGCTCTTAGACTCGGCAATCACATCGACGCCCTTGTCACCAGAGCCGGGGGTCGCATATGCCCTGTACCCAAGTCTGCCGAAAAGGGCTGTAACTCGAAGCTCAAGGTCCCTCCAGCTCAGTTGCCGCCAGTAGTCTCTTTTTGGTCTTTCATAGCACAGGGCTTTTGCCGCACTGCGAACGGCACTGTGGAAGCGCTGTCCGCGCATGAATATGCTCTCACCTATACTTGAACCAAGGATGTAGGCAAACAATCCAGGGCCGAGGAATGGTACGAGGAACCCCAACCAACCACCTTCGTTATGTCCCCAAAATAGAAGGCCGGAACCTAAGCACATCAAGAAAATAGCCAGCCATCCAGAAACCAGCTTTGCTCTCTTTAGAACCCTCTGTGTGAACGATACGGTCTCGATGTCTTGTGCTGTCGGTGGCGCACACACGGTCGGCATCGCATCAGCAAGGCTCTGTGCCGATTGTTGCAGAACTCGCAGGAATTGGGATTCCGTGACAGATCCAAAGTGTTTCGCAAGCACGGGAGATATGTAGTGCTTAGCAATATCCTCGGAACTGGCGCCAGGACCAGCAGACACAGTAGCCCGCTGGAGCTCTCTAGCCGAAATCCTGCGACGACGCGCCATCATTCAGTTGGCTAACACCTGCATCCCCTGCCGCGAACGGTTAGTCGGCATTTCACTTCCATGTCCTAATGATCTCACCGAGCAATACATCGAGGTCTCTGTGAAAGTCTACCTGCTGCCCTGATGGAAGGACTTCCTTCTGTCTAATAGGAATATGGAGGTGGGCATCCGCGATGTTCCGTAGCGAGTTCTGTAGGTTTTGCATCGACTTCTTGAACGAATTGGGGCCAGCATAGTTATTCGTGACGCCCTCAAAAGTCTCCTTACCAAGCAATGGTGGCACGTGATCGAGCAACGCTCTTAAGATCATTGTCACCGACATAAAACAATCGTTCACGTAGGCAATATTCAATTCTTCGCAAAGTCTAATCAATCGCGTCAAATCCCACTGCTGAGACTTCGCAGCTCGCAGAGCAGCGATGCGAGACAGATCAACAAACGGCGTTCTAGATAGTGGCGATTGTGACACCGACGTCATAGCGCCTCGGCGGAGATGGTTCACTGCACCCTGAATTATGGCTCGGCATTCCTGAACTGATGATAATGAGGAGGTGCCAATGGGTGAAAAGTGAAGGTTTAGTGAAAAAGAGTTCGCAATGCCAAGAGCCTGATCCAAGATCATCTTGGCTTCGATGCGGAGCCTTTTGAAAGTCGCATCGTCACGGGTCTTCAGATGTGATGCAAGCACGCCGTCATCGATGATCCCCAACTCAAGCTTGGCTAAAGCCTCATCGATCCCGAACAGTTCGTCTTCAATGGACATATTCATGCCCGGAACAATGTTTAGGCCAATCCGAAGAAGAGCCGAATCTATTGATTTCTGTCTGCATTACACACCGATGTAGAAATGGGGTCAGCAACTGTCTTCTCTGTCAAGCGCCAAAGGGGGTATTTTTCGGGCTGC
>CAZVEZ010000258.1:0-3916 GCA_964626135.1 uncultured Nitrospira sp.
CGTCAACCAAAAAACCAGACAAACCAGATAAACCAAACAAACCAGAACAACCAGCTGGTTGTCTTGCAGGCTACGGTACAATCGATACAATGCGCTCATGCGTCTATCGATCCCGCTCGCTTCGCTGCTGACCTTCACCTGTGTCTTGACCACCTCAGGCTATGAGACGACTGATGAGTCCTCACGGAGACTGAACGAGTGACCAGTGAAGGCCACGAAGCCTATCGGAAGGCAAAAGGACAGAATGTTGCTCCCTCACGCGACTATCTATTCGACCCTGAGAGTAATGTAGAAAGTGACGACCTACCGAAAAGCCTTCGTCAATTCGTCGGAAGATTCCATTCAATAATCTTCCTCGCAACATGACGCGCTAGACGTGCCAGTCCACCCTTACGATGCTGACTGACGCTGTCAGCATCGAGCTAGGAACAACGGGGGCTGCCCCCGCACAAATCGTTTCGCTGACCCCGCAGCTCGTAATCTGCCACTCCGCCTCGCCGATCGAGTGCAATCACACAACAAGCCTCCAGCATGTCCCGCAATTGACGCCGCCCACGCTGAACACGTGACTTCATCCCCGAAACAGAGAGACCGAGTCGGGCCGCCGCTTCATGCTGAGCCAGGCCTTCAAGATCGACAAGAGTGATCGCCTGCCGGTAATCCCCGGACAACCGCTCGATCATGGGGCGGAGACAGCCGGCCAACTCGATACCGAGTTGGCCGGACCCCTCAGACGACTCCACTGGGAGTGAGACAGGAAACAACGTTTCAAGATCGCTTACAAGGCCGACCGGCTTCTCATGTTGCCGCTCCCGCACACGGTAGTAATCGATGATCGCATGCCGCGCAATCCGATAGAGCCACGGCAGCAGCCGGCTTTTGTCCTTGAGGCTGCTAAGCCCTCTCTGCATCCGCACGAAGACCTCCTGCGAGAGATCTTCCGCTGCCGCCTCATCGGCCACACGCTTCGCGATGAAGGCTCGCAGCCCCTGGTGCACATCACGCCATATTTCGTGTGGATCATTCATAGCCGATCGACTCCAAGTGTACTCCCGTACCCAAAGATGCTCAAATGGGTCCTCCTGCACCGCCTCGACCTCAGCCTTAATCTTCCGATCACGATCGAGACTTTTCCGGTATCATGCCGCGCAGCAACCCGTGTTCTTCAACGTCCCTGTAACAGCCAGCTGCTTATGGACCGTAAAGACCTCCCAAGGATTGCCATCCGGATCGGTAAACCAAAGTTTGTCTTGTCGCGCAAAGCAGCAGGCGAGATCCTCTTCAACCTTTTCGAGAATGCCCTGTTCCTGTAGCCGCTGTTTCCAGCTTGCGATGTCATCGGCAGATTCGACTTCAATGCCGAGATGATTTACCGCCCTCTCCGCGCCGGTGGACGACACAAGCGCAAAGTTCAGCGCCGGCGCGATGAGATCAAACTTGGCATAATCCGTCGTTTGTTTCTGCGGCGCCACGCCGAAGACCTTCCGATAGAACTCGACCGAAGCCGGCACGTTGCGCACATCGAGAGAGATATGAGGTCTCATGAGATTCTCCTTTCGAGTGAATGGGAAGGCACCATGCCTCCCCTCACTTTTATAGACGGAGAATTCTCCAAAAAGACGCAAACTGCTATGGCATAAGAATCGCGTGGTTGCTCTGGTTAATTTCGTCTTTCTGGTCTATCTGGCTTGTGCAGACACATGCTCCGGCCGGAACCCGAGTCCGATCATCCGGGCGGGAATCCGGCTGAGCAACGGAAACAACGCCAGCAGCCGGATCGCGAATGGCGGGGAGAATTTGTCCCTATCGGTGAGTGTGCGCCTGATGACTCGATTCTGAATCAGGAGTTGCACTCGTTGCGTCATGCGGGCAGGCCACTCGCGCCTCTGCTGGACCCGTTGCAAATCTTCGGTCTTAAGCCCGCGGTTGCGCAGAGGACCAGCCAAGAGATTCGCTGTCGCAACCGCATCCTGGATGGCCAGATTGATCCCGACACCACCGATAGGAGACATCGCGTGCGCGGCATCGCCGATACAGATGAGACCATGACGATACCACTGACGCAACCGATCGACCTGAACCGTCAATAGCTTGATCGGCTCCCAGTCGTGGAGTTCGCCGATACGGTCGGCTATGAACGGCGCAAGTTGTACGACGGCATCACGAAACGCCGGCAGCCCTTGTTCTTGAAGTCGATCTCGCGACCCCTTCTGAATCACAAAGCCGCACTGCCAATAATCTCCCCTGTTCAGCATGATGAAGATCCGGCCGGCGTCGAATCGACCTACGGGATCTCCGGGATCGCTTCCCCGTCTGGAAAGACGGAACCACAAGACATCCATGGGTGCGCCGAATTCTTCGATCGAGAGGCCGGCCTTCGTACGAACGATCGAATGCCGCCCATCGGCTCCCACGACAAGATCGGCGCGCACCTCAAGCGGGCCACCTGAAGTGTTCGCCAGGAGTCCCACTACGGAGCCCGATTCCTCGACAAGGCTTGTCACCTCAGCTTGCCTCAGCAGTTGAAATGTCGAATACCGCGCAGCCTCTTCAGCGAGAAAGTTCAAAAAGTCCCATTGCGGCATGAAGGCAATGAAGCGGCAGTGAGATCGCAGATGAGCGAAATCTGCCACTGTCAGAGTCAGGTCGCCGAACTGACCGTTGATCTGCGTCACTTTCTGGTGGGGCAAGGTCAGAAGACGCTCCAGAACACCCAGCTCGTACATAACTTCCAGCGTCGAAGGGTGAATGGTGTCGCCCCGGAAGTCACGGAGAAAGTCGGCATGCTTTTCTAATACCGCCACGTCAACGCCGGCACGGGCCAGGAGCAGCCCCAACATCATTCCGGCCGGACCGCCACCCGCAATACAACAGCGCACCGACATCGTGTTCATGGTCGAGCCGCCTTTCCCTGCTGCAGTAAATAAGGATGGCTACCATGCGACAAGTGCTAGCAGCGGGCACGGACGAAGCAATCAGTCATATGGTCGTTCACCATCCCGATGGCCTGCATATAGGCATAGACGATGGTACTGCCGACAAACCGGAAACCACGCTTCTTGAGATCCTTCGACACAGCGTCGCTCTCTGGCGTCGTAGCCGGGACATCGGCCATCGTACGCCAACGATTCACTTTCTGTGTTCCACCGACAAACTGCCAGATGTAGCGATCGAATGAACCGAACTCCTTCTGGACAGCGAGAAACGCCTGCGCATTGGTCACCGCCGAGTCGATTTTGAGCCGGTTGCGAATAATTCCTGGATTTTTCATCAACGCGGCCTTCTTCTTCGCCGTGAATCGCGCCACCTTCTTCGGATCAAACTCCGCAAAGGCCCGACGATAACCTGCCCGCCGCAGCAAAATCGTTTCCCACGTGAGGCCTGCCTGCGCTCCTTCTAACAGCAGCATCTCAAAATGTTTTCGATCGGAATGGACCGGAACACCCCATTCCCGATCGTGATAACGAATGAAGTGGGGCTTTCGACCGACCCAGCTGCAGCGAGTCCTATGATCGGAAATCGAACGGAGGCGTGTGGTCGGCAATAGAGCACTCGGCTTTCAATGCAGCCGCCTTCTATATCGAGTCAACCGGGACATACCATTTCGGCTTCATGCGACCGAAGTCGGTCCGCACGTGACGGCGAAGTGTGCGCTTCGAGTCGAGCACGACAGGCCCGCGAGGCCCGCGCCAAAACACCACCCAATGCCAGCACGTGCGGCTCCCTTCTTTGTGCCATTTGATCGCAAGCAACGCAAGATCCGGCAAGGCCTTCCATGATGCGAAGGGCACTTCGGTCCGCACCGGCTGAAGTCCATACTCCTTGAGCAGCCTGAGAACATGGTGCGTCCAGACCACAACCTAGCCCGCATTATTCATGAACACTTCTGCTGCAATCGCCGATCCGCTGCTGCGAC
>CAZVEZ010000259.1:0-3904 GCA_964626135.1 uncultured Nitrospira sp.
CTTGTCGCAGCAGCGGATCGGCGATTGCAGCAGAAGTGTTCATGAATAATGCGGGTTAGATAGGCCCCCTGCTCATTATGCTCCAATTCGTTGACTCTCCTATCCCATCCGCTACACTTTGAGAAGTTCAGAGACCTTCACAGGCATCTTCGAAGATTTCTATGTCGAAATCCTGGTCTTGGATTGCTCCCTATACCTTTGCCATCCTGGCGGTACTCTTTGCCGGCCCCTTGCTGAGCAGCCTGGCATTGGTCCAATCGATCTCGGTCCCGTATCTGCAGCTGAGTGGGCCCCATGCCATTCGACTGGGTAGTAGTCTCCTCGCACTCGCCATGCTCCTGGTCCTGGCCCTCGCTGCCTCGCAGCAAATCCCGGGCAACGGCTACGGATCACGCTTTCTCCGCAACCTTATTCTTCCGATCACGACTCTCATCGTCGTCCTCTTAGCGAATAGAACATTCAGGACTCTGGGCCTGCCATTGGTCGAACAGATAGGTCCCTCTCTATTCGCTTTGGGTTATGCCATCAGCCTCGTCGGCTCCGGACTCTGGCTCACGGCAGCCTGGATTCTGAACCGGAGTTCGCTCCGCGCAGCCTTTGGTCCTCCCATTCAGACACGGCGCCAAACAGCGCACGTGCGCTCCGAGGATGGAGACGAAGGGCAGGAGGAAGAAGAGGCAGAGGCTCCATCTGAACCAAAGAGCACAGCCGCCACGTCGTCGATCACAAGCTACACACCAGGCATGCTCGGACGTTACAGAGTGTTAAAAGAGCTCGGGCGTGGCGCGATGGGGTTGGTCTATCTGGGGAAAGACCCAACAATTCAGCGTTTCGTGGCCATCAAGACCATGCGGCTCGACCAAATCGACAGCGACGACAAGCTCCAAGACATCAAGTCACGATTTTTCCGCGAAGCAGAATCCACCGGACGTCTCTCTCACCCCAACATCGTGACGATCTATGACGCAGGAGAAGAACAGGGTTTGGGATACATCGCGATGGAACTCATCGAGGGAACTCCCCTGAAACAGTGGGCTAGAAAACCTAACTTGATGCCGGTCAATGAGGTTCTCCTGACCCTGGCCACCGTCGCGGATGCCTTGGACTATGCCCATCAACAAGGAGTCGTCCATCGCGACATCAAACCGGCGAACATCATGCTCACGAAGGATCGCATCGTGAAAGTCATGGATTTCGGAATTGCAAAAATGGCCTCAACCAGCAAGACCCAAACGAACATGGTGCTGGGTACGCCGACATACATGTCACCGGAACAAATCGCAGGCAAGAAAGTGGATGGCCGGTCGGACATTTTTTCACTCGGCATCGTGCTGTTCGAGCTCCTCACGGGGCAGCTGCCGTTCACGGCCGATAATCTGTCGGCTGTGCTGTTCAGCATCGCCCATCAACCGCATCCCCCCATTCGGGCCCTGAGCCCGGATCTCCCCCTGATGGTGCAAGAAATCGTGGATCGCGCGTTACAGAAAGAGTTGCCTCACCGCTATCGGCGCGCGGAAGAATTTGCGGTCGAGCTCCGTGCCTGTGTGCGGAGTCTTGCGGCCTGACGGAGGTGTCGCCTGGCTTTCGAACGATTGCATAGCGCCAAATCCGATACCGGCCTCAAACGACGACACAACGAAGATCGTTTTGTGGCCGACCCGCTGCTCGGACTCTATGTCGTCTGCGACGGCATGGGCGGCGGCAATGCCGGTGAGATTGCCAGCGCCCTGGCAATCGAGGCGATTCACGCACATCTGACCGAAGCAGCCGGGCATGCGGACTTGCCGATGGTCGGTTCCTACGATGTCACGGTGTCTGTATCGGCCAATCGACTCGCCAGCGCGATTCGCGCAGCCAACGATGTCGTGCATCGCGAATCATGGAGCAGACCTGACTATATCGGGATGGGTACCACCGTAGTTGCCGCACTGCTTCATGAGGAGGTGCTCGCCATCGCCCATGTCGGAGACAGCCGGCTCTATCTCATTCGAAGAGGAACCATCCAACCCCTCACCACAGACCATTCCTGGGTCGCCGAACAAATGCTCAAGGGATTCATTACAGAGGAGGAGGCCGAGCGCTCCCCTCGCAGGAACATCGTGACGAGAGCCCTCGGCGTCGAAAACAGTGTCGACGTGGAGCTGGCGGAAGTTCCAGTCAAGAGCGGAGACATGCTGTTGTTATGCTCCGACGGACTCACCCGGTGTGTCCGCCCCTTCGACATTCTTCGCGTTCTCAGTGAATCGGAGGATCTCCCTGCCATGTCCGATCGTCTGATCGCCATGGCGAATGAAGCCGGGGGCGACGATAACACGACCGTCGTCATCGTGGCCTTGCGGGATGAACTCCAAGTCGGACTGTGGGAACGGCTTAAAAAACGATTCGCCGCATAACGAATCACAGGGCCTTGCACAGGAGGGAGCACCATGCCTGAGACGCTGCCACAACCAGCCAAACTGCTCGTCAAACTTCACGGGAAAGGTTCCCACCATGTCGAGCTGACCCTTGAAACCTTGACGATCGGCCGGAAATCCGACAACGACCTCGTCATCGAAGATCCCGCTGTCTCGGGGCACCATGCGAGGATCGTAAAAGTTCAGGCTGTCTTCTTTCTCGAAGATTTGAAGAGCACCAACGGCACCGCCATCAATGGGCGGCCGATCATGCGCCACCAACTTCGCGATGCGGACGTCATCACGATCGGGCAACACCGACTCGTCTTCCAAGAAAATGTTGTGGCCAGCACGGCAGCCCCCACTCCATTTGTCGATCTGGATCGAACTACGGTGATCAAAGGAGCGGACCGTACGCCCGACGTACCGACACTCACGGCCAAGGTCTTAGTTGTTGCCGGGAAAACCGATCGGGTGGAATACCCGCTCACCAAACAGGTAAATGTCATCGGATCACAAGAGGGAGCGGCCGTTCGATTAACCGGCTGGTTTGCCTCAAAATCCGCAGCGACGATCGCTCGTCGAGGCCACAGCTATACCATCAGCCCGTCTCGGGGAACCAAGTCGTTGCTCGTCAACGGAACGGATGTCGAGGGACATCGGGAACTAAAAGACGGGGATCAGATCGACGTGGCAGGTGTAAAGTTGACGTTCTGCATGCTCTCAGCAACCAAGTAGTCTTCGGAAAAGCTCTCTTGCCCGCGAAACTGATCGGACGAGATGATCTGGCTCATCTGGTTCGTTCGGTTTATCTAGTCGGTCTTGTTCAACTACACACACGAGACAATCCAAACAACAGTCTTCTTATGCCTGCGGACTTTTCTGTATCCTGAAGGAACATCTCGCTGAGTCCGTTCGGCTATTTGAAGAAGAACGTGTCCTTTGGAAGGGTCTGGTAGCATTGATCGGATACTTCCTGGGCATGCGATTGCAGGCACTGGAGAACTTCCCCGCTCCCAGGGTCGACGGTTCTGCAGAAGACTTTGAGATCCTCACGGCACGCCGCTGTCAGCCGACTCCGATCCTCCTTCCACTTCACAAACCTCTCGCGCAACTGGTTTTGGCATGACAGCGTAAGTTGTTTGGCGCGCTGTTTCAGGCAGCGCGCGCGGGTGGAGCCGTCCGGAGAGTCGGGACATAATTGCTCGATGTCCGCTTCGCACTTCAACCTTCGAGCCTGCAGGCTCGAAGGGTCCGATCGCGCGACAACTGAACCCTCAACACTTGAGTCGCTCAACCGAATATTTCCATGCCTCACCATCGATGGTTCTGACGGAAGCGGAGGCGATATGGGAATGCTTAAATCTAACGCGGGTGACTCGGGAGGAGAAGATGACGGGACTGTCGCCTGCCTGGTTTCAACAGGCAGCACCGCTGAAGACAATTCTTCTTGCAATGGAAAGTTCGTGGCAATCGTCACCCACACGAGCCCGAGGCCAAGAATGGTGATG
>CAZVEZ010000260.1:0-3876 GCA_964626135.1 uncultured Nitrospira sp.
CGCGCTTAATGAAACAGCCGACTTTGGTTTCGTCTTCAATGACTAGAATACGCATGGCAGTCTGCTGAAAAAGCCCCCCAGTTTCGTTCTCAGTCGCTCAGACTCCTCACGTACCCAACCGCGTACGCTCCGGAGTCTTCGCTCCCTGCGGCCTCGCTGGAGGGTTTTTTGATCAGCCTGCAGGGTAGTCATCGCAGCCTATCACTCGGATTGAAAAGTTGACGATGGAGGATTATACCAAACCTGCGCCGATCAATCTTGCAGAGAAAATCCTACTGGGTTAAATCCGTGGCCGCATGAGGCGATGACGCCACTGAATGTTGACACAGTGAGCGGAGATCCTTCCACTCTTCGTGAGAAAAAAGTGTTATGGGATGCAGGGGTGGTGCTCCAGCCAACGCCACCATCACTTTAATGCGGTCGTCGGTATCGGGATGGGTCGACAGATAGGATGAGGCAGCGCCGTCATGAGGATGCTGCGCCTGCATGATTCGGTAGAAAGCAATCATCTCCGCCGGGTCAATACCGACGGCCTGAAGCAATCGTAGTCCCTCACGGTCGGCTTCGCCTTCGTGTAGGCGACTGTAACGCAGCATCCCCAGCACACGCGCGCCTTCAATTCCATAGGCCACCCCCCCAGTGAAGTCTCCGGTTACCGCGGCGATCAGGAGACTGGTCGAGGCCTGCTCGATCATGGCGCGAGTGGAATGCTGTTTATAGATATGTTGGAGTTCATGAGCGAGCACGCCCGCGAGTTGCTCTGACGTCTCAGTCGCTTCAAGAAGCCCTCGGAACACCACCACCTGTCCTCCCGGTAATGCGAAGGCATTGACAGCGGGCCGGTCCACGATAGTGAGTCGGATTCGATAGGGCGAATCGGGCATAGTCCGAGACAACCTAGCCACAATGCTTTCAATGGCAGGTAGACGGATCTCATCGACGCAACGGTTGGCAGAGGGGGCGAGATATTCGAGCACGGAGCGACCAAGCTGTTCTTCCCATGAGACAGGAATGCGAGGAGCAAGGAAGGTGGCTAACCCCGGGATCCCCCAGACATAGAACCCGGCCACCACTGCCAACAACACCATCCCGGCTAGAATCGTCATGCGCATGCGCATGCGCATGGGCCGCTGCCGGGGATTATGGAAATGGATCCCACTCGAAACCGCAGCCTTTCGTAGTGCGGTAAGAAAGGAGGAGTCCTCAACGATCACAGTCTGCGGAAGCGGTGCTCCATGTTCGATGCGAACCTGTTCACCTTCGTAGGCCCCTTGTGTTTGCGCGATCTCGCCGTAAGGCCACCGGATGGTGTGCCCATCCGCCTTCACGATGTGCAAAGCGGCGACGGTGAGTTCTATCGTGATCGGGTGTTTGGTGGCACTTCGACCGTCGAGATAATACCCTTGCCAGAATGCGGCCATGGATGATTAGCCCAAGTCGAAGCCGGTATCGAGGAAACCGTCCAGTCCTTCGCCCATCGGGGGAGCTCCATCGTACGCCTGAACGATCTCATCAAAATTGTCGATACCAACAAGGGTCAGCTGATCCGTAATAAATGTGACGTTCCGAATGGTCGTCCAAGGCCAGGCCAGCCCGAGGGTACAGGCCACTAAGAGCAAGTTGCCGAGTTTCAGCTTGAGGTACGGCCAAGTCGTGATAGGCAGCTGAAATCGTGCGGAACCGATCGACGTTTGTTCCCAGAAGTAGCGTTGTTCTTTCACCGAATACGGGAGCCAGAGAAGACGGAAGACCAACGCGCCGACGATCAGACTGGCTATGGTTCCAAAAACAAGAGAGCCCATCGTTTCAGGGTCTTTGATGTTCTGCAACGGTAGCTCAATGAAGGAATAGAGACCCAAGCCGGTGACGATCGCCACGGTCACCGCGAGAAGATACATCCTCAAAAACGGACGGAACAGCACCGCCCCGTCACCGGAAAACTTGAAAGGCTGGCTTCCAAAGTAGCTGTGTGCCGTGAGGAAGGCATGCTTCTTGGTCGAGAAATATGGATAGTAGAGTCCGAGCGTCACGCCGGTTAGGAAATAGCCAGAAAGCCACAATGTGATGAAGTTTAGCGTTTTACCTTGAAATGAGAAACGAATACCGCGCCAAGCTGTGCGGCTCAAGCGGTAGCGTCGGGAACTGGCGATGGCAACAGGAATGAAGAGGATCAACAACAGCGACGCGGCAACTTGGAGTGCGATCTGGATCCCCATATTCGCTTCGAGAAAGTTGCCTGCGTTCTTCAATAGGAAATAGGGAACCCCGAAGACTAGACTCGCTTTCAGCGTTCCGTTCAGGAGTTCGCGAGCGCTTCCATGATACGAGAATCGGTCGCCAGCGAATTCTGTCTGGCCGAACAAGTATGCCCTCACGCGAACCTTGGCCCAGTAGTAGTAGAGGCCCAGCGTGACAAGCGTGAGCAGTGTGTTGACCAGATGAATGCCGAATAATGTTCCACCGGTCCCGTGAAACACGGCCTTCCGGGACACTGCGCCCAACGGCTGAGCATTCTCAGCCGATACCACCTCCTGCTCGACCAATTGAAGGCCTGGATCAGGAACCTCAGGGACGGCGTGGAGTGAGACGTCGTTCTCCGGTATCGCAGTCGGCATCGCAACGACGACAAACAGGGCTCCACAATAGGTGCAGGATGCCTTCATCCCCGACCTAAGGGCATCAATATCCCGCACCCGATGGGATGTGGCGCAGCATGCGCATGACAGTCTGACTGATGTGTCCAGAGCCAGAGCAGTGTTCACAGCCCATCCCTTTCTTCTGCAAGCACGCCTATGTGCGTGGTTCTATCTCCATGACGGAAACCCGCATCGTCTTCTTTCCTGCACACGGCATCATCGTCGAGGCTCAGCACAATTTCCGCTCCCCCTATTTCGCGACAGACTCTTCGACTGTTGGCTAATTAGGTGGCGAGGTTGGAGACGGCACGGCGGATGGGGATGCACTCGATTCAGAAGATCCATCGCTCTCCAAGAATCCAGCGTCCCAGAACAGATACCCGAGTATGCCGAGTGCGAGTGCGGTGGCCACGATAATGAAGAGACGTGAGCGGACAATCCCCATGAACTGTGTTGCTCCGACCTGCGCGGGCTTCAGCTTTAACCGTGATAACTGTGTCCGCCGAGGAGTGCCTGCTACCATCTCTCTCACGAGAACCAGATTGGCGTTACAAGAGCCACAAGAGACCTGCTTCCACCTGATCGAAGAGGGTTGTGAGAGCATGTCATGGGTATTGGCACAGAGGGGGCAGGCGATAGTCATGTTGGCCGGGATCTCCTCTCCAAGAAGCGCGTGACCCACTCCTACTCGACAGATCCATCCGTCCGAACGCAGGAACCACTCAACCATAGCGCAAAATGCCAGGAGCGCAACTCGGACTAACCGACTCAAAGGGTCGAGTCGGATCATAAGAAAATCAAATGGTTGAAGGTCAATGCTATCTAGGTGGGAAACGGGTGACCGTCACCGGCTCGTAGGTCACGGTTGGCTCCTGGGAGGTTCGTCGGACGACCGTATGCTTGAGCCACTGGGCATCGTCTCGCTTCGGAAAGTCTGATCGGTAATGGGCTCCGCGGCTTTCCTGCCTGGCGAGTGCACCGATCACGATGGTCTCCGCCACATCGAGGAGAGACTGGAGCTCGAAGGCTTGCACGAGATCTGTATTAAACACCCGCCCTTTGTCCTGCACCATAACGGAGGCCGCGCGATGGGCCAGCGCCGTCAGTGCCGTGAGTGCAGCAGACATGGATTCGTGCGTCCTGACGAGACCAAGATTGAGGCTCATCAACTGGCCAAGTTCTTCACGAATCTGCCAGGCTCGGACCGTTCCCTCTTGCGCCAGCAGGCGCTGGACGCGAT
>CAZVEZ010000261.1:0-3871 GCA_964626135.1 uncultured Nitrospira sp.
CGTGAAGCGTGAAGCGCGGGAAGTTCTTCCGAATTACTTTCTAAGATAGTCCTCGACAGAGAACCCAGCATCTTTCAGAATTCTGATGGCAAGGCCGCGTCCGACATCACAGCCGGTGTGAACTGGAATAGTCACAGATACGTTCCGCTCCTCGTGCCGAAGCGTGAGATGGCTGCCAGACTGTCGATCTTCTTTGAATCCGTGGGATTTGAGAAAGCGAACGAGGTTGTGCGAGGTGACTTGGGGCATTCTCCCCATCTAGGGCAGCGCCACCGTCAATTCTTCGACATGAACTAGCTTTTCGTTTTGAGGAATAGACTGCCCGTGGGCTAGAAGGGATTGGAGGTGCTGCTGAACGGCTTCCCGGATATTGCGTTTGGCATCTTCAATAGTTTTCCCGTTGCTGTAGCAACCAGGTAAAGTCGGACTATAGGCCATGTACCCCTCGTCCTCGGTTTCTTTCTCAACCACGATCTCGAACGTATAATATTTCATCGGATGTCCTCTCTGTGGGAATGAGTATACCATAAACCTCACTCCAGCCCCTCTTCAACTCAAAGACTCGATTCCAAGAGCGCCGCCCTTCTCGCGATAGCCAAGCTCATCCTGCCAGAGCTTGGCCACCTGGTGAAGGAACTCACAAAGTAACGGTAAGGGGTAAGTGGTTAGGGGTGCAGGGGTTGTCGAAGCTCATGGAGTGTATTCTTTCATTACCCCTTGCTCCTTACCCTTTACGCCTCACCAGCTTCTACTAATCCTGCATGATTTTTGGTTCAGAGTACGCCATCTCCGGTGAAATCTTCGATTGCGCATATCGCTTATAAAACAACAGCAGATCCCGCACGGAAACCACCCCCACAATCTCTCCTGCTTTAGTCACCGCGAGATGGCGCACACCGAGGTCCGCCATCATATCCTGCGCATCGTCGACCGACTGATTCCCCTCGATTGTGCAGATGGGCATCGTCATAATCTTTTCGACCGTCAACTTGCCGAGAGGTTTACCGGTCGATACAGCGCGTCGAACAATATCCGTATCGGTGACAATCCCGACCAGCTTCTTCCCCTTCTTCACCAACAGCGAACCCACCCGCGCCGTCTTCATTGTCTTGGCCGCGCTGACAATCGACAGGCCGGGTCCTACGGTCTTCGGATTTTTGCTCATGATCATCGCCACTGTGGACATACTTCCTCCCTTTCTACTGTGTATGAACGTAACAGTGTAACTACTGCTAAAGAATGCTCAAAACGGTCAGCCAACGAGGCCGCAGGAAGTATGGCGACTGAGGAGGTACATACCAAACTTCGTTTGACCCGTCTGCCCTTCAGATAGTCTTGGCGGACGGATAAACACCTCCAGAGATTTTATTTTCATGCTCCTCGTTTCCCTTCGCAGGGAAACATGCGATTGAGAACGAAGCCGCGGAACGGTGCGTCTTGGCGCGCCGGGGTTGGGCGGGTGAGAAATGCCGCCGTTTTCAACATCCTGCAACATCCGCTACATGGTGAGGACAATCTTGCCGAAGAACTGCCGCCCTGCCATCAGGTCCTGCGCCTGCTTCGCCTCCTGCAGTGGAAATGTGCGATCGATCACCGGGATCAATCGACCCTGGCCGACGAGTTCAGCTGCCTTCACCAATTCTGCATGCGTACCCATATAGGACCCTTTGATCGTCAACTGGCGGCCATAGACATAGCGCAGGTTCAGTTTCACATCCCCACCGGATGTCGCGCCACAGGTAATCAAGCGCCCACCCTTCGCGAGGGACTCCAGGCAGCTGTCCCAAACCTCAGGGCCGATATGTTCGATCACGACATCGACGCCGTGGCGATCAGTCAGCGATTTCACGCGCTCCGCAACTTTTTCTTTCGTGTGGTTGATCACCTCATCAGCGCCCAGTGCCTTGGCTTTGGGAATCTTTTCGTCAGTCCCAACGGTCGTGATCACACGGGCTCCGGCAAGCTTTGCCATTTGGACCGCCATCATCCCGACGCCGCTCCCCGCCCCCATAACCAACACCGTCTCACCATGTTGGAGGCCGGCCAGGGCAAAGAGCATATGCGATGCGGTAACCGACACGAGAGGAAAGGCCGCAGCCTGTTCGAACGACAGATTGCCCGGAATCGGCAGCACGTTGCGGAACCGCACTTTCACATATTCGGCATAGCCGCCATGGACCACAGCGCCGAGTACACCGAAGGTGCGGCAGAAATTGTCTCGCCCGGCGAGGCAGGCATTGCAGTGCCAGCAACTCATTCCCGGAGATACGAATACTCGCTGTCCGACGGTCACCCCTTCGGCATGGGAGCCGACTTGCTCGACAATTCCGGCCACATCCGATCCCAATACATGCGGCAGGACCAGGGGATAGGCTGGATTCCCTTCGCGAACCCAAATATCGAGATGGTTCAGAGCGCAGGCCTTGACTCGAATCAGTACTTCGCCAGGACCGATCGTCGGTATCTGAAAATCCTCATAGGAAAGTTTGTGCGTGCCGCCATGCTCACGAAAGATGACAGCCTTCATAAATCTCCTAGCTTTCAGTTGTCAGCGTTCAGCAATCAGCTTTTCCCGCAGGATGATCAAAACGGTCTTCCAGCAAGGCCGCAGGGAGACATGCGACTGAGAACGAAGCTGGAAGCCGTTTTCATCATCCTGCTAAAGCTTCAGCGTCCCTTCGACCACCGTGACACACTGCCCTCCCACCTTTACCGCTTGGATGATATCGTCGTCCGATTCGACCCGCACGAGAATTTGCGACGGCCGCTCGATCTCATAGCCCTGCTCGACAATGACCTCCGTTGTCGGAGCCACATCCACTACGCCGTTTTGCACCAGGTAGGCTCCCAACGCGCCGCTCGCGCTGCCTGTTGCGGGATCTTCGAGAATCCCGATCGAAGGAGCGAACATGCGCGCATGAACCGTCGCAGACGGTTCCACCGTTACCGTCGTAAAGACCATGATCCCGTTCGCGCCAAAGCGACGGCAGAGGTCGATGATGGCGGAGGAGTCCGGCCGGATCGAGCGAACGGCCGTGAGCGAGCGCACGGGCACAATCAATACCGGGAGTCCGGTGGACACCACCTCGATCGGCCACTTCGCATCGGCAATCGTATATTTAGCGAGGCCCAACGCGCTTGCGATCTTATACAGATCCTCTGTGTCCTCCACCGGTCCCAAGAATTCCGGCTTGGGCTGCGTCATCACCACCAGCTCCACCAGCCCGTCTTCAGTATGGAGTTCCACAGGAAACAACCCGATGGCGCACTCCTGCATGAATCGTGTCACCGGTTCTTTAGCGGATATGATTCCCAACTCGGCAAGAATAAAGAATGCGCCCAGCACCGGATGGCCGGCAAACGGAATCTCCTGCGTCGGGGTAAAAATCCTGACTCTGACGACCGCCGCCGGGTCCGTCGGAGGCAGCACGAACACCGTCTCGGAGAGATTCATCTCCCGGGCAATCTGCTGCAATTGAACGTGGGTGAGACCCTGCGCGTCGGGGAATACGGCCACCGGATTGCCGCCGAACGGCTGCCCCGTGAACACATCGGCTTGATAGAACTTCAGAGATCGTAGGTCAGACATGTCTTTCCCCCGCCGGAACGTTCACACGATTCTCCGGCCAGTATGAGGAAATGTCGTTCATCGATTGACAGACTCATGGAGGCTTTGGCAGACTCGGCCCATGTCACATGTCACCCACGAGGACGTGAACCAGGCACTCGCAGTACTGGGCCTCACACTCCCCGTCACCCCCGAAACCCTCGACCGGGCTAAACGCGTCCAACTCTATACCTGGAACCCCGCCCGCTACTCCAACCTGACCAATAACCCCAAGCAATACATGCAGGCGTACAAAAAAGCCGA
>CAZVEZ010000262.1:0-3865 GCA_964626135.1 uncultured Nitrospira sp.
ACGGCGATCCGCAATTGTTCGAGGTGTTGATCGAGCGTTTTCCCACCGAGGTCGATCTTGCGTGTGGTGAAAAAGTCCCGCACATCTCGTTCAAGTTCCGGCGTGGCGAGACTGATGATCCCGCCGCACATGCGCCGCAATCCTTGCTTGGGAAACAGTTGGTCCATCTTCTCCCAGTTCGTTTTTACAAAATCCCAGGCCAATTCTCTGTTATAGACGTTGCCCAGGACGGCGCTGACGAGAAACGGCGCATCTTGGGTGCGGATGTCTCCGCTGATGGTGCGGGCGAGCGTACGTTCGAGTAATGCCTTCGGCTTGAACGTTGCGAGCGAAAACAGATAGCGCCGTTCTTCTTGCGGTGTGACGGCTGTGCGGAACCGATCGTAAAACTCGTCGTACCTGGATGCATCGCCCGTATGCGCGAGGATGGCGACGAGCGAGGGCACGACATTGGGGTCGACGGCTGTCGTGTCGAGGCGGTGCGCCCCGTATAGCTCGGCTGCGCGGCGTTGAATGGCTGGATCGTTGCCGAGTTTTCCCTGTGCGCCGATCAGTTCACCTCGCAATTGCTTTGTGCCTTCGCTCTCGCCGTTTCGAGGCGCCCAACCCAAAGCCTCAACGGCAGGACCGACACGATCGCGTACGAATGCTTCAAATGCCGGGCGATCTGCCTCGGTGATGATCCGGTTTAAGAAGGAAAAGGAGTCGAGAAGCACAGCCCAGACATTCTTGTCCCGTTCCTCAGCGAAGCGGGCAGTCAGGTCAAGATAGTCCGTGAGGGGCATGAGTCCGGCGATGGCGGTGGCCCAGGCATCGTTGATGAGATTGAACCGCTCGGTGACGGCGAGCCGGTCGATGCCGGAATTCAGGAGCCGATTGAGCAGATCCGTGGCGTAGCGCACCCGATAGAATCCATGACCTCCCTCGTTTAACAAAACAGATTCCCAATCGAGAGGGAGCGGGACCGTCGTATCCTTCTCCGTCAACAACATGCGCGAGGTGGTGGTCTTGCCACCGGCGGTAACCCGCATCTGGAGTGGAATCTGCCATGTTTGAGGCACGGGGTAGGGGGTAAGGGGTAACGGGTCAGGCAGATAGGTGAAGCGCTGTTGGGTGAGAACGAGAGCGACACCTTCTCGAAGTTCAGCGGTGATCAACGGAAACCCCGGCTGGAAAATCCACCCGTTCATCAGTTCAGGCACCGGCCGTTTGGCGATCTTCCCCAGCGACACCCAGAGATCGTTCGTGTCTGCATTCCCATAGGCATGGGCGCGCAAGTAGTCTCGGACACCGTCGCGGAAGACCGTCGGACCGATGTGCTGCTCTAACATCCGGAGCACAGACGCGCCCTTTTCGTAGGTCAGGACGTCGAACATCGCATCGGCATCCTTGGGAGCCTGCACCGGATATTCGATCGGTCTGGTGCTGTGCAATCCGTCTACGGAAAAAGCCGCGGCGCGTGAACTGCCGAAGCTGTCCCATCGTTTCCATTCCGGTTTCCAGACGTCGACGGCCAGCATTTCCATGAAGGTGGCGAAGGCTTCGTTTAACCAGAGCCCGTTCCACCAGGACATGGTGACCAAATCGCCGAACCACATATGCGCATTTTCATGCGCGACAACATCGGCTACGCGCTCCAGTTCACCGTGCGTGGCGCTCTGCCGATCGACCAGCAGGGCGGTCTCTCGGAAGGTTATAGCGCCCAGGTTTTCCATGGCGCCTGACGCGAAGTCCGGAATGGCGAGTAGATCCAGTTTGCCGCCGGGATAGGGAATGCCGTAGTAGTCTTCAAAAAACTTCAGCGAAGCTGCCGCAATCTCGTAGCCAAACGGCGTGAGCGGTTGCTTGCCTGGAACGGTCCAGAGCCGGAGGGGCGTCTTCCCGACAAACATCGGCGCGCTGGCGACGATCTCCCCGACAATGAACGCGACTAGATATGTTGACATCTTGATGCTGTCGGCAAAGCGCACGACCTTCTTGCCGGTTTCGATAGACTCCGATGCGACGAATGTATTCGATACAGCCGTCAGGCGTGGGTCGATGACCAGGGTTGTCGCAAACACCGCTTTGAAATCCGGTTCATCCCAACAGGGAAAGGCCCGTCGCGCGTCGGTGGCTTCAAATTGCGTCGCGGCCATCGTCTGCGTGACGCCGGCAGTGTCTGTATAGGTGCTGCGGTAGAATCCGCGCAGTTGGTCATTCAATTTCCCCTGAAAGGTCAGATGCAATCGCCACTCTCCTGGTGGGATGACCTGTGGAAACGTCAAATGACAGCGTTGTGTCGAGTCTTCTAACGCAATCGCGGTGTCCAGTTGTAACCCTGTTGATCCTTCCAGTCTGGCGGATGAGATTGCCAGATCGACGGCATTCAGCATGATGACGCTCGTAGCCTGTATGACCGTGAGGGAGATGATTTCTTTGCCTGCAAATGTGGCGGCAGCGAGATCGGGTTCGAGCCGGAGATCATATCGGTTTGGAAGAATGTGCCTGGGCAATCGATAGGGATCCACGCTGCCGGGAGTGTCATCAAGATTCATCTCTTCACCTTTCGAATGTGCGGTCGTGGTTGCGGCGCCAGCCGGCGCGAGCGCTGAGAGAAGTGACTGTGCTACAGGAAGAACCAACAGCAAGCGGGCCTGTGCGCCCACGATCTTGAACGCCTGGCGTCTGCTGATGGACTCACTCATGTCCTCGATGCATGTTGAGTTTCGACGCCCTGGGGTGTCCCAACGATCAAGACATCCGTCCGGTTGACGAAGAGGCCGGTTTCCACGATCCCGGGAATCAGGTTCAAGGCTGCCTCCAGATCCTGCGGCTGCTCGATACGGTCAATGTGGACATCCACGATCATGTTACCGGACTCGGTTGTGAATGGAGCACCGTTTCGCTCCCGGAGTACTACCCGGCTTTTCGTGAGTATTTCGATTTCGCGCGCCGTACTTCCCCAGCCGAAGGGAACCACCTCAATGGGGAGCGGGAATGATCCCCCCAGTACAGGAACTCGCTTGGTGTAGTCAACCAAGACGATGAACTGCTTGGCCGATGCCGCGACGATCTTTTCTTTTAACAGCGCACCGCCTCCGCCCTTGATGAGATTGAAGCCTGGATCGACCTGATCCGCCCCATCGATTGCGACATCAATAATCCAGGCGTTGTCCTGGTCGATGAGTGGAATGCCCTGCTGTCTGGCCAGCTCGGCAGTTTCACGGGACGTCGGCACACCCTTGATCGACAAGCCGGTCTTCACACGTTCTCCGAGCGCCAACACCACATAGCGGGCGGTGGAGCCGGTGCCCAGCCCCACGATATGACCGTCCTTCACGTACTCAACGGCTGCTCTCGCCGCTCGTTCTTTGAGTGCCTCAGTATTTCCCACGGAATCGATTCCTTATCGGGTCACCTTGGACCTATCCTGGTTGTCCATCGGATGCCCTCCATTGCAGAAGTCCAAATTGCTTGCTGTGCCCCATTCTAGATTCCTTTCGAGCGGGTAGCAATAAAACCGTCAGAGGGTCCTGGCAGGGCAACCACTACACACTTTTTAGCTACCTGACTCCTCTGGTTGGCTGGTTCGTGTGGTCTATCTCACTCTTCGATCCAAACCAACTAAACAAACAAGACAAACCAAATAGCCGAGATAGACCGATAGATCAAATGGACAAGACACCTTGCTAGCAGGGTGTTGACAAACGGCTGGAGCAGAACAGGCACGCAAGGTCTGGATACTCACAGACCCCTTCAGCAGCCATCGCAGGCTGTTCAGAAAGGCCGTCCAGCAAGGCCGCAGCACGCGACGAGGCGAAGCGTACGCTCTGCAGTACGTTGAGCCTCTGAGCGCGGCGAGAACGCCGCTGGCGGACTTTGT
>CAZVEZ010000263.1:0-3856 GCA_964626135.1 uncultured Nitrospira sp.
GCATTATTGTGGAGGAGGGTGTGAAGGGATCTGTAAGTGAAAGGGCGGAGCTGTGCCTGCAGGGTGCGAGAAAAGCGCGACGTGCGGGACGAGCGAGACAGGTAGGAATGGGATAGTGAGCGGGACGCGCGACATGCGGGACTGGCGAGAAAAGCGAGAGTGGTGAGACTTGTGGGAAAGGCGAGAAATGCGGGATTGGCGTGATGAGCGAGATGTGAGGGGGGTGGTTCGCCTATTTCGCGCCCGTCTTGCTTTTCCAGTTCGTCTCGAATTTGTCCTATGTCTGTGATCCGTTTTGAGGAACTCGAGTGCTGGCAGAAGGCAAAGGCCTTAGCGGTTACGCTCTATCAGATTTCGAAAGACGGAGAGTTCAGCAGGGATTTTGGTTTGCGGGACCAGATAAGAAGAGCGGCTGTTTCAATCGCATCCAATATAGCAGAGGGCAAGGAACGAGAAACTGTTTCTGAATTCATCCGGTATTTGTACATGGCAAAAGGATCAGCGGGTGAAATACTGACCCAAGTGATCATTGCGGAAGAAGTCGGATACCTCGACCGAGAGAAGTCCATAGAGCTCAGACAGAGTGTCCAGCAGCTCAGTGCCATGATTGGGGCCTTGATTAAAACGTTGAAGCGTAGGCGGTGATATGAGTCAGAAGGGCGGGGCGAGCGCGAAAGGCGAAATGGGCGGGACTTGGGGAGGAGCGAGGATTATCGAGCCTTGCGCGTTGCGCCTTTTATGCGCGTCCCGCCCGTTCCGCATTTCCCGCTCATCCCGCATTCTTGATGCCAGTCGCGCTTTTCTCGCCTTTCCCGCGCGTCGCGCACGGGGTGGCCCATGAACGAGTTCATGGGCGCACCCCGTTGGTATGCCCTCCGAACGAAGTCGCGTCACGAAAAGATCGTGCGCGACCAGCTCACGAATCAGGGCATTGAGCCGTTACTGCCGACGGTCAAGCGTTTGAGCCAATGGAAGGATCGGAAGAAAGAAGTCGAAGTCCCGCTCTTCTCAGGATACTGCTTCGTCCGCTTCGCGTCGGATCACAAACTGCCGGTGCTCAAAACGATAGGGGTCGTCGATATTGTGGGCAGCAGCCATCGCCCGGAGGCGATCCCGGACGAAGAAATTACAGCGATCAAGACGCTGATGACCAGTGTGTTGCCATACGATCCGCACCCCTATTTGCACGAAGGCATGCGGGTGGAAGTGATCCGGGGTCCGCTGCAAGGCGCGCATGGCATTCTCCTGCGCAAAGACAAGCGTCATCGCTTGGTGCTGGGTGTGCGTTTGATTCAGCAAGCCGCAGCTGTGGAGATCGACGTGAACGATGTGGCGCCGGTGTGAGAGCGATAAGGGGGTACGGTGAAGATCCGTATCGATCCTCATATCCTAGAGCGGGCACAAGAACGTGGAACCGATGCGGAAGAAATCACACGTTGACAGTGTCCGGGAACCAACGTTACGGTTTGCGATGTAGGCCTGCATTATTCACGAGAGTGTGTGACGAAACCGCGTTCCGTCTTGACGGTCTGAGACGGCAGATCACTGATCACCGAATCAAGATTGCACTCGAACAGCAACGTGTGACTCCTGATCGGTCTCTTATCCGTCACTGGGGAGTCGAGATTAAAGCATGGGACCAGACCATGTGAAATCTGGAGCGACGGTTGAAGAAAGGGAAGCGCTACGATTAAGAAACGAGGGCATTCAGTGGTTGTCGAAACGAGGTCGTTTCTCGCGCCATTGAGTCCTCTGCTGGATAATCACGTTGATGAAAGTGTAGACCGGATGCCCGATAACTGATAAGCCCGGTAGAAGTGCGAAGAGTAAACTTCTTACTCGTTCCCTCTTGTGCACACTGCGGAAGTAGTGAGGAATGTCCACCGCAACGTTAACCGGAAACGGCCGGCATAATGCGAACCGTAATGCCACTGTGTGCGCGAGGGTGGTACATGCGAGAACAAGATGAAGATTGACCGAACAGGAGAAGCAGGGGCTGGGATCGAGAATCTTGCCCGGCGGACAGGCATTCGATTGATGCTGCAGTTCGGCTCAACCGTTGCCGGGACCTGCCACCCGCGCAGCGATGTGGACATCGCGGTCATGTTTGAGACTGGTGAGGTGCCTTTGCGCCTCCTCATCGAGATAAGCGAGGACTTGCGGGAGCTGTTTCCCGGGAAGGAGATTGATGTCGCCATGCTCAATCGTGCCGATCCGCTGTTTCTCAAGAAGGTCACGGAGAATTGCCGGCTTCTTTTTGGCAAGCCGGAGGATCTTGCTCGGCTGCGCCTGTATGCGTTCAAACGCTATCAGGATTATCGCCGATTTCTAACGTTGGAACGGCAATTTGTGGACGATCGCCTCGCGTCCCTTTGTGCAGGACGGCAAAGTCAGACATGATTGATCGAGTGTTAGTCACACGAAAAATCACGTTGATTCTGAAGGATCTGTCGGCATTAACGGATCTTTCGCGGCAGTCGCGCGAGGCGTATCTAGACAATCCGATCAATGAGGTGCTCGCCGAGCGCTATCTGGAACGGATGATCGGGCGAATGATCGACATCAATTACCATCTCATTACGGAAAGTGGGCATCCTCCGCCGAAAGACTATCATGAATCTTTCCAAATGCTTGGGACAATGGGAGTTCTGCAAGGAGAGTTTTCCAGGGAGATTGTGTTCTCGGCCGGGCTTCGCAATCGAATTGTTCACGAATACGATGAGATTGATGCCACGAAAGTTTATGAGGCGCTGCAGGTGGCGGTTCAACACCTTCCAACGTATCTTGACCACGTCAACCGGTTCATCGGTGGATTGTCTGGCGACTAACACCAGTGGTATTCAGTTCCGAAAATAGGCGCGCGATCTGCATGAAGGCATGCGGGTGGAAGTGATCCGGGGTCCGCTGCAAGGCGCGCATGGCATTCTCCTGCGCAAAGACAAGCGTCATCGCTTGGTGCTGGGTGTGCGTTTGATTCAGCAAGCCGCAGCTGTGGAGATCGACGTGAACGATGTGGTGCCGGTGTGAGACGTTGCTCTGAAGCATTGGCTTGTAAATGTGTTTGGGCCCGGACACGACCGATTTACTTAGCAGAGGGCAGAAATCCGGCTGCGCATACGAAATGACCTCCACCAGTAAGCTATCGACAGCTCGCAAAATCTGGAGTGTGCTCACGCCCGCCGAACGACGTAGTGCAGTGGCACTACTGGGCTTGATGCTCATTGGCATGGTGCTGGAGACGCTCGGCGCGGGCCTGGTCATTCCGGCCATTGCTCTCCTCACGCAGCGAGACTTTACAGAGCACTATCCGGCGCTTCAGCCGGTTTTCCGGGCGTTGGGTTATCCCAGCCAACAGGCGCTCGTTATTGGTGGCATGTTGACGTTGGCCGGGGTCTATCTTGTCAAGGCGGTCTTTCTGGCCTTCCTCGCCTGGCGGCAGACGCACTTTGCCTTCGATGTGCAGGCGCAACTCTCACAGCGTCTATTTACACTCTATCTACGGCAACCGTATGCCTTTCATTTGCAACGGAATTCGGCACAGTTGATTCGTAACGCCATCAGTGAAGTAGGCCAGTTTACTTTCAAGGCGATCTTGCCTGGCATGTTGCTGCTCACGGAATCCCTGGTGTTGTTTGGCTTATGTTGCCTGCTCCTTGTCATCGAGCCCCTGGGCGCGCTGATTGTGGCGGCTGTGTTGGGCTCAGCCGCTTGGGGGTTTCATCACCTCACTCGCGCACGCATTGCGCGCTGGGGCGAGGCACGCCTGCATCATGAGGGCCTGCGCATTCAGCGCCTGCAGGAAGGCCTGAGTGGAGCTAAGGATGTTAAGCTGCTTGGACGGGAAGCCGAGTTTTTA
>CAZVEZ010000264.1:0-3851 GCA_964626135.1 uncultured Nitrospira sp.
CGCTGATGCGCAGGCCGCTTGGGATCGGCGGTGGTGCTTGGGTTGGAGGAGGCGGCGGAGGTTGAGAGCCGGCTGGCACATAGGTGGCGAGGTTGCTGCTACTCGACTCATTGTTCGCAAAATTATAGGCCGTAATAAAGTAGTACCGAGTGATTGACGGCGTTCCGATATTGAAACTCGTCACCGTCCCCAATATGGCAAGAAGGGATGCTGTACCGGACGTGCGAGTACAGGGTTGCTGACTACAGTGATAGATGCGATATCCCGCAAGATCCGGTTCGCTATTCGCCGTCCACGTTAATGTAGCGCTCCATGCAGCGCTAGACCACAACATGAGCACCGCAACGATAACGCTCACCCGATTCTTGCCGATACGCCGACCTGGCGCTCGCCGAGCGCCGTAGACACACCGTTTTTTGAAAAACCAATTTCTCACGTGTCGTTTGCGATGTCGGGTTATGGAAAAGCTTCGGTCATCCGGAAGGCGCGTGAAGTGGTAAACGATTCAGCCTGTCACTGTGGTAACTACGCAAGGTGTATGCCGTCTGTTGAGAGAAAGAGATGGGAGAAAAACCAGGAAATCAGGTACGGTGGGAAGAATATCGGCAGTGATGTGTAGGAGGACCGAATGGGATTGTCGTCGATTGCCAGGGCAATCTCAGTATTTCTCGGATGATAGACGCTGTAGTTGTTTGCCTATAGGTACGACAACGAGATAAAACCAGACAAACCTGTCTGTTCGGCTAACGTTCTGTTTCTCCAACTTCCTCCCGCAATTGAAACCTCAGGGAGGGATACTCTTTCCTGCAGTAGGCGAGCAGACGTTCGGAGCCGAAGAGCATGACCATGCGGCCGTCCCGATCCACGAGCCGGCGTGTGTCCTGCGGCCAGTAGATGCCGGCCAGCACATCGGGATCGCCGCTCACCCAACGAGCCAGGACAAAGGGCAATCGGTCGACAAGAGTCTTGACCCCATACTCAGTTTCGAGGCGCGAGGCGACCACATCGAATTGGAGCTCCCCCACGGCGGCCAGGACCGGCTCCCTACGCACATGATCGGGTGAATACAACACCTGCATGACCCCTTCCTCTTCGAGCTGCTGAAGCCCCTTCTGGAACTGCTTCTGTTTCGTGAGGTCCTGACTGCGCAGTACGCCGAAACATTCAGGGGGAAATTGTGGAATGGCATCGAACGCGAGGGATGTGCCGGAGCAGAGCGTGTCGCCGATGACAAAGAGGCCGGGATTCACGAGGCCGACGACATCGCCCGGGTACGCTTCCTCGATTGTCTCCCGGTCTCGGCCGAAGAGCCGGTGCGGTCGCGTCATCCGGATCTTCCGGTCCAGTCGCGCATGATAGACCATCATATCTTTCTCGAATCGGCCTGAGACGATGCGCAGAAACGCCATTCTATCGCGATGTTGCGGGTCCATATTCGCCTGAATCTTGAATACGAATCCGGAGAACTTGTCGTCGGTCGGCTGTACCGGTCCTTGCGAGCTTGTGCGTGGTCCAGGCGGTGGAGCGAGTTGAAGAAAGGCATTCAGGAATGGCTCGACACCAAAGTTCGTCAAGGCGCTTCCGAAGAAGACCGGCGTGAGCTGGCCGGCGAGAAATCGGTCGCGATCGAACTTCGCGCCCGCGCCGGTCAAGAGGGCGATTTCCTCTTGCAATGGACCGTAGGCCTCTCCGAGTGTCTCCGCCAGACTCGGGTGGGGGAAGGTCTCCACTCGCATCGGCGCCCGGCGTTGGTTATGCAGTGTCCGCTGGAAAAATAGGACTTGAGAGTCTTGCAGATCGTACAGTCCCTGAAACTCGGACCCTTCTCCAATGGGCCAATTGAACGGGACTGCCGTCATGCCCAACGTCTGTTCGATTTCTTCGAGGAGTTCATAGGGATGGCGCCCCGGCAGATCCAATTTATTAATAAAGGTCATGATCGGGATGCCGCGTTTGCGGCAGACAGCGAACAATTTTTTTGTCTGCGGCTCGATGCCTTTGGCGCAGTCGAGCACCATCACGGCGCTATCCACCGCCATGAGTGTGCGATAGGTGTCTTCGCTGAAGTCCTGGTGCCCCGGTGTATCGAGCAGGTTGATGCGCACACCCTGATAGTCGAACTGCAGCGCGGTGGATGTAATCGAAATTCCGCGCGCCTGTTCCAGCTCCATCCAGTCCGATTTTGCCGCGCGCTGATGCGATCGCGCCTGCACCGCGCCGGCCAGGTGCACCGCGCCGGCGTAGAGAAGAAGCTTCTCCGTCAGCGTGGTTTTCCCAGCGTCCGGGTGCGAAATAATGGCGAAGGTGCGCCGCCGCGCGACCTCACGAGCCAACTCATCGGACAGGGGCTTTTCAATCGGCAAGGACATGGATGTTTCTTCTCCGGCTCAAGACACACCGTGCAATATCAGGGAATGTTGTAACATCTGGCACACGAGAAAACTACAGGAGGGAAGGGAGGGAGACCGATCAGGCCACCCTCTGGAGACATGATTGTGAAGGGGATGGGGCCTGATGATTTTTCGTGCTTGCGCAATGAACAGACTTGCAATTGGCGCTCGACTATGTGAAGGAAATGTGAATGGACTCAAGCTTTTGGCGCCAAAAGTGGGAGAAAAATCAAATTGCTTTCCATGAAAGCAAGCCGAACCCACTCCTGGTTCAGCATTTCCACGAGCTGTCTGTCGCGAAAGGCCGTCGGGTATTTGTCCCGTTGTGCGGCAAGACGCGTGATATTTCCTGGCTGCTTTCGAAGGGCTATCGTGTGGCCGGAGCTGAACTGAGTCACATCGCTATCGAACAGTTGTTCATGGAACTTGGGCTCCAACCGGAAATATCGACAGTCGGCGACGTGGAACAGTGGAGCGCAAACTGTCTCGACATCTTTGTCGGCGACATCTTTGCGTTGTCCAGAAAGGAACTTGGCCCAGTCGATGCCATTTATGACCGTGCGGCGTTCGTGGCCTTCCCGGAAGAGATGCGCAACCGATATGCTGCGCACCTCACGGAGATGACAGGTAAGGCTCCGCAGTTGCTGATTTGTTATGAATACGACCAACGCATGGTGGAAGGCCCTCCTTTTTCGATTCATCACGAGGAAGTCCATCGGCAGTACGCAGATACGTATGAGCTCACGCTCATGGCGAGCACAGATGTCCCTGGTGGATTGAAGGGGAAATGCGCCGCCAAAGAGAATGTGTGGCTGCTAAAACGCAGGTGACGGTGCTACCCGCCACGCAAATGTCTGATTGCGCGACCTGGCCATTTTTGTGTGATCCACAGCAGAAGATCAATCAGCAGGTCGAAGCGCCTGGATGATTGAGAAGGCGTTTGAGAGAATCCCCCAGGAGATGCAACGAGAATTCCTTTTCGACGAACTCTGTCACCCCAAGCGCGCGAACCTGCCGTTCCGCTTCAGGAGTTCCGGCTCCGGTCAAAATGATCACCGGCTGCTTTGGGTCCAGGCTGCGGAGCTGCTGCAAAACCGTGAGTCCATCCATCTCCGGCATTTTCAGATCAAGAACTATGACGTCGGGATGCTCCCGGCGAAATAACTCGAGACCTTTCCGGCCACTTTCAGCGAGCACAATGTCATATCCTTTCCGGCGGAGTAAGGTGTCGAGGAGATTCCGGATACCCTCCTCATCATCTATGACGAGTATTTTGGCCATGGCACCTCCATACATACGATGGTTAGCCTTCCCATAGTATACTGGGGGTCGTGCGGGGGCTCAAAGGAGAAAATAAGTTAGGAATATGTTCTATTATTGCCGTTGGAGCCGGCTTGCATGGTAGATCTTAAGCCAAAGATACTGCCCTCACATGAGCCGTACTTTCAGGCGACATGAACA
>CAZVEZ010000265.1:0-3841 GCA_964626135.1 uncultured Nitrospira sp.
TCCAGACAATAGAAGGCTGAGAGCCACCATGCTGAAGATGATACTGCTGACAAATAAACGCCTGACTTTCTTTTTCCTCCCACCACCAATCACAGCGGAAGAGACAGGTAGATGAGACTCCACTGCGCGCGTCCAACGAGGGGAGTCTGCGATCGCGCGTTGCGCGAGCACAGAGGCTTGTCCACCTGTCTCTTCTCTAAGCCAGAACCACATCCAATGCCTCCCCCACTTCGCGAATTCCGATCAATTCAATCCCATCGACGGGCTCCAGTTTGGCCACGTTCCGTTCCGGCAACAGGCAGCGTGTGAATCCCATCTTCGCCGCTTCGCGAATCCGCATCTCAGCCTGACTGATCGCGCGCACTTCGCCACCGAGCCCCACTTCACCCAACACCAACAGCCCCGACTCGATCGGCACTTCACGCAAACTCGATGTGACCGCCGCCACAATGCCCAAATCAATGGCCGGCTCGTCGATATGCATCCCCCCGACCACATTCACATACACGTCTTGTCCGGACAGATGCATGCCCAATCGTTTCTCCATGACCGCGAGCAACAGCGACACCCGATTCTGCTCCACGCCGTTCGCCATGCGCTTCGGCATCGCATAACTCGTGGAAGACACCAGTGCTTGCAGTTCGACGAGGATCGGCCGCGAGCCTTCGAGACTGGAGACCACCACCGATCCCGTCGCGCGCTGGGATCGTTCCGCCAGAAACAGCTCAGAGGGGTTACTGACTTCCTCCAACCCGGAATCTTTCATTTCGAACACGCCGATTTCGTTGGTCGAGCCGAAGCGATTCTTCACCGCGCGGAGGATACGAAAGCTATGGCCCTTGTCTCCTTCAAAATACAGCACCGTATCGACGATATGCTCCAACAACCTCGGTCCGGCGATTGCGCCCTCCTTGGTGACATGTCCAATAATGAAGACCGGCACACTGCTGCGCTTCGCGTACCACATCAATTGGCCCGCCACTTCCTGCACCTGGCTGATACTTCCCGGCGCGGAGGTGATCTGTTCCGTGTAGACCGTTTGGATTGAATCGACGACCATCGCGGCAGGCTGGATTTCTTGCGCCGCCTTGAGGATTTGCTCCAGGGAGGTTTCCGCCAGGATCAACAGATTCGGATGCTCGATGCCGAGCCGCTGTCCCCGCATCTTGATCTGCCTCGGAGATTCCTCTCCGGAAACATACAACACCGGTTCTTTTATAGAAGACAGGCGCGGAAGCGCCTGGAGTAACAGGGTCGTCTTTCCGATCCCCGGATCGCCGCCGATCAGAATGACCGAACCGGGAATCACGCCCCCGCCCAACACCCGATCGAACTCGCCGATCTGCGTGAGCCGCCGGTCCTCACCGACCACTTCAATGTCGGCGATCGGCGTGGCCTTGGCCTGCGCCGTCTTCATCGCAGCAGGCCGCCCCTTGCCGGTCGGCGCCTGCCGTTCCTCTTTCATGGTGTTCCAGCCGCCGCAATCGGGGCAACGGCCAAGCCATCGTGGCGACTGATGGCCGCAAGCCTGGCAGGAAAAACTGGTCTTCGCCCGCATGAAGAGGAGCCTCAATACATAAGGGGTACAGTCTGAAGGCGTATAGTAAAGGATAGGAAGTGTGAATGGAAGGCGGTGCCGGCCCCTTAGCCTGCATTATTCATAGCGACTCGTCACGAAGCATTCAAACGGGGAAACGCCATGCCCGCCACACATGGACTTGGCTTGCCTCGTGGTCAATCTGAATAACGTTGCGAGGCGGAGTCGTTCTGGAGAGCCTTACCGTTTGAATTCAACGGCTGAAATGATGGGTAGGGCGACGTACTCAGTTACAAGAGATCACGAAACTGCTCAACGGTCAGCCCGGCGTCACGAACGATACCGCCGAGGGTAAAAGCGTTGACAGGGTTATGGCGTGGGATCGTCAGGATGCGCGTGCCGTTTGACATGACAATATGTTTCCCCTGACGAGCAATAGTAAATCCTGCCTTTTGGAGAGCTCGCACCGCATCAAGGTGGTTAACTCCAGGAATCTTTGACACGATCAGACGGCGACTTCAATCTCGCGAATTTCTTCACCGCGAAGCTGTTCTTCGACTACGGCAAGATATTCACGAATCGCGTCCTTAATGTTCTCAACCGCCTCGACGTCGGTAGCACCCTGCGACCAGCACCCTGGCAAGCCAGGAACTGAAACGGAAAAACCTTCTTCCGACTGGTGAATGGCGATGCGATAGCGCATAGAGCCTCCTTGAAAACAATCAGCACATTGCTCCCCGCAACAGCCACCTCCGCCGAAATAGCCACTGCAGCTACGACGACCGGAAGCTGCGAGGGCATTCAGCGAACGAGAATGGGAAGGAACTCTGTGCGCTATAGTAAAGGATGGGAGAAGAGAATGGAAGATATGGGTGCCACAGAAGCCGTGAGCCCAGAAAGTTTCCGCTAACGCTTCGTGGAACCGGCACGGTGGGCAGCGTCAGAAAGCTCAAACGCAACGCTCAACTGCTGTTCAGGCGTAAGTCGCTGGGCTTCGTCAATCCTCTTTTGTGCCAGCATCTCGCTAAGCTTGCTGGGACGGCGCGAAGCATTCGGATCGGGAAACGAGGATGTGGATTTCGATTTCATAGCGCTGTCTTACATGGAAACGACATGCCCCTCACCACTCAGGACGATGACCTTGTAGAGACTCCACTCCCCCGCCATGACAGGAATACATTCGCCGTACGACTTGGTTCCAGGCGACTGCGCCAGGTGCACAGAGCGAGATCGGGTGCCTCGATAAGTCCATACTCATGCCTGACCCCGCTTTTCTTGACTGCGAGGGAGGCGGGGTTTTATCATTATTTTTTCCCGAGATCCGCGAAGACCCGCCCGGCATCAATCGCGCCAAGCTCGCCGGCATAATAAGCAGCCAAACGATCTTCCGCTTCCTTGAGCCACATCGCATCAAGCGCGGGATTGGGCTTGTCGAGACTGGCAATCAGACCTTCTACCAACGACATTCAGCGCGATCATGGGTTACCCTTCCCGTGGATCATTCTTTGAACCTCCGAACGAAGGGCAACCAGCTCGGATTGCTGAGTGGCAATAAGCATCGCCAAATAGTGATGTTCTGTCATCTGGTCTTTCAGCTGCATATATTGAGAGGAACCTTGATAAAAAATAACCCCAATACCAAGCGCAAGAACTGTGACGACTAGAAAGCCGAAATACAGCGTGACCAGTCCTGCCGCAAAGAACACCAGTGAGACGTACAGGAGTATTCGCTGGTACTGCGTATGAGATCTGCCACGAGTTTGTTGGTCACTTATATATTCAGTAATCGTGTAGTTCTGGTCTAGCATTAGAAGTCCTCCCATTCTGATGGAGTCCCCACGCGCTCAAGAATGTCCTCTCGTTCTCCTTGACCTTGGAATGGTCCCGCATGGTACATGACAGCACATTGCATGGGAAAATGGCGATGGGGGTGAATCGAGAAAGGCACGGAAGCCTCGCAGAGTGGCGTATTCTAGGAGGGTTGCTCTCTAAGGCGCAAGGGACGAGCGGGTATACGGGTATAATGGTTGTATTTCGCAGGCGATGGACGAGCTAGGCAGTTACGACCGGAAGTTCATCCCAATCAGTGGTGTAGGCGGGGGAACGCCGGTGAAACTGAGTCTTCCATGCCTTGGTGATCCCGCTCGACGCATAGTGAAGCGTGCCAGCCCCCCACCGATCATTGATGGAATCGAGTGCGGACATGAGCCGGTTGGATTTCCAACGGTCCTTGGAGTCGAACAGATCAGCCTGTGATTGACTGGCTGGAACAAGACCCGTGAGCATCACACCCGCCTTCTTGTA
>CAZVEZ010000266.1:0-3811 GCA_964626135.1 uncultured Nitrospira sp.
CGTTTCCTCTCGCGTGAGGCGAGAAGCGCAAGAACGGCGCGGCGTGACCTGATTGAGCACTCCGCCTGGTTGGCCCGTCTCGCTCGGCAACACCAGTCGTTACTGTGATCGCCCCAGCTGCAGTTCTTGCTGCACGAGCGCCTTTTCCCTCATGATTCGAAAATGCGATTCCAGATCCCGCCGCATGGCCATCGCGATCATCCAATCCGGCATAGGCACGTCAATCTCGACAAGCAATTCGAAATCGGCTTGTGTATGCATCCCACCATCGACAGAGGTGAGCTTCCAAAACCGGCGGTACTGTTTGAAGTCGCCCCCCTTCAATTCCGTCAGCAACCCGCCGGTCGGCAGGGTCCTCGTCTCACTCAAAAGGCGCCGCTCTCCAGGGAGCAGGGCATGGTCGATCCGAATATCCGTGAAGGCCTTGCCGTCTTCCACCCGTATCTCTGCCATCCGCATCCGCGTGTCGAAGAGTTCGGGCCAATGCGCATAGTCGGTTAATAGTCGCTGGATGATGGCCGGTTCCACCGGGAAGAGAATCGTCGCCGTCGCTCGCACGCCGCCGGTGGGTTCCGTACGAACATCCAGCACGACCGGTTCATCCGCAAGGCTCCACGCAGGCCAGCCAAGGACGAGCCACCCCATGACGATCATTGCACGCCACACCATGGCGCGATTATATAGACCTATCGAGAACCAGGCGAGTACTAACCCGCATTATTCATGAGCGCTTCTGCTGCAATCGCCGATCCGCTGTTGCGACGAGCCTTCGGCCTGCGGGCTCGCCCCTCGAACCCTCAACGTACTGCACGAGTATGCCTCGGGCCCTCACGGCTCCGCGCGCAGGTGTCACGACGCGGCTCAGCGATTTCGCCACGCACCTTTCCCGCATGTCTCGCGCGTCACGCGCCACAGTCATGATTGACGCGTCCAAACCTCGCTGTGCTACGATGCGGCGTGATACACCGCATGTGTTTCCTCTTGCTCATGCTCGTAGGCCAGTGGAGCCTTTCAGTGGCGGCTCACGCGCAACCCACGCTGGAGGATTCACATGCCACGACAGAACAGACTTGTAGTTTCGGTATGGCGAAGGGAGAGGCTTCGCAGAGTTGTCACGTCCCCTTTCCCACCGGTTGCCTCGTGGCGGATATCCCCGGAACCGACACACCCTGGACGACGATCTCCAAAGGTGGAAACACGCTCTGCCGATTCGACAAGAAGGCGACAGACTGGAAAACGAAAATCACTGGCTCCTGCACCCGCTGCAAGTCCGACCATTGTTCAGTTCAGTTTATTGTCCGGTTTGACTGCTCACAACAATCGCACTAACTATGTCTATTGCTGAAGCGATTAAGGCTGAAGCCCGGGCCCTGGGTTTCGACGCCGTCGGTATCAGCCGAATCCCCAATAGCATTCAGCCTTCAGCTATCAGCCTTCAGCCTGACTCCTCTCTACCACCTTACCCCACTACCCCGCTGCCCCCAGACCCAGCTACCCCCTTACCCCGTCTCTTATTCAGCCGTCTCACAGAATGGCTCCAGCAGGGCTACCACGGCGCGATGGCCTGGATGACTCGCGACCCAGCTCGTCGAAGCGATCCGCAGCTGGTCTTGCCGGGATGCCGATCGATGATCTCGGTCGGGATGAACTACTACACCGACCATCGTGCGAACGAGCAGCCTGGAATGGGGCGCATAGCCCGTTACGCCTGGGGGAAGGATTACCATACCGTCATGAGCCAGCGGCTCGCACAACTCGAAGCGAAGATTGCTGTCCTGGTGCCAGGCGTCACCACCAAAGCCTATACCGACACAGGCCCGGTCATGGAAAAGGCCTGGGCGCAACAGGCCGGCCTCGGTTGGATTGGGAAACATTCCAATCTCGTCTCGTCCGACTGTGGTTCCTGGCTTCTGCTCGGAGAGATTCTGACAACCCTGGATCTCAAAGAGGACGAACCGGCCACAGATCTGTGCGGAAGCTGTACGCTCTGTATCCAAGCCTGTCCGACCGGCGCCATCGTCGAACCCTATGTCGTCGATGCTCAACGCTGTATCTCCTATGTCACCATCGAGCTTCGTGGCGGACGCGAGGTCATCCCTGATGATCTCGCAACGCAGATGGGCAATCGCATTTTCGGCTGCGACGATTGCCTGGATATCTGTCCCTTTAACTTAAGAGCAGACGCGACGAATGAGCCGGCATTTGCCCCCACCCCCTTAACCCTCGCGCCCAACCTCGACGCCTTGACTCAAATAGGCGAAAAGAATTTTTCGACCACGTTCAAGGAGAGCCCCCTCAAACGAGCCAAACACAGCGGCCTCCTTCGCAACGTAGGGATTGCACAGGAGAACCTCGCACGACAGACAGCGAAACGAGTCTCATAAGCACCCCCCTGTTTTATTGGAAGAAAGAGGAGTAGGCTGTTTCCAGTAGTTGGTGGTTTGCGGGGAGGCTAGCTTCATATGCATCCTCCGATCATACTGCTCATCTCGACCGATCCCCACACCAGACTGTTGTTCGAACAAGCCCTCGACGACCGCCGTGCCACGACCCTTCTCGCTCATACGACCGAAGAGGGTTTGCGCGCGCTGAAAGACCAAGCCCATCTCGCACTCGTCCTGTGCGACGAAAGCCACGGACAGATTGCGAGCCAGGTGGTCCTGTCTCAGGCCAGAGGCATCGCTCAGCACCTCCCTGTGATCATCCTTGGGACAGACGGGTCAGCAAAGGCTGCGGTGGAGGCGTTGCACCATGGCGCCACCGACTATCTCGCACAACCGATCACGGTGAAAGACCTCCAGACTGCCATCCACAAGACCCATATCTTCGAACTACTAGAGCCCAAATTTCGGGAGAAGCGTCCCGCCGCATTCGATCAAATCGTCAGCCGATCACCTCAGATACAACTACTGAAACATCTGGCAACCGAAGTCGCCCAAACCGACGCCACTGTCCTCATCACCGGTGAAAGCGGAACCGGCAAAGAACTCTTTGCCCATGGAATCCATGCCTCTAGCCCCCGATCCAAAGGCCCCTTTGTCGCGCTCAATTGTGGCGGCATTCCCGAGCAGCTCATCGAATCGGAATTGTTCGGGTATCAGCGCGGCGCGTTTACCGATGCGACGCAGACCAAACCGGGCCGATTCCAACTCGCGGGGGGTGGCACGCTCTTTCTCGACGAAATCGGTGAGATGAGTCCTTCCGCTCAGGTCAAACTCCTGCGCGTCCTGGAGAATCACCGGATCGATCCGCTAGGCGACACACACAGCATCCACGTCAACATTCGCGTGATCGCGGCGACAAACGAGGATTTACCGGCTCAGATCAAAGCCGGGCGATTCCGCCTGGACCTCTACTATCGACTGAACGTCTACCAACTGCGCATCCCGCCGCTCCGCGAACGACCCGAAGACATCGAACCGATTCTGACATCGTTCCTGGAGGCCGCCCGCCGGGACCATGGCTGCCGCATCAAAGGCATCACCCCAGCCGCGCTGGCAATCTTGCAGACCCACGACTGGCCCGGCAATGTGCGGGAACTGCACAACATCGTCGAAGGGCTCACTATTACCTGCAAGGACGAGATGATCAGACCGGACCATCTCCCTGCCTCTGTGCGAAGCTTTGGATCGGCGGGATCAAACGGAGAGATCGAAAAGACCTCGCTCCTGGCTTTTGGGCTCTCGATTCAGGAGATGGAAAGAAAACTGTTAACAGAAGCGCTACAGCGCACAGGCGGCAACATTTCCGAAGCAAGCCGGCTCCTCAAAATCACCCGCAATACGCTCCGGTATCGCATGGCGAAATACCA
>CAZVEZ010000267.1:0-3803 GCA_964626135.1 uncultured Nitrospira sp.
TGGATGGCACCGGCCTTGCTGATGCAGAAAGACTGAATCGGACTTTCGGGAGGTGCCATGGCTGAATCGCTCTTCACAAAGATCCTTGTGCCGATAGATTTCTCCCCTTGTTCGGAAGAAGCCTTTCGCGTCGCGCTGACCCTCGCCAGAACATTTCAAGCCGAGGTGCTGTTGTTGCATGTGATCGACACCAGTGCCCTGGCGACCTTCAATCAACTGGGGTTGTTGGCTGTGCCCTCGGACGCGCAGGGCCAGAAGCGGCGTCTGCGCCATCATGCGCGACTCAATGTGCGGCGATTGCTCGAATCAGAGACGGTCAAAGGGGTGACCGTGACGCGACTTGTTCTGGAAGGGGGACCGTTTGTGGAGATCGCGAAAACGGCCCGGACGGAAAAAGTGAACCTGGTGGTAATGGGGAGTTACGGCGGAAGCGCAGGGAATGTGGACAAGATCTTTTTCGGCAGCACGGCAGAAAAGGTAGTGCGGACCGCGGGTTGTCCGGTGTTGACTGTTCCGTTGCCATCCAAGCCGAAACGTTCGTAAAAGGCAAGAGGGAGGTATGCATGAAGGTTCAGAAGATGCGGCAGTGGGGATTCGTTCTTGTGCTTGCCGTCGCGTGCGGGTTCTGGTGGGAAGCGGAGAGACCGGTCTTTTCCCAGCCTGAGCAGGTTGTCGAGGTTACGATCAAGGATTTCAAGTTTGTGGCCAAGCAGGGAGTGTTTCGCCTCGGATTTCCTACCGTCATTAAAGTCCGGAACGAAGATGCCGAGCGGCATGACTTCGGCTCGACCATGTTTGAGGGCCTTCCTACGCAGATCGCGAAGGACGGGGTCATCGTCTATGGCCGAGGTGTGGGTGGGGTATTTCTCGATCCTAAACGGGATGTAGTCATCCGGTTCGACATGTCGCGGCCCGGCCGCTATGAGTTCCGGTGCTCAATCCATCCGAACATGACCGGTGAGCTGCTGGTGCTCAGCGCGGAGGCGGTGTAAACACAATCGAGCGAGACTGGCGGGAAAGGCGGGACGAGATGAAAATTCGATCTGCGCATGTCGCGCTTTTCGCGCATTTCCCGCGCGTCTCGCGGATATGAGGAGAGGACACCAGTGATTAAGCGAATTATGTTTGCCACGGATTTTTCACGATGGGCTCGGAGGGCGGAAGACTATGCCTGCGCCCTTGCCCGTTCGTGGAACGCGTCCTTGACGGTCCTTAGCGTGGCGGAATTTCCACCGGGGCTCAATCCCGATTACGCCATCAATCAACAGTACTTGGCTGACCTGCTCAAGCAAGCCTCCGCACAGTTAGTCGACCTGAAAGGCCGCGCGGAGCGGCGGGGCATTGCCGTGACGACGAGGGTGGCCACAGGGATTCCCAGTGAAGAGGTAATTACCGCCGCGAGAGCGGAGGATTCGGATCTCCTCGTCGTAGGGACCAGGGGGAAGACCGGTCTTACGCAGGTCTTGTTGGGCAGTACTGCCGAGCGAGTCATTCGCGGAGCCCCCTGTCCTGTGATGGCGGTTCGAATGGATTCGGTAGACGTTGAGGAGGGTGGTGTGTTGTCGAGACCTGTTACGCTGGATCGGATTCTCGTGCCGGTCGATTTTTCCGACTGTTCCCTCGATGCCTTGGAATATGCGGTCGTAGTCGCGCAGCAGGCAAAGGCTTCCCTCACGTTGCTGCATGTCATGGAGCCTGTGTCGTACGACTTGGATTTTTCCTTCGGTCATAGCAGGACACGCGAACAGGAACGCGCGCGTTGGACAACACGACTGGAGGAGTTGGTCGCTTCCCACCAGTCGTCCGATGTGCAGATGGCGTCTCAATTACGGGGAGGGTTTCCTGCCGATTCAATCCTGGATTCTGTCCGGACCCTCCCCTGCGACCTCATCGTCATGGGCACGCATGGGCGCCGCGGGATCTCCTATGCTATTTCCGGCAGCGTGGCGGAGGCCGTGTTGCGAAAATCCAGCTGTCCGGTGATCGCGGTGCGTAGCCCGAAGTCCGGACCAGTCCATAGTTCGGTGACTCCGACAGCAAGCCCAGAAACACCCGCTTAAATAAAGGAGTCGGTGATGGCGCGTGTGACAAAACTTACCGTGAAGAAGAAACCCTCGATGCGATCGCCCTTGGCGGCATCGCCGCAACCCATCGAGTTGCCGGATGGCATGCGGGAACGGATTATGAAAAAGGCTTACGAATTCTGGCAGGAGCGCGGCTATCGAGACGGACACGATCTTGAGGATTGGTTCGATGCAGAGACGGTAGTCAGAGAAGACATCCATGAAGCTCGCGAGTGAAGCGACTGCCGGTCTCTGGGTGCCTCGTGTCCCATCGCTCGATGCGTTACTCGCCCGGTTGGAGTCCCTTTCATTGGAGCCGGAGATGGCTGCCCAGCGGCAGGTGGCGTTGCGGCTTGCTCTCCAGCCCTATTGTGAGGGCGGTGCGGGGGCGTTATTATCCCCCCTGCCGCAGGAAACGGAATTAGCCAAACTCTTCCTCTACGCCGACTTCTACCCGCAGAACGGGCAACTGACGTTGATCGAGCAGTTGCGCGACATCATCACGGAGCACATCCCGCAAGAAGAACGGGAGTGGTTGGATCCCCTGAAGCATTCCTCTCTCGATCTGGTCGAGTGTGTGCCGGTCGGCGACCCTGACGGTCGCCTGGTCTTCCGCTCGATAGGAAATGCGCGGGTCTACCGCGTGCCGGACGGAGCTTTCCGCAAGGGGGTGCAATCGGGACAGGTTCTTCTCACGCGGTTGATCCGTGAGCCTGGTGACGTGGAGTGGGAGCGGGCAGTGATTGCGGGGGCTGCAATCATCTTGTCCAACGAGGACGGCAAGGGTCTGCTGAATGCCACGCTCGACTATCGGAGGCAGGTGGAGATGTCCGCCGGGTCTTTCGAGTTGGGTGATTGGCCTGAATTCGCCAAGCGCTACGGGCATGTGTTGCTGTGGACTTTCGCCCGCATGAGACTTGCCGCTCTCCTCGACGCGGTGGAGAGTATTCGTTATGTAGGAAAAGGGGGAGTGCCGTATCTGTATGCGTTGGCCCTGTACGACCATAGCGAGTACGGCTCTATGGCTGAAACGCTTGCAGGCCTTGAAGGATTCGAACGGGAAACAGAGGGCCCGTTCAACGGTGGAGCGTCGGCGTCGCAGGCCACGCAGTACTTCGTGCGGCGGGAGACATGGGGCGCTCTTGCATCCGCGGTGGTGGCAAGACTCATTCTCACTGCAACCCAGTTGTGGGTAGAGTGCGATTCAAGAGAGCGACTTGATGCCATCAAGCACAAGCTGGCGGCAACGCTCGGATTCTCTCTTCATTTCCGTGGTGAGACCCATACGCCTCCACCCAGACAACTGACAGAGTCGGAGTTGGCCGTCGAAGAGCCTCTCGTGTTGGTAATTTCGACGGAGGAAGATCGGACCCTCTTGAACGGATTCTTAGAGACCCTGTATCTGGAGTGGGCGGAACGGGCCTGCCCGTCGTTGGGAAATCGCATGCCTCGTCAGGTCGCAACTTCAGCAGACGGTCGCGAGCGGGTCGCAGCCTTGATTGCCGGCATGGAGCGGCACGACCCTGGAATCAGGCGCGTGGGCCAGGCATCATTCGACTATAACAAGCTCAGAGCCCATGTGGGTCTCGACTAGCAGGGTGTTGACAAACGATTGGAGCAGAACAGACACGCAAGGTCTGGATACTCACAGACCCCTTCAGAAGCCATCGCAGGCTGTTCAGAAAGGCCGTCCAGCAAGGCCGCAGTGAGCGAAGAGGCGAGGAGGTACGTACCGCACTT
>CAZVEZ010000268.1:0-3773 GCA_964626135.1 uncultured Nitrospira sp.
GTGCAGTGCGGTAGAGAATCGAGAAGTCTCTGAGGCCTCCACTGTCGCATTTCACCACGGTAGCCTGTTGCTAACGTGGCAAAAGGCTCCTGGATCGTCTATCCTTCCCCCCTGGAATCATGAGTTTTCCATGGCACACCTCATGCTGGTTCCTTAACACGGAATGTTGTGACCATGAGGCCAAGAGTTTCAGGGTGGATATATCTGCCGATGGATGATTGTGTCGAGACACACCGGTCAAGAGTGAAGAGCGGAGGTCGTGGAACAGATTTACTGACGTTCGGCCTCGCCGTCTGTGTGTGTGTCGGATTTGCCGCGTGTGAGAGGACTCCCGATCAAGCACCCGCGGCCAAGAATGCCGTTGTGGCCGACAGGCCGGGACTGCTCCGTCTCACATCCGAAGAGCTTGCTCGGACGGCGATCGAGGTCGCGCCGGTTACCCGTGGGCAGTTGCGTGTGGGGCGGGAGTTTACCGCGACAGTTCAACCCAACGAAAATGAATTGGCTCACGTGACGACGCTCATCAGGGGCCGGGTGGTGAAAGTCCATGTAGATGTCGGTCAAGACGTGAAGAAAGATGCCTTGCTGGCCATGCTCCACAGCACGGATCTTGGCGTGGCGGAGGGGGCCTACCTGAAGGCTGCCGCAAAACTACACGAAAAGGAACTCGCGTACGAGCGAGCCAAGGACCTGTATGAACAAACGGTTGTGAGTCTGGCTGAGTTGCAACGCCGCGAAGCCGAAATGAAAACGGCGCGGGCTGAGGTCAGGGAAGCGCAGAGTCGTCTCGAACTGTTCGGCGTCCCCCGAGAGGAAGTCGAACGGCTGGATCGTGAACACACGATCCAGGTCGACGTGCCGCTGCGCGCGCCGTTCGACGGACGGGTCATCATGCGCAATATCACGCGAGGCGAAGTGGTCGAAACGCAGCAACAGCTTTTCACCGTCGCGGATCTGTCGAATGTGTGGGTGGTCGGCAACGTGCCTGAGAAGGATGTGCAGTTCATCCGCAAGGACCAGAAGGTCGAGGTGATTGTGTCCGCCTATCCCCATGCCATTGTTCCGGGAACGATCACCTATGTCGGAGACGTGCTCGATCCCGCCACCCGTACGATGCGCCTGCGGGTGACGGTGCAGAACCCCGATCTGCTGTTGAAACCGGAGATGTTTGCCACCGTTCGCGTCTATGCGTCGCTGAGTCCTGACGTGCTGACTGTGCCGCTGGCGGCAGTCCAAAACGGGCCGGTCGGTAAAATGGTGTTCATTCAGCAGGGGACGAACGAATTCGAGATGCGGACGGTCACGTTGGGGGAGGAGCAGGGAGAGCATGTGACGGTGTTGAACGGCGTGAGCGCCGGTGAGCAGGTCGTGACCAAGGGGTCGTTCGTGCTCAAGTCGGAAATGGAACGCCATATGATCGAATCGAGACCATGATCGCGACGCTTCTGGAATTTTCGCTGCGGCAACGGATCCTGGTCCTTGGCCTGGCCTGTTTGTTGTCTGTCCTGGGCGTCTTCGCCTTTCAGTCTATCCCGATCGACGCCTATCCCGACGTGACGAACATCCAGGTGCAGGTACTCACGGATGCGCCGGGTTTCTCCCCGGTCGAAGTGGAACGGTTCATCACCTACCCCCTCGAAATCCAAATGACCGGACTACCCGGTCTCGCGGAGATCCGATCTCTCTCGAAATTCGCCCTCTCTCAGATCACCGTCGTCTTCAACGACGATGTCGATATCTACTTCGCCCGCCAGTTGGTCCTCGAACGGATCATGACGGCAAAGAAGCGCTTGCCGGAGGGACTGGATCCTGCCATGGCCCCTATCGGCACCGGATTGGGCGAAGTCTATCAATATTATCTGGAAGGGCCGAATGCGACGGCGACCGATCCCAAGATCGTCGAGGCGGAATTGACGGACCAGCGGACGCTCCAGGATTGGGTCCTGCGGCCGCTGCTCAAGAGCGTGCCTGGTGTGATCGATGTGAACGCTATGGGCGGATTCGTCAAGCAATATCAAGTCCTGGTCGATCCGGCCAAGCTCCGCAAGTTTGACTTGACGCTTCACGATATCTACGAAGCGGTGACGAAGAACAACGCCAACGTTGGGGGTAACGTACTGGAGCGGCACGGGGAACGCGCGATCGTCCGCGGCTTGGGCCTGATCAAGACCGTGAGCGATATCGAATCCATTATCGTGAAAGAGTCCGGCGGTACGCCGGTCTTCGTCCGCGACGTTGCGGAAGTCCGCATCGGCCATGCCGTCCGTCATGGCGCAGCGGTGCTCAACGGGGAGCGGGAGGTTGTGGCGGGCACGGCGCTCATGATCCGCGGGGGCAATGCGCGTCAGGTGGTCGAAGCGGTTAAGGCCAAGGTGGACGATCTGAGGCAGAATTACGCTCTTCCCGCAGGCACGAAGCTCCTGCCATTCTACGATCGTATGGAATTGGTCACCGCGGCCATCGATACGGTGCGGGGCGCCCTGATCACAGGGATCGTGCTGGTCGTGTTTGTGTTCTTCTTCTTTCTCGGTCATGTGCGCAGCGCCGTCGTGGTGACGGCCACGCTCATCGTCACTCCCCTGATCACCTTCATCGTGATGCAGCGGTTGGGGATCTCGGCCAACTTGATGACGCTCGGCGCGCTCGCCATCGCCATCGGCGAGATCGCGGACGGGTCGCTGGTCGTCGTCGAAAACGTCTATCGACACCTGGCGCTGAACAATGGCGCGGTGCGGAAGAGCACGTTGGAGGTGGTTCTCCACGCTACCAAAGAAGTGGGCCGGCCGATCTTCTTCGGCATTCTCATCATCAGCATCGTCTTCCTGCCGCTCATGACGCTCCGCGGAATGGAAGGAAAGATGTTCGCGCCACTGGCCTACACGTTGGTGATCGCGCTCTTGGCGTCAGTCGTTGTCACGCTAACCCTTTCCCCGGTGCTCGCATCGCTGCTCTTTCGCGGAAATCATCCGGAGGAAACCCGTCTCACGCGATGGATGAAGCAACGGTATCTGCCGGTGATCACCTGGACGCTCCGGCATCGTAGCCATGTGCTCGGCGGCGCGACGGCGCTCATGCTCCTCGGCCTCAGCCTTGTCCCGTTCGTAGGGAGAGAGTTCATTCCCATCCTGGATGAAGGAGCACTCACACCGCAGGTGATCCGGCTCCCAAGCGTGTCGCTGCCCGAGTCCATCGAAATGGAAAAGCAGGCCCTGCGGGCCCTGCGCGAGTTTCCGGAGGTCCGTCTGGCGGTCGGTAAAATCGGCCGCTCGGAGATTGCCAATGAGCCGCAGGAGCCCAACGAAAGTGACCCGGTTGTGCTGCTTCATCCGCGCGACATGTGGACGACGGCCCAGACAAAATCCGATCTGGTTGAGGCGATGCGAGGACGGCTGGCCGAAATCCCCGGCGTTTCCTTTCTGATGAGCCAGCCCATCCAGCAACGGGTGGATGAATTGATTTCCGGGGTCAAGACAGAGGTCGCCATTAAATTGTTCGGGGACGATCTGGAGGTTTTGAAGGAGAAGGCGGAACAGATTGCCGCCATCATGAAGAGTATCAGGGGAGTGAAAGACCTGAGGGTGGAGCAGATTGCCGGCCAGCCCTATCTGACCGTCGACATCGATCGGCAGAAGATTGCCCGCTTCGGCATTAACGTGGCCGATGTGCAGGAGATCGTGGCCACCGCGATCGGCGGCGAGGCGGCAACCCATGTCTATGAAGGCGAGCGGCGGTTCGAATTGATCCTCCGCTTTCCGGAGCCGACCCGGAACAGC
>CAZVEZ010000269.1:0-3765 GCA_964626135.1 uncultured Nitrospira sp.
CTCACAATCTTCGGAAGTAAGGGTCGGAAGAACAGAGTGGCACATGCCTTGCTCACGCCTTGTACGATTTCACAATTTTCTTCGCACGGCTTCACTGGGCGATTAGTATGAAAGCAGACATGGCTACAACGAGAGCAAGAAAGATGGCAATGAAAACCACACGATCGGCAGGGCGTTTCGTACTCGCGAGTCTCCTGACTCTCCTGGCGCCGATTGTTCTCCTGGCGCCTCAGGCGTATGCAGAAACCTACGTGGCGGGACAACTTGGATTGACGCTACCTTCTATAGGCAAAGGATTAACTGACACTGATGTAACTGGAATCGCTTCGGGATTTGGAGTGACAACTACCGACCAGTCCTTAAAAACATCGATCCTTTACGGAGCTAAGCTAGGTCATTACTTCCAATCCGTACCTTGGCTTGGGATAGAGGCAGAGGTTTACAACACGACGCCGCACGTTAAGCAGCAATCCGTCACTTTTAGTGGACCATCCGGCCCAGTTGGATCTGTCGAACTTCCCGGCGTGAACCTCCGTGTACTCACATTTGCACCATTCAACATTACATTGCGCTATCATAAAACAAGGCTACAACCGTACATAGCCGTAGGTCCTGGCATTTTCTTCGCTCGGATAAAAGACCCTTCTCTAACCTCTGACAATACACAATCGAGCACAGAACTCGGATTAAACGCGCAAGTTGGCCTTCGATACTACATAACAAGACATTTCACCGTCTTTGCTGAAGGTAAGTATAACCACGTCCGATTTAACTTTGCAGAAACCCCCAATCTCTTTGGGTTCGACAGTACTTACAACATGTTTCATCTAGCGTTTGGCTTGAGCTACAACTTCTGATTGCCAACCACACTGTGTCCCATCGCCATCTAGCAGGGCATTGACAAACTACTGGAGCAGAACAGACACCCAAGGTCTGGATACTCACAGACCCCTTCAGAAGTCATCGCAGGCTGTTCAGAAAGGCCGTCCAGCAAGGCCGCAGCAAGCGACGAGGCGAAGCGTACTCTCTGCAGTACGTTGAGCCTCTGAGCGCTGCGAGAACGATGCTGGCAGACTTTTTCAGAATCCTGCTGGCAAACCGGCGCAGTTCCGTGTAGCCTACGCACGGAACCGCCCATGAAACGTTGCCCATCATGCCGAGAGGAACAACCGGAGATCAACCGCTACTGCTCGCAGTGCGGTCAACGGCTTCTTGCAGACCCCGTTGAAGTCCCACCGCCACCGCCATCACCATTGCAGCCACCACGAGCCGAACTACCGCCGGGTCAGTTGAATGTCCAGGTTCTTTACGGCATGGTGGCACTATTGTCCCTCGCAATCCTCTTCCCACCCTGGGAAACCCCACCGTCACAGGACCCTGAGTTCCTCGGCCTGCATTTCATCCTAAGCCCGCCGACACCCGATGCCATTATGAGCCGACTGCTGCTGACGATCGAACTCGTCACCATCGCCATCGCAGGAATGTATGGAGCGTTTCTCTTCCGGCAAAATAAACCCTAGCCCGTCTTGTTCATTTAGTCTGTTCGGTCTGTCTGGTCTGTCTCGTCTATTTGGTTCAACCAGATAGACCAGAGAAACCAGATGGACCAGATAGACGAGGTTTGTTCCACCATTCTCAGTCCAATGCCAGGGTAAGGCACTTCGCCGAGCCGCCGGATTTCATGAATTCATCGAGTGGAACCGGATGAGGAACATAGCCGCGCGAGGCCAACAGGGATTCTGTTTCCGGACAGCCTGCGGGCAGCACGACATGTTTCCCGACGCAGACGGCATTACAGGCAAACCTGAGCGCCTCAGATTCCGGTACGACGAGACGCCCAGGAGCAGCGATCCGTTCGGCAACAGCCTCTTGCCCATAATGATCGAAGGCGGAAGGGAAATACAGAAGTTCACCGCCACTCAAGGGACATAAGCAGGTGTCGAGATGGTAGAACCGGGTATCGACCAGTTCGAGGGGGATGATCTCCCGGTGGAACCAATCGCTCAGGATCGGGTACACACGGATATCCGATCGCTGCCGGTAGCCACCGAACCAGGTATCGGGAAATCCCAAGAGGTCCCCGGCACCTTCGAAGAAATGGCCAGGATCAAGCGTGACGACTTCGTACCCCTGTCCACGAAACCAATCTTCAAAATACGCCTCTTCTCGCTGCCGCTCCGGATAGCGGAACCGGCTCGGCACCGCTTTGCCTCCAACGACAATGCCGGCGTTCGCTGTAAATACCAAGTCGGGCAGTCCCGGCACCGGTTTCATCCGCTCCAGAACGACACCCACATCCTGTTCGAGCACCTGCATGAGGTGATGCCACTGGCGGACAGCTTCATCTGAATTGACGGCGTTCGAACGGCGCATCCATGGATTGATCTCGTATTCGATCGCGAAATAATCCGGCGGGCAGACGAGCAGGCGACTCATGACCTCTCCAGAACGTTGAATGATTGCTTTGGTTTGTCTCGTTCATTTGGTTGAACGAAACGAACCAGAGAAACCAGATGAACCAAACAAACCATAATCACAGGCGCGCTCCGAGCTCGCGAGCCAGGTCACGCAAAAACGACGCGGCGTCCATCACCAGCCCGACGGCCTGAAAACTTCCTCGATCCGCGAGTTTCGTCGGCACGGATGGATTGACATCGACGCAGACGGATGGAATTGAAGCAGGCAGCAAATTGCCCGTCGCCACTGCATGCAGCGTCGAGGCGACGAGTAAGGCCAATCCGATACCGGGAATTGCCGCGCGCATGGCGGTCTGCGCTGCGATCGAATCCGTAATCACGCCGGGCAATGGGCCGTCATCGCGAATCGTGCCGGCCATGACGACGGGGACACCCCGCCTAACGCAGGCCGCCATAATTCCGGTCTTGACGATTCCCGACTTGACTGCTGCCTCGATGCTTCCGATGGCCCTGATCCGATTGATCGTTCGCAGATGGTGTTCATGCCCGTGCGGCACGACACGACCTGCCGCATGCCCATAGCCAAGAGAGGTTCCGTAGAGATCGATTTCCATATCATGGGCGGGCAGCGCATTCCCGCAGAAGACGACATGGATAAATTCTTCTTCGATAAGCCATGTCAGCGCCTCGCGCCCTCCGGCATGCACAATCGCGGGGCCTCCCGCCAACAGCACCTTGCTGCCCGCTTTTCCCTCCCGGAACCCTGCCCGCAACTGCACGAGGCGCTTGGCGATGTCGCCGATAATATGTCCATGGGGACGTTCCGACGAAACCTGCGATGCCATGAAACTGAACACATCGCGGTCGCGGGGCCGTTGCAGCGGAGTCACCCGCACACCTTCACGGCCGGTCACAATCAAATCTCCCCGCGTCACTCCTCCCATCGGGACGGTCCGGGCAACCAGGTTCACCGGATCTACGCGGATTCCCAAATCCATTTCGATTCCCGTCACTTCCAGCCACTGGTCATGTATTCGCACCTGAGTGGGTAAATGGGTCGTTGCGTAAAACTCGTCGGGGAAAACCCCGTCCGCCGGCGCTGCAGTCAGCCGGCAATTCCGTTCACTTTCGACCGACGCGCCGTGAGGTTGGATGGCATGGATGATCTCACTCAGCAGCTTCGCGGACGAGGCCCGCACGACGATTCTGGCGCGCGACGGCTCCTCGCGCGTTTTGCCGATCTGAACGTCCTCAAAATCGAATGTGCCGCCCATCATGAGAATCGTGTCCAACACCTTCGCCAGAATCAACGAATCGATGATATGGCCTTGGAGAAGGACCGTTTCTT
>CAZVEZ010000270.1:0-3751 GCA_964626135.1 uncultured Nitrospira sp.
GGCGGCCGGCGGCAACGCCTCGCTGATGTCGCTGCAGGAGGGGCTGTCGCGGTAGCGCCTTCCCTAATAGCAGCTTGATTACAGTGTTGATTCAGTCGCGAGGTCGCGCTGTGACCGATCAGAGAACACGGCCACCCCAATAGACAGTTCGGCTGCGCCCGACACAGTCAAAGCGTCTTTTGATTGCGTTTTCCAATTCAAAATCAAACTATAAACGTGTTTCGAAACACTGCGAACAAATTGGCTTACCAATTCATTTTGGGTCCTGGAAGAAATGGCTACAAGCTTAAGGCTTATCAGAGTGTTTTTGGCCTCTCCCGGCGACTTATCTGAAGAGCGACGGGCGGCAAAAGGAGTAGTGGAAGAGTTTAATGCAGAATGGTCTAAACATTTAACATGCATGATAGAGCTCGTAGGCTGGGAGGATACGGTATCAGTATTTGGGAGGCCGCAGGAAATCATCAATAAGGAGCTTGAGTCCTGCGAATTATTCGTGGGACTACTTTGGAAAAAATGGGGCTCCAAACCTTCAGTAAGGGGTCCATTCACATCCGGATTCCAGGAAGAGTTCCAACTCTCTGTTCAACGGCGTCAAGAATCCGGTGCGCCTGAGATCAGCCTGTTCTTTAAAGAAATTGACGAGGATCTGCTGACCGATCCGGGTCCGGGCTTGAAACGGGTTATAGAATTTCGAGCCAAGGTAACAGATGAAAAGACACTCCTCTTTCAAACCTTCGCAGACGTTCGTGAATTTGAGGCCAAGTTTAGGAGATGTATCACTCAATACGTCCAGGGCCTCATTGCGCAGGACGAGGAGGAAGCAGGCAGAGCTGCAAAGGAGCGTCCCTCGACGCCATCACGTAACGCAGATACTAGTGGTAGTTTGGCGGACCGACCTGCTCCGTCTGTCGTGTGGGGTGCAAAATTCCTTGGAGATATTGCTGAAAAATTTCAAACAGACGCAGAATCGATCACGCCAGCGGACGTCGCACGTCTTCGGCTCCTTGCTGAGGTATCGAGAAAGACAGGCAACGACGAGGATGTTTTGGGAGTACACGACGCAAACATTCTCTACAGCAATAAAAATACTCTGGACTTAGATAGAAGGGAGGCAGGTGGACTGATCAAATGCGGGCTTGGCCATTTGCGGTCAGAGAACGTGCCCATCTGGCATTGGGTGCACGTTAGAAAGACTCACGAAGAAGTCGGACCGCTAGCAGTGTTCTCATTAATTGGAACCGACGATGTTCAAGCCGGCGCATTGCTGGCTATGAAAAAAGCTGCTGAGCCGTTGCCCAGTCGGGGCCTCCCGGATAGGGAAACTATTCTCAGTTTCTGGTTCGCCGATACGACTCCCGACAATGTAAAAGTAGCTGCGTTAGCATACTTGGGAGACTGTGGGCTTGAGCATGATCTTTCTGTAGTACAGGCGGAGGTCAATCGTTCCGATCCGCAAACGGAAAGATCTGCAGTGGGGGCGCTCGTACGTCTCTTGCTCAAGTATAGGCCAGAAGAAGCTTTCGCCGCCGTGGTCGAGAATGATCTGGATTCATTTCCAATGAGATTGGTCGACCAAGTGGCACAGATGGCGCCCACGGTTAGCATTGACTTGCTCGAACGAGCTTTGTTGCACAGAAGTGTGGCTGTGCGCTTGGTAGCCATGCAGGAGTTGTCGTCTAGAGAGTGGTTTGACGACGCTAGGGTTGAAGCGTTGCTAGAGGATCCAAGTGCGCAAATCAGGTATGAAGCTCTGGTGCTTCTCCAATCCGCAGGGAAAGAAATTAGCTTACCGAAGGCTCGGAGTATACTGGTCAAGCGGCGAGGACAGGGGTTGCTAGGAAGCGTCAATGTTCAAGGTAAACGCTTCTTCAAGAAACTAAAAAAGAAAGTGATTTCACAACTGGATGATGATCAACTCAAGGAGTGTATCAAGAATTCCACGCCATTCGATCTGATAGCTTACTTTGTGCTGGCAGAAAGACACTACGAAAAGTGCAGAGATGACCTGGCATCCGAGATTGACAACCGGTTTGAAGAATTTATTGGTAAGAGAATTGCAAACTTTGGTGTTCAACTCAGCGTCCGTGACCTGTCTTCTGCGTTTGATGGGCACACAGAGGACATGCGAAATGAAGCAACGCGAGATGCGCTGGAATTGGTATGTGCGAAGGGACGACGTAACGATCTAAAGTTGGTTCGTCGAACTCTGAAAAGGGGTGGAATAGCGTCTTCACATTTCGATTTCGAATATCTCGCCAAGCACGGAGAACTGAAGGATGTGCCCTTGATTGTCGGCCATCTGAGCAATCCGGATATTGATGCTTCGTCGATATTTGATGATCTTCGAGATGATAAATACAGGCTGGCTGCCGCCTCGATTCTTAAAATCGGACGAGGAAAGCTGGATCAGCTGCTGCCGCTATGCGGCAAGCAAAAATTGCTTAAGTTCGTCATTCTTCAAGCATCGAAGGCGGAATTCTTGAACCTAACTGATCTCGATGTGTCAATCCTCTTCAACTGTGAGTATGACGACGTAAGGAAGGCGGCCTGCTTGAAATCAATAGTCACCCTGCCAAAATCTCGATTAGAGATTCTCCTAGCAACTTATTTGGCGGGTGAAAGAAATCGATACTACAATGTAATTCACTGGCTCGACCTCGGAGTTTCCTTCTCAAGGCGTCAGGCTGAGTTCATGGCAAAGGCTGAGATGCGCGAAATGCTTGAAGTGTGAAGGCAAGGTCTCGGGCGTAACGTTGAAGTTTTCTCTACCGCTTCGCGACGGAGAAGACGCTGTCCGTCGGCGCGACCGCGGCCGGCGGCAACGCCTCGCTGATGTCGCTGCAGGAGGGGTTGTCGCGCTAAGGCAGGCTTTCTTGACGGTTGACGATGGCGAAGGGGTCGAAGTCTTCCGGAAAGCTGGGTAGTAACGCCGATCCGTAGCGGTCAGTCTTCCGTTTCTTTTGGGGCGGCTGTGTGCCGAACTGCCAGGCGAACCGGTAAGCCGCCGGGTCGATGAGAGTGTTGATGCCCTGCAAGGCATAGACCAGGAAGGCGCCTTCGTAGTATCCGACGCCAGCGAAGCGAGGCGTGTATCGGGTGACGAACTCTCTTTCCTCGCGACCGCTGATCGACCAAGTGAACAATCGCTCGCAGCGGCGGTTTCGGTCCAAGATATAAAAACGACCGGTGGACTGCGACCACTCGACACGTTCGTCGAAATTCATGCCCTTGTGTCGGGTTTTTGTCGCCCCGCCGAACACGAAGAGCGCGGAATACTCGTCTGAGGAGCCGAGCGACGGCTTGACGTTGTAGAGGTAGAACGGGCCGGTAAAGTCGTCCGGCGGTCCGTTCTCGTATTCGATCTCTGTCAGGTGGCGAATGCAGTCGGGGTCGAGCATGTCCAACAGGTGCAGGTCTTGCCGCCCTTCTGCGATGTAGGAGGGGGAGATGAATTCGAAGCCGTCGCCTGCCAGGAAGGCATCCAGGAACGCCTGTTCCTCCGGCCACTTCTCCGGCGGGAACCCGAGATCGACCTTCTGCGCTGCCGCGATGATCTCGCGCGTGGCGGCCGCCATGGCGTCAGCGCTCAGTTTGGGCGGGCCGTAGGTGCAGAAGGGCTCCACACAGACAGCTTGGTTGCCGGCGGCTGGATCCGCGAGGCCGTTGCGCGCGTCGAAGACGGTGATCAGTGCTGCGGCCAGCAGTCCGAGAAACTTGCTGCACGGCAACTTGCTCATCCTCAACCAACCTA
>CAZVEZ010000271.1:0-3738 GCA_964626135.1 uncultured Nitrospira sp.
ACACAGATGATACCGGCGTTGGAGCGGCGGAGACTGGAGAATCGGTCGCGTTAGGAAGGATCGGGAAGCGCGAGGGATGAGACAGTCGGCGTGGCTGAAACACCTAGTCTGCATGGTACGCGCGAGAGGCCGATTGGTCAAGCTGCCGTATGTCTCCGTTCCGTTCATTGAATCAAACACACCAGATAGACCGAATAGACCAGATAGACAAAATTCAGTGAGGTGCTGCAAGAGCCCGCGTCCCCGAAAGCGGCGAAATCCTCTTGAGGGACGCACCTTGTCGCCTACCAATCGCCACGGTCAAGAGGCCTTTGCCAACAGCCTGTTAGGGGTAAGGCTTATTCGAACGGGGCATTGGATGCTCAGGACCGGTGTCTGGATCACCACGCCATCGGAGTCGATGGTTACCTGTTACACCTGTATGCCGACGATCTGTCCCCCCTGCAGCTGTATCCCTTCAGCTATGAACGTCATGGTGGTTTGAATCATTTCGTGCTGGAGATGCCGGCCGAATGGGAAAAGAAGACCTGGTTGCAGGGCTGGGGAAAGAGGGGTAGCTCTTGTGGTAGTCTGCCAAGACCTGCTGGCAAGATTACCTTATGAAGGGCGAGTTCTCTCAGCGATCTCTTTCAATGCGTAGCCTGCTCCGATTCCTTGCTGCCACTGCCGCGTTTGTTCTGGTCGCGACGGTGGGCTATCAGGTGTTGTTGGCGCAACTCAATCAACCCTATTTCAAACGGGCTCTCAATTCGTACGTATCGTTACCGAACGGCATCGCCATCGATTATCGGCGACTCGATCTGGCCCCGCTGTCCGGTCATCTGCAGATTGAAGGCCTGATGATCAGCTCGCCGGACATCTACAGACGTCACGTGCCACGGCTGCTCGAATTGGACCGCTTCTCCGTCCGCTGGTCGACCAGAGCTTTGCTGCAGAAGGAGATATCAGTTGAACAGATCGAAGCCGGACAGCTCCGCCTGTACGAGGTTGTCCAGGAAGACGGGCCGTCCACATGGGATCTGTTCGGCGACCAGGATCAGCCGAAACCCGAATCACAGGAGCCGCTTTCAAAGATGGCCCGGCTGGACTGGTTACCCCTTCCCGTCAGTATCCTCAGATGTTCCATTGCCGATCTGGGCTGGACTCGTATCGAACTCGATGCGAAGGGCGCCCCCTTGCGCAGACTTGAGTTGGACGGTCTCGGGCTGACTGCGGAAAGCCGGCTTATACCAGGCGATGTTGCCGCCAAGGTGACACTAAGGTCGATCGCTGAGGAGGTGCCCACCCGGCTGACGATTCACGACAGCAGACACCACAACAGCTCTGCCGCGGAGCTGCAGACGGTGCTCACGTTCAATCTGTCCGCCAGCCGTTCGGCTGAATTCTCAGCTGTCGCCGACCTGCTCAGACAGACGATCGATCCGTCGTTGGAGTTGCATGGACGCATTGTCGATATTGAAGGGGCTGCCGAATTTGTCCCAGAGAGCGCAACGACCAGGTTGACAGTGACACGGCTTGATCTCCTGCAGGAAACCCTGTCGGCCGAGTTCATGGCGGAGTTTGCAGATCACTCGATGATCCCGAAACTGCTGGGCAGCGGCCATGCTCGACTCGATCCGTTGTTGAAACTCAAGACCGGCTTTCTCCCCGAATTGGACGGGAAGGACTTGGAAGTGAAGGGTCTGTTCACAATGGATCCAGGCCGTGAGCGGGCGATCAGAGTCGAAGTGACTGGAAGAGCCGGTGAAGTCCATTGGCAGCAGCCTGGTGGACCGTCTCTGGTGGCGGAACAGGTCTCGCTCGACCTGCGCGGCAACATCGATCCCGACCATGGGGCCGATTTTCTGTTAGGCGCACCGGCCAAGCGCGTGACTTACCGGAACCATGACGGACAGGTCGTCAGTATCGCAAACCCGACGGTCAGTCTCGAAAGTCGCGATTGGTCGCTCGATGGGCACACACCATCCTCTGTCTCCGGCACGATTAGTTCTGAGTCGGTCCACATCGGCAAACCCCGAGGCCCGTTGCAGAGAGCGGCAAAGCAGACACGATTCCACTGGGAATTGACCGATTTCGAACAGAATGATTCCCCTTTGTCGGTTTCCGGACGGGTGACCCTTAACGGTCTTGTCGATGAGCTGGACATTGCCGCGACTGCCTGGGCAAAGGATGATGATGCCGGGACCGATCTGACTGTCAAGACCGGTAAGCTGGGCGCATTTGTCCGATGGCTTCCAGAGATGGAGCCCTATGGGATCAGGCTGGAACGCGTTGGCATGGAAGCCTCTGTGTCCGGCCGTTACCGGAACCTCGGCCAGACCGACAAACTTGAACTCATCCATACGGTTGTGGCGACGCTCTCCCGTTTCAGGATGCAGCGTCCCGGCCTCGCGTTCGAATCTCCTCTGATCGAACTGCGCGCCGAACACAATGGTCTCGGCGTGGCGCACAAACTTGCAGCGGAGATCGATCTCGGACGCGCCCGGCTCAACGGTCAACCGGTGGACACCAATCCCCGCTTGACCGCGGGGGCCGAGTACAGCGAAGCGGCGATGCGCGCCCACGCTGACTTCAGGATAGGTCCCGCCGTCGCGCTATCGATCCAAGCGCTTTTCGATCCCTCGTCCGGTTGGTTGACTCATCGCGGCCGCGTCGCGATCGATCGCGCGACGGTACTGAGCGCCTGGATTCCAATGCAGGTCAGGAAACAGTACCCGATCGACTGGTCGCGCTTCACCGGATCGCTCGAACAGCAGGGCCGTGTGCAAGGGTTGTTCGTGATGCGGGACGGCCAGAAGGTGCCGGCGTTGACGGACGCCCCGTTGAATAGTTTAGCCGCCGAGCAATCAATCATTCTCGAAGTTCACGGCGTCGCCGTTGACGACGGAACCATGGCAGTGGACCTCCCCCAGTGCTCACTGCACATGTCCGGGTCGCAGCGCGCAGGACGTCTCAGCGGCAGCGCTGATTTGAAAATCCCCAGCCTGAAGGTCGTCTTCAACGGCGGTGACGTCCACGTCGCCTCCATGACGCAGCACGTTGACTTTAGCGCCGACTCGAGTCCGGCGGACGGCGATGTGGAACTGCGCATGACTTGGGCCTTGCAGAATGTCCGGCAAAATTATTTCCCTTTCTACCCGATTTCCGATGTCTCGATCAGCGGCCGGGCGCATCTCAGCCGGCTGGAAACGTTCGTCCTCGACGATTTCACCCTTCATAACAAAGGCGGCGGCACTCATATTACATTGAACAAATCCCTGAATCGAGCGGGCACATCGTCTTCTTCCGAAACGTCCAGACCATCGCTGCGCGAGCTGACGTTGACCGGCCGGCTGACGCAGTCCCTGCAGGAGCTGAGCCAACCGTCGGGGGCCTTTCAAGGCCGGGGTTTGGTGACCGCACCGTTGACGGTCTATTCCAGCGACGGCACCTTGTTCAACATCGCCGCGGCTGTGGAGATGGATGATGTGAGCGTAAACGTCCCCCGTTTCGGATTGTCCATCGAAACCATGAGCGGCCGGATTCAGCTCGATGAGACCGTCGAGTGGGATGCTGACAACCGGTTTTCAGTGGTCCACGACTCGGAACGGAATCATTTCTCTACGAGCCGGTACCAGGACACTCAGCCGTTTCTTGCCAGTCAGAGTGTCTTTAAGATCGACCGGCTCCGCTGGCAGGAGCGTACGATGGGACCCATTATCGGAAGCATGCACGTGAAGAACAACGTGTTCGCACTAA
>CAZVEZ010000272.1:0-3733 GCA_964626135.1 uncultured Nitrospira sp.
GACTGTCGGCTTCTGGACTTTTACTGGCAGGGATATCTGTTCGTGGCTAGAATGGCACGAAGCACTGGAAAGGAACCGACTCATGTTCGAAGAGTTCGGCAAGGATATACTCATGCTCGGCGGCACAGTGATCGGCTTCATCGCCGCCCTGTTATCCGTCCTGGAAAGGCTGCTGGATTTTCGGAACCGGATAGCACCGAAGAAGGAGCGGAAACCGCCTTCTCCAACCGAACGTCCGGCCTCTAACCAGGCCCCCGCGATCGATTTCTTTTCGTCGAAACCCTTCCGTGGCATCTCCTATCTCCTCTTGTACGAAACCGGTGTCATTCTCGCAGCAGGCCTGACTCTCAATTACATCGGGCTCACACTGAGTCGGCATCTGGAGAGCATTCTCTTCCTCGACATGACAGGCACAGCGCTGGTTGCGTTCCTCTTGGGCCCCTGGTGGGGCGCCATTGCCGCCCTCCTCTCAAATTCTGTCGTGAATTGGCTGCTCTATCCGGAGACCGGAGCGGATGTGGTGATTTTCCCCTGGTCGCTGGTGAGTATGGCCGGCGCCTGTTATTGGGGTTGGATGGCCAGACAAACAGGCTTTCACACGTATCTCCGAACAGGCCGCAGTTCCGCCCTGTCCCATGCCTGGTTTCTCTATATATTCGGGGTCGGCGGCGCGATTGTCATGAGCCTCCCGGGAACCTTTGTCCAGGCGGCGCTGCATGAGCAAACGACCTTCGCCTTGAACCCCGACGTTGCCGAATCAATGAGCCTGCGTGTACTCCAATGGGAACATACGGCGCACCTCTATCTCGAATCCCTCTTCGGGTTTACCTGGGGGGAAAGTCTGAGTTGGTGGACGGTGAATTGGTTCCAGAACCTGATTCGCTACATTCCTGATAAAACCATGAGCGCGGCCATTGCGCTCGTAGTCCTCAAATACGGGTATCCTTTATTTGAGCGGGAGCTGATTCATGGGGGACCGGAGGGTGAACGTCCGCAGGATGAACGCATCCTGCCGTTGGTCTTGGGATTGCTGTACGCCCTTCCCTTCGCCGCCTTGCTCAGCAGCGACCTCTATGGAGGAGCGGCCTATTGGCTTCTGTGGGGATTGCCATGGCTGTTGATTTTTGGCGGCTATGTCTATTTACGCTACTGGGGAACCGGCGAGGCCGCCCTGCATGCAGCCAGGCTTCAACGAGCTGAGCGCTATGCCCGTGCATTGAAGCAAATTGGACGGGAAGCCTCTCATGAGTTTTGCAAGCGATTGACCTTTATGACGTTGATCGTCAGCCTGCTCTTTGCCCTCTGTCTCCCCATTCTTTTGACAGACTTTTACCGCGCCACCTTCAAGTTCTTCTGCGTCGTCTATGGATTTCTGCTTGTGGTCCATCTCGTGCGGATCTCCATCGCACAGAACATTTCTATCGCCCGCGCGAACGATTGAACACAAGACATGAACGGTGAGACGTACGGGGTAAAAGAATGCACCATTCCACTCTCTTGACGCCTTAGGTCTCAGGCTTTGTGCAGCTGTAAGAAATGCGCAATGGCCGATCGAGTGATAAGCCCTACGATTTCTTCATTCTCCAGCACCACGAGACGATCCCAGTCACCCTGGACCATGCGTTCCATCGCCTGCATGACGGACCAGTCCGGATGAATCAAGAAGGCCGACGACACCGGGCGCATGATTTCGCGAACGCGACGCCATGGCCACAATTCTGTGGGAAGCGCGTGCACGTCGCGCACGGTGACCACTCCGAGAACCTGCCCCTCACTGCATACGGGAAATCCACCGAATCCATGCGCGACAAAGTATTGATCGACCGCATCCTGCACGTTCATATCCGGCAGCAATGTCACCACGCGGGGGACCATGACCTGGCGAACCGTCACCGACGCCAACGAAGTTCGTTGAGTCGCATGCCTTCTACTTGCCAGGGCTGCCGAAAAGAGGAATATGCCGATAAAGATGAGCCAGCCGCCGTTTGTCGCGATGGACTGTCCCACAGCACCGGACCAGGTTCCCATCATCAAGGCCATGCCGATCAACCCAAACGCCACACCGAAGCCCAGTCCAGCGAGCGAGGCTTGACTCGTCGCTCGATTGAAATCCTTGTTCAGGGCCCACAGCCCAGCCCGTAAGACCCGCCCTCCATCTAATGGGAATCCTGGAATCAAATTGAACAGTCCGAGTTGCACATTCACCATGCCGAGCAAGCTCACGAGGACGACAAGTCCGTGAAACCCGGATTGCGAGAACAGAGACTCCATCGCTATGGCGCCACCGAAACAACCGGCTCCAAGGATCAGACTCACGAGCGGTCCTGCTATCGCGATCAAGAATTCAGCTCGTGGACTGGGTGGTTCCTTTTCCATGTGCGCCACCCCTCCGAAAATAAACAGTGTAATCTGCCGGATCGGGATCTGGTAGCGCAGCGCCACATAGGAATGTCCCAATTCATGGAGCAGAACGGAGAGGAACAACAAGAGGGCGGCAATGCCGCCCATTCCCCAATAGCGTGGAACCGACAGACCAGGCAAGGTCTCCGGTAAATAGCCCATCGCCAATGACCAGGCTACAAAGAAGAAGACGATAAACCAGGAGGCATGCACGTGAATCGGGATGCCGAGCGCTCGGCCTATTCTCCAACTGGGCAACGACATGCATCCACCGTAACAGCGCATGAATTCCAGCGTCAACTCGGCTTCTGTTCCCGGTTCAGGTATACTCCTGGCATGCCACCGCGCAACTTCTCACGGATTCGATACCTCATCCTGGCGATGCTGCTTACGACGGCGATCCCTTCCGCTACGCAGGCCCAGATCATCAAGTCAGGCCCGCCCTGGTGTCCTGGAGTCGCATTGACATTCGACCTCTGTCCTGTGCGTAACGGAGGGGGCTACGATCAGGCACTGATCGACTATTTAATTGAGCAAAAGATCCCTGCCACCTTCTTTATGTCCGGCAAATGGATCACGAAACACGATGAACAGGTGAGGGCGCTTCTCCAGATTCCATTCTTTGAAGTCGGCACTCATGGAGATGTTCACGCCCATTTGCCCCTCCATTCAGCGGACGAGCAGAAAGAAGAGATTCTTGGCCCTGTTCGTCTGCTCAAATCCAAGTACGGTCATCATGCAACGTTGTTTCGCCCTCCATATGGAGAGTTTAATGACGACACGGTCAACTTGGCCCGTGTTCTCGGCCTCCAGTTCATTCTCTGGGATGTCGTCTCCGGCGACCCCGTTCCGACTCTCACCACAATCCGGATCGAAGACCGGCTCAAACGGTTCGTCAGGAAGGGGAGTGTCATTGTGATGCACGCCAACGGGAAAGGCAGACATACCCGTGAGGTTGTGCAAGACCTGCATCAGCAACTTTTGCCCAAATGGAATCTCACGCCGATGACCATGAGCGATCTCCTCGCATGTCGTCAGGCAGCTCCATGACCGGTCCGATCGTTCGACCCATGACGGCGGATGATAGGACAGCCGTTATTGAGTTGCTCGCCGGCTCCCAGCCGTGGCAACGGCTGGGCTACCAGGTCAGTGACTGGGACGGCTACTTCACGCCGCTCCCACTGGGGCGTGACAGCTACGTTGTGGACCAGAACGGCAAAGCGTCCGGCATTGTGGTCGTTCGCCGGAAATTCTTGCTCGGAGACTATGTTGAACTGCTTGGAGTGGCAAACTCGGCAAGAGGCAGAGGGCTGGGAGGGCTATTGCTCGCCCA
>CAZVEZ010000273.1:0-3682 GCA_964626135.1 uncultured Nitrospira sp.
CATCGAACGAGCACCGTTTCACCGTGCGCGTTCTGCGAGCAAGAAGGGCACCTGGCCGCTCCCCTCTGCCGCTCAAACGACAACGGCGAGGTGTGGTCATTCCACACCTCGCCGTGTCTTGCTTAACGCCAGCCCTATGGCTGACGCTGTTGTCTTAGCTCCGGATCGATAGGGATATCGATGTCAGGCTCACCGATTGATAAGCGAACACCGCGCTGCTTACCGTCGTAGCGGGGGGCTCTGACTCTCCAGCAGCGGCAGTCCGAGGCGTCTGTTCACGATGACCGCGCAGTTCCTCACGCAGATCCTCGCGCAGCTTCTGAAAGAAGTCCGGCAGGTACTTGTGGACCTTGTGAGACTCAACCCTCGATGCGTCCAGGGCGTCCAAGATTTGCTGTACGAGAGACTTCGGTCGCGGCGTATCCTGCGCGGGGGCAACGAGGCGAGTCGCTGTGTCCGATGCCGGAACGCCCGTGTCGATCAAAGGCTGGGTGGGCGCCGTGGTACCGGTAGACGATTGCGGGATCGCCGCAACCGCCGAAGGCGCCACACCCGGGGTAACTGTGGGAGACGTTGAAACAGGTGTCTGCGATTGCTGGTCTACTGGTCTCAACGGGCGGCCGCTCACCTCTGCGGCAACCTGCGCGGCGAAGACCGTGACGGATCGTTCCACCTCCACACTGAGGTCCAGACCTGAGAGCGAAGACAGGCGTCCAAACCGCTCGGCCAGCTTCGCCGTCCTGACTAGAGCTCCGTCGTCCTGCCCATTCAAATATCGTTTGAAGATGTCGGCGACTTTTCGGAACAGCTTCTCCAGATCCTTGATCTCTTGCGCATTCAGATCGCCGTCTATCGTCACGCCGAACTCTTTTTTCAGCGAATACTCGGCATACTTCGCATGAACATCGACCGTCTTGCCACCGCCTTCGGCGTGTGACTTGTAGTTCACTGCGCGGAAAGAAGACTCAAAATCCGCCGAGAGGGTGACGGTGTCACCCTCCGCCGTCGTCACACTCAACCGGCCGGAGAAGTCGTTGGAGACTGCGACCGCTCTAACCTGGGTATCCAATCGCTGAACTCCCGTGGGATTCGTAGACGGCAGGCGAAAGAACTGTTGAGGATCGACTTGGGTCAGCGCCTGGACAGACATGAGGTATCTCCACGATGGACAGGCTCAGGATAATGCGCGCACAACTCTCCTATCGGTAGACAGCCGATAGAACTGTAATCCGCTTGTGCTATAGTGGAGGCGGTCAATCTTGAAGGGCGCCGCTCCCTTCCACACCGAGGAGGTACATCCATGAAACGGGTCACTGTCTGGACCATATTACCGGTCCTCGTACTGGCCGCCTCAGGCTGCACACTCAAGTCCACGGTCAAACAGACTACGGATACGACCTCGAACGTCACGGGCACGACTTCCGGCCGCGCCTGGTTCAATGAAGACGGTCTCTTGCATCCGGAGCATAAGCTTATCGCCTTCACCGCATTGAATCAGACGAATATCGAACAGGACTTGGCGCGAGGGCAGGGAGAATATGTCACGTCGCTGGGCACCCTCTTAGGGCTGCCGGACGACCGGCAAACGGCCTTTCATACGAACGCGCAGGGGGCCTTCGAGACGCTCCTGACGTCCGATCATGACGCCCGGCTCCAACAATTGCGGATGCTGGCTCGCTAATATCGAAACGACACTTCAATGCTCCCATTTCACCGGATTTTTCATCCCACTGATTTCTCCACCGCAGACGCGGCGGCGTTCGCCCATGCCGTGAAACTCACCCTCCTTGTACAGGGAGAGTTGACGATGATGCACGTCGACCCGGCAATCGAGCGAAAGGACTTCGAGGATTTTCCCCGTATCCGGCCGCTCCTCGCCCGATGGGGCATCCTGCCGGAAGGCAGCTCGAAGCACGATGTCGCGCAAATGGGCGTCCGGATCAAACGCGTTCGCGCCGTCGCGGACAATACGACGGGCGCCATCCTTCAACAGCTGACAGCGCACCCCACAGAGCTGCTCGTGCTGTCTACACATCAGCGTGACGGCCTCGCCCGTCTCACACACCACGCAGTCGCAGAGCCTTTGGCTCGAGGCACCCACGCCAGAACACTCTTTGTTCCAGCCGGCGTCGAGGGGTTTGTCTCAGCGGAAACCGGTAGAACGAACCTGACCAGAGTGTTGATCCCGATCGCCCATGCGCCGCACCCGCAACCGGCCATCGATTTTGCCGCAGAGCTTGCGCGCACAGTGGGCAGCGAGACTGTGTTGTTCGAGCTGGTGCATGTTGGAAAGGAAACCGATCTCCCGAAGTTTACTCACCCCGAGCGCCCCGGCTGGTCGTGGAACACGCTCGTCGGCAAGGGTGATCCCGTCGAATGGATTTTAGCGGCAGGCGCGGATTTCGATGTGGACCTGATCGTCATGACGACCGAAGGACATACCAGCCTCTTCGACTTGCTTCTCGGCAGCACCACCGAACGGGTGGTCCGTGGGGCCCGCTGCCCCTTGCTCGCTATTCCCGCTTGATCTGCTTGATCTGATTGTCCCGTTCGCTCCACTCAATCTGCTCGCTCGGTCTGTCCGAAGCCTCTCGCCCTAACACAGTCCGCAGGACCGTCCCGTCACGGAACACCACGAAATTCGACGGCACTGCGGGCACACGCGGGCCCGGCAAGATGATGCCTGCGAGATTCAACGGATCGCTGGCGGACAGTTTGATCTCGTGCGAGGCCGGACTCGTCTCGCCTCGCTTTCTCACCGCCCGCAGCGATTCGACAGCTTCCGGCAACGCGAACTGCTCTCCGATAAAGCCGCTCACAAACCTTCCCCCTCGAATTTCACCTTGCAGCTCCATCCGGCGGTACTGCACTACCAAATCGCGCCAGGACTGAACCAGCGACTCACGTGCCAGCAGATCGCGAAAGACGACGCCATAGCGACGCAACAACTGGCGCGCGACCGGTTCTACCGAACGTGAGGGGTAAGGCGTGAGGGGTGAGGCAACAGAGTAGAATGTTAAAGGTTCAATGTTGAATGTTGAATGTGGCTCACGCTGTCTGAGCAACGACCAACGCCCGGCCGAGTGTCGAGGCCGGCGAGACCGCTCCCGTCCTTCAGCGCGGCGACGATGCGGGTCCATGAGCGCGCGGAGATTGTCGAAGCCGTCAGCCGTAACGAAACCGGCGGCCACGAGTTCCCAGAGTCCCTCTTCCACTTCCGCCGGAAGATGGTTGGTCATCCGTACAAGGTCGGCAAAGAAGCTCGCGCCTCGCTCATGCAACGCACGACGCAGGTCTTGCGCAATCGAACTCAACTGAGCAAACGGGTCCGGCCCCTGTGATGCGGCATCATCGTGGAAGACATGCCTCAGCCATTCGCTCTCCTCACGTGGAAAGAGACTAATCGGCGCAACTCTCGTTGGGATGATCCGGCGTCGGTCAAGGTCACCAACGCGGGCAAGCCGTGGATGAGGCGACAGCCTGCCCCAGCTCACTGCTCCACTCAGACAGAGTCGATCCAAAAGCTCCGGCTCATACTTCGCCAGCCTCGCCCTGAACAGGTGCGGCTCCCAAGCCGATGCTGCAGCTTCGAAGCCGGCGAGTTGGTGAATGATCTCCAAGAGGCCTGCCTCGCCGTGGAGACGAGATCCAGGAACGACATGCTGCCATTGAAATAAAAATC
>CAZVEZ010000274.1:0-3679 GCA_964626135.1 uncultured Nitrospira sp.
GTCATCGTAGAATGCGCGATAGACCACATATTCCTCTTCCGTTTCTGAGTGCCGGCCCCCCAGCACCTCATATTCGTGGCCTTTACAGTGTCGATAGCGACCGGGTTGTATCATCGTGTATCCTTTCGTTCTTGAGGTCACACTATAAAAGGGACGAACGATGAAATCACAGCATCACGGTTCGGCACGCAACATACATGATGTCATCGTCATCGGCGGCGGCTCGGCGGGTTATGCCGCGGCCCGAACTGCGCGCGATGCCGGTGCCGACGTGGCGATTGTAGATCAGGGCCCGCTTGGAGGGCTCTGTATTTTGCGTGGCTGCATGCCGACAAAAGCCATCCTGCGTTCTGCGGAAGTTGCGGCACTCCTAAAGCGGGCGAAGGAGTTCGGGCTCTCCCCAGTTTCGACAAGAGCCGATCTGTCGGCGATCGTGGATCGAAAGGATCGGCTGGTCCGTGAGTTTGCCGACTATCGCATTCAGCAGCTTCGCGACCCGAGCTTTACGCTTTATCAATCGCGTGCGGTCTTTCGGTCGCCCCGCGAAATCACCGTTGGAGACACCGTCTTGTCATCCGGTTCGTTTATCCTGGCCACCGGGTCAAGGCCCGACGACGTGCCGATCCCTGGTTTGACCCAAGCTGGATACTTCACGAGTGACACGATCCTGGATCTTCGCACCCAGCCGGGTTCGTTGATCGTCCTGGGCGGTGGGTCTGTCGCCCTCGAGCTCGGCCAGTTCTTTGCGCGACTTGGGACAAGGGTCACGATACTTCAACGGGGACAGACACTTCTTTCTGATATGGACGAGGCTGTCGGACGCGCGCTTGAAGCCGCATTGATCGACGAGGGTATCGAAGTCGTTACGGGCGCACAATTACTCCGTGTGACCTGCGATGAGCAAGGGAAGACGATCTGGGCGATGAAAGACGGACGTGAACGATCCTACACAGGCGAGATGATTCTCCAGGCCTTAGGCAGGCGGCCCAATATCGAAGCGCTCCATCTTGATCTGGCTGAGGTGGCAGTCGACAGCGGACGTGTTGTCGTCGATGGCGCCATGCGCACGTCGCAATCACATATTTATGCCGTGGGCGATGTGAATGACGTGACACCCATTGTGCATCTCGCCATCCAACAAGGAGAGATTGCCGCGTACAACGCGACGCATCCTGACAGACCGGCGAAAGAACTCAATCATCGTCTCGATGCCGAGGTGGTCTTTACAGATCCCCAGGTCGCTGTCGTGGGACTCAACGAAGCCACCTGTCGTGCACGAGAGATTCCTTATCTGACAGCGTCCTATCCCTTTGCAGATCACGGGAAAGCCCTCTGTCTGGGCGCATCGCACGGCTTCGTGAAACTTCTCTGTGCGCCGCTGACAGGAGAGCTCCTTGGCGCGCAGATCGTCGGCCCTGAGGCAGGAGAACTGATTCACGAGCTGATCGCCGTGATGTATTACCATGGGACCGCGGCTGATCTCTTGCGTATGCCGCATTACCATCCCACGCTGGCGGAGATCGTGACCTATCCGGCGGAATCCATTGTCGAACAGGTGGGCCGACAATGAAGAGGCTCGGTATGGCGATCAGCGCTCACCTTTCATGTCCGGACGTGGTTGCTTCAATTGTGGTTCAAGAGCTGCGGGAGAAAGCGCAATCGTGACACCTCGCTCCTCGGCGATTCCAGAACGGGGATTCTGCCCCTCTCATATGGGTCTAGGCGTCTATAAATATTCGCTCGAAGCGGAGTTGAACCGGCTGAGCCATCCGGTGTAGCGTACCCCCTATGGCGATGGACAACGAGCCGGGCCCCATAAAATTGCCGATGAACGGGATGATTGCGCGATTCGTGGGAGTCGTGGCGATTGCACTCGGGTTCGTCATCGGGATGTATGGATTGGAAGACACGGGAGCACCATGGCTGCAGACGGCCTTGGGATTATTGGTGACCGGGATACTGGCTCAAGGGTACGCCTTCTATTGTTCGATCAAACGCAGGCAGCAATTGAACGAGAGGTCCAGGTCATGATGCCCTTCAGCTGGTGTTCTGGCAAGGCCTTGATGGTCCTGATAGCGATCATTGCCGGGTCTTTGCTTGCCTGCGGTGGTCCCTGGCGCGACCGCTATTTCGACAAGGGCATTGATCGATTGACGCAGGACGAAGTTTCTGAGCGTATGGGCCCACCCCACACAGCCAAAACTCCCGTGCTCGGCGGCGATACGATCTGGACCTTTCGTGTGCCGGTCAGTGACAACGAATTGGATTCGATGGATTTCTCAGGTCTCACCACTGCCACGAAACAGGTGGCTGCGCTGATGGGTAAAGCCGGAGATGGGCCTAAGCCCACCCTCTATTGCTATCGGTATACGCTGGCCTTCAACGAACAGAAGATTCTCAAACAGTGGAAGCGGGAAGAGTGTATTCAGGGAACCCGCAATCAACTCAAGACCAACGAATGATTTCGACCCTGTAACCCATGCCTGCCTGGGCACCCCACTTCGACAGCTCGGTCGTCCTCGATAGCTTCAAGTCGCTCCTGCTGCTCCTGATCCTTCTCATCATCCGTACACTTATTGTGCGCTCGATCGCCAAGAACCCGGCTTTTTCGATGGAGACCAAGCGGCGCTGGGTGGTGACGACAAGAAATTCGATCCTGTTCCTGTTGGTCATCGGGCTGGTGGTGATTTGGGCGCACGAGCTGCAGGTCCTTACCGTATCTCTGGTCGCTCTGGCGGCCGCACTGGTGCTGGCGACCAAGGAGCTGATCCTCTGCGTGAGCGGGGCGGCATTACGGGTGGGAGGAAAAGTCTATTCTGTCGGCGATCGCATTCAGATTGCGGGTCATCGAGGGGTGGTCCTGGATCATGACATCTTTGCAACCAAGCTCCTCGAGATCGGGCCGGGCCAATCGTCGCATCTCTATACGGGCCGCGTGACCGTGTTTCCGAACAGCCTGCTGTTTTCGAATACCTTGATCAAGGAGAATCCCGGCCAGGAGTATGGGCTCTATATCATCATGGTTCCGCTCACAGACAAGGACGATTGGCGAAATGCTGAACGGCGCCTGCTCGAAGCAGCCAAGACCGAATGTACTCCCTATATGGAAGAAGCCGGTCGTCAGATGAAATTGTTGGAGCAGACGAATCTGCTCGAAGCGCCATCGCCGGAGCCCCGCGTCACGATCCAACTGTCCGAGCCTGGACGCATTCAGTTGGTGCTGCGGTTTCCGGCACCGGACAGAGGAAGATCGAGGATCGAGCAGGCAATTCTGCGAAGGTTTCTAGACGGGCCACGTTGATGCCTGTTGGCGTGTGGACGGGTCATGCCGAATTTGCACATCGGCTTGACAGACCAGGGATGCCGTGGGACGCTTCATCGGTCACATCTAGCAATTGAGGTCTGGTCTTTAACCCAACGTCCATTGATGAGGAGGTGTCGTGTGCATAGGTTGATGGTGGTCGCGTTTGCGGCATTGTGCCTGATCGGAACCAGCTCGTTCGCGCTGGCGGATGACGCCATGAAGAGTGAGATGGGCCAGATGAAAGCCGATAAGGACAGCATGAAGGCCGATATGAAGGGGAAGAACGTAGAGATGAAGGCCAAGACGAAGGCCCCTAAAGAGGCGAAGAAGGAAGACATGAAGGGCAAGGCGAAAGCGCACAAGGCCAAGATGAAG
>CAZVEZ010000275.1:0-3669 GCA_964626135.1 uncultured Nitrospira sp.
GCGCGTCGAACGAGCACATTCCTATCGTGCGCGTTCCGCGAGCAGGAGGACGACCAGGCTGCCCTTCCCTTCCTTCTCAGGCTGCGCGTTGCGCGAGTAAAGAAGATCATCAGCATCCATCCCTCACCCTTTCTTCTCCTCCGCCTGTGCCAGCAACGGCTGGAACAGGGGATCCGCATCCAGCACCGCCTTCAACGATTCTGCCCCGACAAAGAAATTCCAGATCTCTGGAGTCTGCCCGGGAATTTCCCCAAACCATCGTTTAGCTTCCGTCAGCAGCTCCAAGATCGCCCGATTGTCCCGGTCTGGAGTGAACAGCAGGCTGTAAGCTTTGGTGTACTCGGCCATGAATTTATCGAGCGGCAGATCGGCAAGCGCGAGCGCCTCGTCGGCATCCTGATACGCGACCCGAATGTCTGAGACGTCAAGGATGCGGTTCCAGGCCACTTTGTTGATACGGGACCAGGCCAATTGAATCAGGGCTTCGGCTTTGCCGGCTCTTCGCTCAGAGGGGATCGCTTTCACTAAGGATTGGTGGGTGTCGATCGCAGCGTCTTGATCGTTGTTCCAGCGCAAGGCCACGCCTAACCGAAATCGGTTATCGAGTTGTTCCGGCCGTACCTCGGTCAAGGTTTGCATGGCTGAGAGCATCCGATAGAGATAGTCGGCGGTCGTCGGTTTGTCGAATCCACCCATCTCCATGCCTAGCGATAAATCCATGCGTACTGATTGAGCATAGATGTTCCAAAAATGCTCGTTGACGACCAGGGCAAGCGCCGGATCCTTCACCGTGAGTGTGTGGAACGGGATCGCCTCGTTCAGGACAGTCGCATAGAGGTGTCGGCTCAGTACCATGAGGGCCTCGGGCTGATTAGGATCGATGATGAGCACACGATTCAACATGGCCACGCGGTCGCGCAGTTCTGGAAAGGTGGCTGCGCGCGCGGCAGCGGCGGTCAAGAGACCAGGAACGTCTGTTGGTTCCCACCAGGTCAGTGAGTCAGGGAGCGCTTGACTGGTTTCCGTGGCAAAGGGGATCTTTTCCCGGATGCCGCTGCCGAACACGGTACCGCTGGTGACGGGAAGATTGACGACGGCCGTGTCGCCTGCGAAACCGTGCTTCTTCAGGCCGGAAAGGACCACCCACTGGATGGTCATTTCTTTGAGCGCCCGTCTGGTCCGTTTAATCGTATTGGTCCATTTGACCGAGCCAGCCGCATAGGTCAACGGGGCTGTAAGAGGATCCTGATAACTGACGGACAATTTCACCAGGGTCGTCGGCACCGCGACGGTTGGGCCATTCGGTCGAAGCCGGAATGAGGCAGACGGAAGCGGCGCGCTTCCAACGATGTGAGTCTTGAATCCGGTTCCCGGAGGCCTCAGACCCAGTGAATCGGCGACAAAGGCCGAAGCCGGATAACGGTTCACGTCCTCACTGAAAAAGACCAATTCGCCGTTACTGGGCCACAAGATCTCCATGCCCACATCGCTTCGGACCAGCGTGGGCGCATGCGCATCTTTCAGGCCCTGCCAGCAGGAGTCGTAGATGGGGTCGGAGTCAGATGGATACGTCTTGATGCCATGCTGAGACGCAGTCACGAGGGGATACTGACAGGCGAAGTCGAGCTGGCCGACTCTCACCGTATTTCCCGCTCCCATCGCTTCGGCATAACGCTGAGCCGTTATTTCAGCCGGCGTGGCGGATTTCTTTTTTGATGTGTTCGCGGCAGCGGCTGATGCCGATGAGGGCTCGGTCAGGGTCATCGCGGTGACCATCGATAGTGTGCAGGCGAAGAACAGGAGAGTGAACCAGCGACGTTGGAAGATCTGCAGACGCATCATGTCGGACAGGCTCCTAGTATGTATGAGGGATGACAAGAAGACGGAACTCTACCATGCTGGTTTGGGGACCTGAAAGGGGTTGAGGCTGCCAGTTCACCCTTCTCATTCGACCACGATCACGGCCTTCATGTCATGACCGGGCATATCGCACAGGTACGAAAAGGTTCCGGTACGCGTCGGTGTGAACTGAATCTCAATGAGGCCGTCAGGCGGGATGATCACCCGTTTGAGTCCGTCCGGGCCGAATTCCGGAGCTCCGTTCCCCCCTACGGTTACGTCGACACCAGAGAAGAGTTCCTTGGCCGCTACGGTATGGAGTTCTGTATCGTGGTTGCGGAATCGCAATGTTGCCGGTTGATCATGATCCAAGAAGATGTGACTCGGAATGAACATTCGCCCGCGGATGTCAGTCGTGATCGGTTTCACTTCGATGTCGGTTGGAAGTGCGTACGCGGGAGTCGTGAGCAGCAGAGCCAGACAGATGAGATCGACGGTCCGTTTCACCGTGCGTGAGCCGCATCGAGGATCGCGCGGCGCATGTTCATCCGGTCGGCCGGCGTCAACTGCGGCGCTGGGCGATGCCGGCAGAGCGTGACGGTATGCTGGAGAGAGGCGATGAAGACTTCGCAGTTCGGGCAGGCTCCCAGATGTCGGCGGATCTCCCGACAAATGTCGGACGGCAGTTCGTCGTCGATGTAGGCGGACAACTGCCTGAGAAGATCGAGGCAATGACCTTGGCCATGCGTATGGCGATGAGACGAGGGCCTGGACCGTTTCTTCGGTACCGCGGTCTTTTTCTTGGTCATGAGCGCAAGCCTTCTGCCGTATGGTTATCGTGGAGGGTGATGCCGCGGGCACTGAGTTCTCGCCGCACAAACAAGCGCGCCCGGTGTAGTCGCGACTTTACAGCGCGCTCATTCACACCCATGATGGTCCCCACGTCTTTCGCGCTCAATCCCTCCATATCGGAAAGCACCAGGGCCATTCGATATTTGGGGGGCAGTTGGTCGATCGCCTGGTCGAGAGCCTGCCGGAGCTCCTTATTCTGCAGTGCCTCTTCGGGACTCAGTCCTTCCATCGGGATCTGGAGGCGAAACTCTCCTTCTGAAGTAGGCACAAACTCATCGAGCGACAACTCGTGTTCCGGCTCTCCTTTACGCTTACGCCGCATCCGTATGCAGGCCCGCGAGGCAATGGTGTAGAGCCAGGTGGAGATCTTCGCCTCGCCTCGAAAATCTTTCAGTCCTTTGTAGGCATTGAGAAACGTTTCTTGAACGAGATCCTTTGCCGACTCGGTTTCGCCGCACAGGCGATGGGCATATCGATAAATCAAATCGACGTGGTCTCGATATAGCCTATCAAATTCGTCGGACTCTTTCATGGCAGGGCGTTGGGGAGGCGTTTTCGGAGCAGTGGCGCGCATGGCTGGCGCGAAGTCTAGGGAGTTGGCTGAAGTCTGTCAAGCAAACCACCGGGAGCGTGTGGCCGCAAGCCCGGTCTGTCCGGTCTCTCTTGTCTATCTGGTTCACCCGGTTAGTTTCGTACAACCAAACACACGAGACAGACCGAATAGACCAGACAGATCAAACACAAGAAATGGATAAGACAGGCCGGCGGACCTTTTAGAGTTCTGTTAGCAGGCTGTTGACAAAGTCCGCCAGCGGCGTTCTCGCAGCGCTCAAGGCTTCAACGTACTCAGAGTACGCCTCAGCCTTTCGCTCGCTGCGGCCTTTCTGAACAGCCTGCGATGACTTCTGAAGGGGTCTGTGAGTATCCAGACCTTGCGTGTCTGTTCTGCTCCAGTAGTTTGTCAACACCCTGCTAGTC
>CAZVEZ010000276.1:0-3662 GCA_964626135.1 uncultured Nitrospira sp.
ACTACTCGATCGAAGCCTGGGCGGCGGCCCGGTGCTTCCGCGGGTTGGGTAGCATCGATCAGCACCGTGGCGATTCTAGCCTGCTCGTGCTCGGGCCGAATTGACGAGCGACTCGCCGCCGACACGGTTTTCCTCCACGGACAAATCCTGCTTTACACCAATGACGGGAACTTGATGTCCCATCGCGTCGGCTGGGCGCAGGCAGTAGCCGTCAAGGATGGACGCATTACGTTCGTCGGTAACAGCCCGGACGCAAGACGGCACATCGGACCTGAGACCGAGGTCATCGATCTGAAAGGCCGGGTCCTGATGCCGGGCTTGGGAGACGGTCACCTACACAGCGGGAACGAAGGGTCGACGTGTGCGATGGACTACGAAGGTGGGACGGTTGAGGAGATCCTCGCGAAGTTAAAGGCGTGCCTCCAGCGTGAAGACCAGGTGGCACATCTAGAGAGCAACTACGCGCTGATGCCGGATCAGTTCAACGTCAACGGCATGACGCCCCTTGGCACCGCGATCACCCGTCACGATCTCGACCGTCTGAGCAAAAGTCCATCTGAAGATGAATTCGGCACGGGGACTACCCGACCGATCGTCATCCAAGACATGGGCGGACACCAGAACTTCACCAATACGAAAGCGATCGTCAATGCCAGCCTGGACGCGAACACGGTGCAGCCACCCGGCGCATTCATCGGCCGGGATCCGACTGACTATCCGAACGGGCAGTTCGCCGATTTCACCGCGAACTGGGGTCCAGCCCCTCCTGACAAGCCCGACGCCGCCTATCAGGCAATGGTTGCCGATTACCGGAATGCAAACCGCGTCGGAATCACGATGATCTTGCACCCGTTGTCGGCGGGCGACGCCTCGGGCCTCTCGGGCGCCGACGTGGAATCGCTTGGCGTGCTAAAGCGCCTTGCCGACGATGGGCAGCTGACGGTGCGGGTCAACCAGGCCATCAACGCTTGGGCGATTCGCGGGGAGACCGATCCGGCCGTCGTTGACAGGTTCATCGCCGGACTCAATGACGCGCGGCGACAGTATGACCGCTACACCAGCCCCGCGAGTCCCGGTGATATTGCAGTCGACACGGTGAAGGTCTTTTGCGACGGCATTGTGGAGTTCCCGGGTCAGACGGCGGCGATGCTGGAGCCTTATCGCATGAACACCGGTACACCGGACAAGCCCGCTTTCGTGCCCGGAGACAGCAGGGGCGAGGAACCGTCGTGCTCCGACGCTATCCTCGGCTTCGACAAGCTGGACGAGGCGACGTGGACGATTCACGCGCATGCGATCGGCGACCGGGCTGTGCGAGAGGCGCTAGACAACTTCGAAGCGAACCAAGCCGAGAATCAGACTTGGGATCGTCGCCACACGATTTCGCATCTTGAGTTCGTCAGCGACCGGGACATGGCCAGGTTGGGCGAGCTCGGGATCGTGGCTAGCATGTCGTCCGTGTGGTTCCAGCGCGACATGTGGACGTTGACTGCAACCGAGGGATTCATCCCACCCAACTCAATGCATGATATTTATCCGGCTGGTGGACTGGTTCGTGGCGGCGCCGTCCTCGCGATCGGAAACGACTGGCCCGTCACTCCACCGTGGCAGCCCTGGACGGGAATTGAGCAGGCCGTGACCCGGGAAGGAAGGGCAAACTCGAAACGCGCGATCTTCTCCGGGCGGCTCAGCGAGCACCATGCGCTGACCTTCCCGCAAGCGGTCAAGGCCGCAACCATCGGCGTCGCCTACCAGATGCACCGTGACGATGAACTAGGCTCGATCGAGGAAGGAAAACTCGCTGACCTGATCGTCATCGACAAGGATCTGCGCCAACTGTTCGATGTGTCTGACGCCGTCGCGAGCGATGACCCACGAGCGCGCTCGGCGCACATGCAGGCGGTTTACGATGCCAATGTCGCAGAGACCAAGACTCTATTGACGATGGTGGGCGGTAACGTCGTGTTCGCTGACCCAGCGCTGTGACGTCGGGGCCGCGGCAGGCACTTGGTATGCGCGAGTCCTAGCAGTCCCTCTAAGGTTCGAGCTCGTTGGCGGATCGGAAAGCGCGGGACAAGTGCCTGAGAAAGTCATTACTCGAGTATTCTGTGGTGCCCTCGAGGATGTTCCAGCCGAACAGGACCGCAACTACTTTGTCTTGGGCAAGGATGGCAAGTTTTTGGCCGCCATAGCCAAGTGCCATCGGGACAAAAGTGAGCGGAAGATCCGGATCTGGTAGCAGCCACCATTGATATCCGTACATCCACCCTGGCTCCGACTCGACAGCTATTGCGGGAGTGAAGCTGTCGTGAACCCATTCTTCAGACAGGATGCGATCGCCATGCCAGACGCCATTACTTGCATACAGCATTCCGAATCGGGCTAGATCGTCCTCACTAAGGTACAAGCCGCCTTGCGTATCGCTAAGACCATCGCTTGTCGACTTCCAGTGGTATGTTTTGATCCCAAGAGGCTTGAAAAGGTGCTGCTTCGCGTAATCCGCGGCGTGCATTCCGGTCGTTTTAAAAAGTACGACGTCTAGCAGTGCCGAAGTCCCGCTGTTGTAGTTGAATACGCTGCCAGGCTCTTCACTAATCGTACGATCTAAGACGTACTGTTGCCAACTTGGCGACAGTTCCATCAACGTAGCATCATTCTGTGCGTCAAGGTAATCGGCCTCATTCCAATCGATACCGCTGGTCATGGTTAATAGATGTCGAAGGGTAATCTTCTTGGCCGCAGGATGACCTCTAAACGGGGCACTGCTGTCGAACAGCGGTGCGACGGCAATGTCCACAGACTCAATCTCCCCCCGTCGTATAGCGATACCTATCAGTGCCGAAGTGACACTTTTGGTCACCGACTGTGCCGTATGTAGGGCCGTGCCCTTCCACCAAGGGTGCACGGCTGGATCCATATAATAGTACTCGCCGCTGCCTTTTCCCCAAAAGGCAGATGCTTCGCGATCAGAATCGATTCTCTTAAAAGGAGTTACGTAATCCTGCTGATACCGCGACCGCAATATAGTCTTGCCGTCATGCAAGACCAGCATGGCGTCAATATAGCCATGACGCCCGTCCGCGAACTGGCGATCAAGATTCTTGAGAACACCGAATGCGCTTGGGTAGCCCGCTTCCTCTGCCAATGGCACTTCCGCTGACAGTGACGTCAGGGTCATTAACACGAGTAGGTTCGCCTTCATCGAACTCAAAAGTGCGTTCACTTAGCGCCTCCCATAATTCTCGCTTGCGATACGTTTCAGTGTGGCTACGGACGATGATTACGATCCTGCCCTTTAGCTCAGATACCTAGCAGCATCGTTATGGGGTTGACTCGGACTGAAGTGGTCTACTAAATCCGGACACCGAGTTAAGGCGGTAAACTGCCATAACGAGGTGAACGATGACAACAGAAAAGAGAAAGCGAAGCAATTACACAGAAGAGTTCAAGCGTGAGGCCGTGGCGTTGGTTGCCGAGCAAGGCTACACGATAGCGGAGGCAGCTCGGAGCTTGGATGTGGGTGCGAATTTGATTGGTCGCTGGCGGCGCCAGTTTGCGGAAGAAGCCTCTGGCGCACGGCTCAGCGGCGATGAGAAGGAAGAACTGAAGCGCCTTCGCAAGGAAGTCCGCCAGTTGCGGATGGAGAAAGAGATTTTAAAAAA
>CAZVEZ010000277.1:0-3661 GCA_964626135.1 uncultured Nitrospira sp.
CCCTCAAGCTCGCGCTGCCCTTGTCCAAAGCCGGCGTCAGAATTCTTGGCACAAGCCCCGAGGCGATCGATCGCGCGGAAGATCGAGAACGATTCCGCAGCCTCTTGAATACGCTCGGGCTCCGCCAGGCGGAGAGCGGCATGGCCCGATCCGTCGAGGAGGCCCTGCTGATCGCCTCGCAGATCAGCTATCCGGTCATGGTCCGGCCTTCGTATGTGCTGGGTGGGCGGTCTATGCAGATCGTCTACGATGAATCCGGCTTGCTTGAGTATATGAAATCAGCGGTCAAGGCCTCTCCGAAACATCCCGTGCTGATCGACAAGTATCTGTCGGATGCCATTGAAGTCGATGCCGACGCCATTTCAGACGGGACGAACGTCGTGGTGGCCGGGATTATGGAACATATCGAAGAGGCCGGGGTACATTCCGGGGACTCGGCCTGTTCGTTGCCGCCCTATTCGCTCGGCCGGAGTGTGGTTGAAGAGATTCGCCGGCAAATGAAGGCATTGGCTCTTGAACTCGGTGTGATCGGTTTGATGAATGCGCAATTTGCCGTCAAAGACGAAGTGATCTACGTATTGGAGGTCAATCCTCGCGGGTCGCGCACCGTACCGTTCGTCAGTAAAGCCATCGGGGTCCCGCTTGCCAAGCTGGCGATGAAAACCATGGTGGGCAAGCGTCTTCCTGAGCTGGGGTTGATCGAAGCCCCGACTCCGCCGCACTTGTCCGTGAAAGAATCCGTCTTTCCCTTCAATAAGTTTCCGGGAGTGGACGTCCTCTTGGGGCCTGAGATGAAATCCACCGGGGAAGTGATGGGCATCGATCAGGATTTCGGGTGGGCCTTCGCGAAGGCTCAGGCTGGAGCCGGCGCTCCGTTGCCGAAGGGAGGCACGGCATTTATCAGTGTAAAAGAGAGTGATCGTCCGGCGGCACTGGAAGTCGTGGAACAGCTCCAGCGGTTGGGGTTTAATATTCAAGCGACAAGAGGAACGGCCGAGTATTTGCGAGGCCATGGGGTTGATGCGGAAGCCGTGTATAAGGTCAAGGAAGGTCGTCCGCATATTGTGGACCATATCAAAAACGGGCGGGTGACCTTGGTTGTGAACACGGTGCGGACCGCGTCATCGCATGCCGACTCGTTGTCGATCCGCCGGGAGGCGTTGAACAAGGGGCTGGCCTATTACACGACGATACGGGGGGCGCGAGCGGCAGTCATGGGCATTGACGCCATTCTCAAGACAGAACTCACGATTCGGTCGCTGCAGGAATACCACCACTCATAGAGGACGCCACAGACTATGCCGACACCGATCACAAGAAAGGGACACGAGGCGCTGAAGGCGGAGCTCGATCGCCTGCGAAAAGTCGAGCGCGCAAAAAATATCGAAGCCATTGCCGAAGCGCGGGCTCATGGCGATTTGAGCGAGAATGCGGAGTACGATGCCGCCAAAGAACGCCAGGGATTCATCGAGTCGCGCATTGTAGAACTACAGGCGAAGCTTGCGGATGCCCGCATCATCGAAACTGCCGGACGAGTCTCTGAGACCATTGTGTTCGGCGCCACGGTACGCATCATTGAGCAGGAGACGCAATCGAAGCGGGAATACACGCTGGTGGGACAGGATGAAGCCGACATGAAAGTCAACCGAATTTCGATTCAATCTCCGGTCGGTAAGGCGCTGATCGGAAAGCGAGTCGGGGATTTTGTCGAGGTGAAGACACCGGTCAAGACGGTTGAATACGAGGTCGTGGAGATCCGCTTCGAGGAGCTCTAGCGTGCCGCACCCTTCCGGGCTCATCACGCTGTTGACCGATTTCGGCGATCAGGACGTGTTCGTGGCGAGCATGAAAGGGGTGATCCTCACCATCAATCCCCATACCACCCTCGTCGATCTCTCGCATCACGTGCCGCCCCATTCGATCGAAGACGCCGCCTATCTCCTGAAATCCTGCTATCGGTATTTTCCAGACGGTACGGTGCATGTAGCAGTCGTCGATCCCGGGGTCGGCAGCGCAAGACGCCCGCTCCTTCTTAAAACCGCCAGATTTTATTTTCTCGGCCCCGATAACGGGTTGTTTTCACATATCCTGAAAGACGAGGATGAAGTAGAAATCCGAGAAATCGAGAGCCGACAGTATCGCCTTGAATCCCCTGGGCATACGTTCGACGGCCGGGATCTGTTTGCACCCTGTGCTGCCTGGCTGGCGAAGGGAACCCCACCGTCATCGTTCGGCCGAATCATCCATGATCCCGTCACGTTGTCGATTATCGAGCCAAGCAGGCAGGGCGACAAACTGGTGGGGCGGATCGAACACGTCGATCAATTCGGCAATCTTATTTCCAACCTGACCCTGCGGCACCTTGAAGAGGCGTATGTAGCCAGGAATCACCGGCAGTTGTCCGTTCGGATCGGCGAACAGATTATCGAAGGCCTTGTCGTCAATTACGGCGAAGGGATGGCGGATCAGCCGTCCGCGCTCATCAACAGCAATGGGCGACTTGAAATCTTCGTGAAGGAAGCTCCCGCTGCCGATCTTCTCAAAGTAGGGAGAGGGGCGCGGATTGAAGTTTGGTGAGCGGGAATCGCGAAGCAGGATTTCACATGTGTTTATGTGAAGTGCGGCGTAATTGCGCGGGTCTCTGGCTCATCCGCTCCCGCGCCTCCCGGAGCGACCTGTTCGGGCTCCGCTGAGCGGCAGCTTTCGGAAATTCCCTCCTCACTCGCATTATCCATGAGCGCCTCTGCTGTAATCGCCGATCTGCTGCTACGACGAACAGTTATGAACAATGCGGCTAGACTCGGTCAGTTTTCGCTTTCCTTCTCAGCGGAGCCTCGACTGATCCCCGCTCCTCCGGCGATGTCCGCTCTGAGCCCCAGCCCCGCGCCAAGAAAAATAGAATGTTCCCGTTGTTTGGCCCCAGCAGCAACCATAACTCCGTCTTACTGAGCTTTTTCGGTTGGCTCTGATGTTTTTGGCGCTATGGTTGCTTTTCTCAAATATTGAGCCACGATGAATTGGTTGAAAGATCCAGCTACGTGTACGGCAAGAACAGCATATGGGCGTGGCACTTCTAAGATTGCATTTCCCTGTCCGTGTCCCGCAAGCTCATTCCGTAGCGTCGCAATAGACGCAAGTACTTGCTTGCACATCGCCTTTGCTTGGGCTTCTGGAATGTCATCCAGAAATCCACCTTCTCGGAACCGCCGAAGTAAATCGCTTACATCCCCGCTCTGTTTGCTCGAGATGGTTCGTGTTTGAAGACCAATTATCTGAGGTGTCTGGCTGGTACCGATAGCTCTCATTGTATTTTTGGATGGTCATCCACAGGCGCACACGCAAACGGTCTTTCATCGAGACACGAATGCGCTGTTCCAGAAGTGCCCTGCCGTGACGAATGGAAAAGGGCTGCATGCGTTACCTTTGATTGACGGGGCTTCCGAGACATCCCGAACCCGGACACGAATTAAACGTGCAATCAGAGTGACGAAACTGGGACATTGTGCTTTCTCGGGGGCGTCCTGGTCCATGACACGTGCGCGCGTCCAACAAGGGGAGTCTGCGACTGCGCGTTGCGCGAGCAAAGAAGATCATCAGGCTCCATCCCTTCCTCTGTTCTGCGAGCATGGAAGGCGCCTGGCCGCTCGCTCACCTTCCTTCA
>CAZVEZ010000278.1:0-3657 GCA_964626135.1 uncultured Nitrospira sp.
GTTCCCGGACGCTGAAAGGCTTGGTCAGGTAATCGTCTGCGCCGACCTCCAAACCTAGCACGCGATCCAGTTCCGTTGACTTAGCCGTCAGCATCAGGATGGGAGTGTAGTTGGGTTTGGTGCGTAGACTTCGGCATACCTCCAATCCTTCGATCCCTGGAAGCATCAGATCGAGGATGATTAAATCGTAGGGTTTGGAGAGAGCTTGCTTGAGACCGGACGCACCATCATGCGCCACATGTACGTCATATCCCAGATCATGCAGATGGAGTTCCACGAGACGCGCAATGTCCCGGTCATCTTCAATCACAAGGATTTTTCGAAGCTTTACGCTCTGCCCCTGTTGTCTCCGATCTAGCATCCTTGTCAGGATAGCAAGCGATTGTCACAAAAGCATCACGGATGAGCGGGACGGTTGTTCGGGTAAGGGATATTGAACTGAGGGGCAGGCATCGGTCGGAAACACCGGTTGTGAGCGGTTTATTGTGCTGCCTTTTTGAAAATGATGTCACCGTAATAGGCCGTGACCCGTTCCTTGGTATTGTCCGTATCGCTCATGATCGCGACACCGTTGATCATCGGAGGCTCTTCTCCAAACGCTTTCTTGTAATCTTCGTAAATATTACGCGATTCATCGGCCCATAGTCCGATCTTTTGTGGTCCGCTTTCTACCACGATCATTTTCACAAAATCCGTATAGGCATTATCGATAACCGTGCCGACCGGTGCCTTCGTTTCCCACACATAGCTGATCGCTCCGATCGGAATATCTCCAAAAACCACCTGGCCTGCTTTGAACTTGAGTTTCTTGCTGAAACTCACCTTGTCCGGATCGTATTCGAAGGTGATATAGAGACGCGCAGGATAATCGTCACCGTCTTTTCGGGTGGCATCGCTCTTCTGAAGCAGATTGTCGATCTTCCATTGCCACCGCACGATTGGAAATTCTTTTGGATCGATCTTGACTTCTTTGGTTAGCCCTGATGCAGACGCATCGCTTGTGGCTTTCACAACGACGTGCTCACCATCCTTTACCAGTTCGTATGTGGTCAATTTTGGTATCTTCTTGAAGGTCAGAGGCTTCCAGCCTTGCGGCAGTCCGGCACCGGGTTCGCTTGCTGAAAACTTCGCCACCTCCAGCACGGCTTCGCCCTGCGCCCATACCGACGCGGCCAGCAATATCATGCACGGCAAGAGAGCGAGCCCTAGGATGTGATTCTGCCTCATCACGCTTAACTATCGCTCCTATCGCCGCATCCAGGCAAACAGCTTCATCAACAGATTCTTCGTGCGCGGGGTGAAGTGCGCCTTGCGCCATAGGTTCACGACCTTTTTATTGACCTCAGCCTGCGTCGGGTAGGGATGGATCGTGCCGGCGATCGCCTTCGCTCCGGCGCCGGCTTTCATCGCAACGGAAAACTCTCCGATCATGTCGCCCGCATGGGCCGCTACGATCGTCGCGCCGACGATCTTGTCCGTCCCCTTCTGAACATGAACCCTCGCAAAGCCCTCCTCTTGCCCATCCAGAATCGCGCGATCGACCTCGTCGAGTTTGAACGTATAGGTTTCAACCTCGATGCCTTTCTCCTTCGCATCCTTTTCATACAGCCCGACATGGGCAACTTCCGGCTCCGTATAGGTACACCAGGGCATGATCAAGGATTCGACGCTGGCATAGCCCAGACCCAAGGGATGAGGAAATAGGGCGTTCTGAATGACGATCTGCGCCATGGCGTCGGCGGCATGGGTAAATTTGTAGCGCGAGCAAATATCTCCCGCGGCAAAGATCTTGGGATTCGTCGTCTGCAGTCGCTCGTTCACCTTGATCCCGTGCTTGTCGTACTCGACACCGACCGTTTCCAGTCCGATGCCCTCGCTGTTCGGGGTACGGCCGACCCCGACCAGAATCTCGTCGACTGTCACATCGTACTGCTGACCATGGGACTCGACGGTCAGCCGCTTGCCTGCCTCCGTCTTCTGCACCTTCAAGTCCCTCCCGCAACAAAGCAGCTTCACTCCGTCACGCACCATCTGCTGTTCGACAATGTCTGCTGCGTCCCGGTCTTCGTTCGGCATGATGCCGTGAATCGTTTCAATGAGATGGACCTGGCTCCCGAACCGGGTAAACGACTGCGCCAACTCACACCCAATAGGGCCGGCGCCGATCACCCCGAGGCGGAGCGGCAGTTCCGTCAACGAAAACACCGTTTCATTGGTAAGATAACCCGCCTCCTTTAACCCCGGTGTCGGAGGCACCGACGCTCGTGCTCCTGTGCAAACAGCTGCCTTTGCGAAGGTGAGGGTGCGATTGCCGGCCGGCCCTTCGATTTGAATGGTGTCGGCGCCGGTGAAGCGTCCGCTGCCGATGTACACATCCACACCCAGCTTCGTATAGCGATGAACCGAATCGTTGTGGCTGATCCGCGCCCGCAATTTTCTCATGCGCGCCATCACCGCGCCAAAGTCATACTTCACCCCGGCAGGAATATGCAGGCCGAACTCCTCGGCATTCCGCAAATCGGCCCAAGCCCGTGCTGCGCGAATGATGCCTTTCGAAGGCACGCAGCCGACATTCAAGCAGTCGCCGCCCATCAAGTGTTTTTCAATCAGGGCCACTTTGGCGCCCAAACTCGCAGCAATGACAGCCGTGATGAGCCCCGCCGTTCCAGCCCCGACAACCGCGATATTGTAGCGGCCGGACGGTTCGGGATTGACCCAGTTCGAGGGATGCACGTTGCCGATGAGCAGTCGGTTATGCTCGTCATCCGGCAACATGAGACTCTCTTCATGCTGGCGCATCTGAGAATCCCTCTCTTCTCTATAGGCTTTCATGGCGCAACGTTCCTGTATCGTTCCCCTTCACGCCTCACGTTTCACGGGACTGGGGTCATGCCGGTTTCCCAGACCATTTCTTGTACAGGCTCGGCACAAGCGCCAGAAGCCCCAGCAACACAAATGCTCCGATCACTTCGGGAGAAGCAATATCTTTCAAGGAATTGATCGTGCCGAGTTGCCGTCCCGCGTAGGCATAGACGAAGGAGCCGGGAATAATCCCAAGCGCCGTCGCTGCCACATAGGCGCCGACATTCATGCGCGTCAGGCCGGCTACCAGATTCACGACAAAGAATGGAAAGAGTGGAATCAACCTAAGGGTCAGCAGATAACTGAACGCATTTTTCGCAAAGCCCTGCTGAACGGGTCCTAACCACTTCCCAAACTTCCGTTCCACCCAATCGCGCAGCAGATACCGCGCAGCCAGAAACGCAAGTGTCGCACCGCTCGTCGCCCCGACGTTCACCAGCAGGGTTCCGAACACACTGCCGAATATGAACCCTCCGGCCAAGGTCAGAATGACTGCGCCGGGCAAGGACAATCCCGTCACCGCAATATAACAGAGGACAAACAGCGCCGCGGCTCCAACATAGTTGGCTTCCGTGAGAGCCAGCAAATCATCGCGATTGGCTTTGAGTGCCTCCAGAGACAGGAACCGTCCAATGTCAAAATAGAAAAAGGCTCCGATTGCCAGCGCAATCACCACGGCAATGGTAATTTTCCCGGCAATCGAGTTGGCAGATACGGCAGTCTCGGACACGGGAGCGGGCATCGCAACCTCGTCGTCTATCATGGGGGGTTCTTCTCACGACTGTCAATGTCGTG
>CAZVEZ010000279.1:0-3648 GCA_964626135.1 uncultured Nitrospira sp.
CCTACAGATGGCGGGCCGAATCGCGCGACCATCTGGTCGTAGAGCAATGTGGCGAGCGGTTCGAGATTTTGCGTATCGGCCGCGTTGTATTTGAGTAACAGGTCGCGCGAGGCCTCGTCTCCCGCGCGCCACTGGCGCCATAAGCGGACGGCTTCCCACCCGTCGAGTCCCGCCACATCGGTCTCGCGCGCAATTTGAACTTCGCGCTCAATATGTTTCAAGCCGCCCTTCATACCGAGCCTGCGCGCCGCGAAGCATAAATCGAAGTGCGGTTTCTTGAAATTCAACCGGGGGAACTTCACCTGCAAATATGGAATATCAAACCCGCTGCCGAAAAATGTAATGAAAAGGTCGGTCTGCTCCAATTCTGCGTGCAATCGGTCTTCCGTCAAGGTTTCCCCGCGAACCAGGCTCGTCATGCGTCCGTTACGATACAATCCAACCACCGTGATATGGCCTTCACGCGCAGACAGCCCGGTCGTCTCGATGTCCAGATAGAGAGTACGATGGCGGAATGTCTCGAAGAGGCGCCAGTGCTCCCGGCTCTTCAAACATGTGCCGAAGAAGCGTGCGTCGCCTTCTTCCAGTCGTGACTGGGCGACGGCGAGTTCCTGGTTATACCATTCCTTTTTAGCCGAAGAGATGCCGGGCAGGGCCGGAGATCGGATGAATGCGGTCCAATCCAGAATGCATTCCTGCCAGAGACGACGCTCAGAACTTTGGCCGATACCTTTGAGAAGAACGAAGGATGACGTGAGCATGGAATGGCGGGATTGTAGCCTTGATTTCAATGAACAAACAAGTTAAAGTCCGCGGCCTGAGCGGGGTTTCATCATAATATGGCGCCGGGAGGCGCCGCGTAGAACGCCATGGCCGGTCTTTCCAACAAAATTCGCATCACCGTCGGTTCCGTGCAACTCGACGCGGAACTCAAGTCGACGAAGACGGCCCAGGAAGTGTATTCTGCGTTGCCGGTCGAAAGTCAGGTCAACACGTGGGGCGAGGAGTTTTACTTTAAGCTGGCCGGAGTAAAGGACCATCGGGAGACCGCGACGAATCACATCAAAGTCGGCGATGTCGCCTTCTGGGGAGCAGGGCAGGTCCTGGCCATTTTCTTCGGACGCACGCCGATGAGCATGGGGCAGGATCCGGTTCCGGCCGACCGTGTCAATGTCATCGGCCATATTCTCGGGGATGCCTCGGTACTGCGGCGCGTCATGGATGTCTCAACCATCCGGATCGAACGGATTTAACAGCAAGGTGAAAAAGTCCGCCAGCTTCGTTCTCGCATCGTTCAGACCCTCAACGTACCCAGAGGGTACGCCTCGGGCCTTCACTCGCTGCGGCCTTGCTGGACGACCTTTTTGACCATGCTGTAAGATTGTGTTGCTGTCGTGTGCCGACAGAGTTTTGCCCCCATAAGATCACTAGCCATGCGACTGTCGAAAGAACGCATTCGCCACATGTCGGAGTCGCTTGCCTCCAGGTTGCAGGAAGAGGGGCAGGTGGCGATCGTCGGGGATCGCAGGGCGTTCGTCGAACAGATCGATCATGCGATTATTGAGGAATTGTCGATTGAAGACCGGTTGAACGCCGAGGTACGGCAGCTGTTGAAAGCCTACGAGCAGGATATCGAGCGGGGACAGGTAGACTTTCAGAAGATGTTCACCATGGTAAAGGGTAAGCTGGCGCGGGAACGGGGTATCATCCTCTAGAATGGTGAAGGGTAAAGTGTGAGGGGTAAGGGGTGTGAGATAAATGGGCCGCCCAGTCGGGAACCCCTTACGCCTAACCCCTCACCCCTGACGAGTTCCGTATGTTGAGCGAAGATAAGGTCAGCCATCTCTCCCATGTCATTCTTCAGGCGGTGAAGAAGAGCCCGCTGGTGACGATACAGGTAGACGAGGGACGGATTCTGAAAGAGATCAAGCGTGTGCTCGCATCCGAGTTGGCGCAAGAAGAACACATAGATCGAAAGGTCAAGGAGAAGTTGGCTTCATATTCACGCGGAATCGTCGAAGGCAGCGTGGAGTGGGAGGTTCTCTATCGGAAAACATTCGAGGAGGAGGCGCGGAAACTTGCGAAGGCTTAAGATATCGATCCAACGAGGAGACACCATGAAATATCTGTCCATTCTCGGGATGATCCTCTTACTCGTCGGGCCAGTCGCCTGTTTCAAGGGTAAACCGAAGCCGTTGGTTCCGCTGATGCTTGAGTCGGAAGTGAAGCCGCAGGCGCAGATTCTGACTGAACAGGGGACACAAGCCTATCAAGCGAAGCAATTCGATGACGCGAAGCAATATTTTTCCCAGGCGGTAGCCGTAGCGCCTCAATCGGGACACGCGCACTATAACTATGCCTTGGCATTGAATGCCCTGGGTGACACGGAGCAAGCGCGTCAACAGTTTATAGAAGCGGCCAACTTGGCTCCGGGCGACAAAGTGCTTTGGGATTCGCCCGCGCTCAGTCCCTTCGGCAATGTGGAGGCTCCCAAAAAGGAGTATAAAAAAGGACAGGGTGCGGGCCGTAGGCAGGGCATCGGCGGCAGTCCGGGATTATAATAAACAACCGGAAAAGGAATGCGCTGAAATGGCTGAGGAACTCAACATCGGTGAGAAGGCCCCCTCCCTGTCGCTTCCGGATCAATCGGGAGAACAAGTCAACCTGAAAGATTTTACGGGCAAGCAGGTGGTGCTCTATTTTTACCCCAAAGATGATACCCCCGGCTGTACAAAGGAATCATGCGATTTCCGCGATGCCTTCACTCCGATCAAGAAAGCGGGAGCCGTGGTGCTCGGTGTGAGCCTGGACGGCAAAGAGTCTCACCAGAAGTTCATCAAGAAGTTCGATCTGCCCTTCCCGCTGCTGAGCGATGAAGAAGCTGCGGTGTCGAAGGCCTACGGCTGTTACAAAGAGAAAAATATGTACGGTAGAAAGTATTGGGGAATCGAACGCAGCACCTTTGTCATCGACAAGGCCGGCAAGTTGAAGGCGATTTTCCGCAAGGTCAAGGTCGACGGTCATGTGAAAGAAGTGAAAGCGGCTCTGAAAGCCTAACCTCTTTGGCAGGATGCTGAAAAAGCCCGCCGGCAGCGTTCTCGGTTCCTCGAAATCCTCGACGTACCTCAGAGGGTACGCCTCCGGTTTCGACTCGCCTGCGGCCTTGCTGGACGGACTTTTTGAGCATCCTGCTTGGTGTGCTCCGTTGTCCTACATGTGCAGGTCATTGAATCCCACCGTGCGCAATAGTTTTTTTCGCAGAGCCGGCCTCTTCACAATCCTCGTTTTTTTGACTGCGACCACCACCCTGTCCGCGGCGGAGAAGATGGCCGGAACCTTGACGGTTCACGATAGCCTCACTCCACCCAACCAGCCGGCCATGATTGAAGCGACGCTCGCGTGGAAAGGTGGATTGGCGGAGACCGGTCTGCAAGGAGAACCCATCGAGCTGCTGATTGACGGCAATGTCGTCGCAACCGCGATGACGACCCGTGACGGGCGCGCCGTGCTGTCCTACACGCCGAAAGCGAAAGGGACGGTCCCATTTACTGTGCGAGCGGGTTCCACGTCGAAAGCCGCCTTGACGGAAGCTGGTGGCAATCTTGCCGTGTGGGAACATCGCAATCCGATCTTGGCCGTGGAAATGGC
>CAZVEZ010000280.1:0-3640 GCA_964626135.1 uncultured Nitrospira sp.
GCATACCCAAGGCCCATGACTGTGCCGAGAACACGTTCATGGATCTACCTCGGTCTTGCGCTGGGTATGAGCGTGACAGCGTTCTGGGGGTTCGCCTACACCTATTTCATGCCAGTCCTCACTGGCACCTACCCAGCGGTCTCACCGGTGGTTCACGTCCACGGCTGGTCCTTCTTCCTCTGGTTTCTGCTCCTGCCGGTGCAGGCGTTCCTGATGGCTACGGGTCGGCCCCACACGCACGTGACACTCGGCACCGCGAGCGTGGCTTTGGCAGCTGTCATGGTGTTCACAGGAATCCTGGTTGCGTCGGTACGCATCGAGCAGGGGTTGTCCGCCACGAACCCCGACGAATTCACCACGTTCTGGACGGTCTTCGGGCAGCTCATCATGTACAACATGGTCTTGTTTGTGGGATTCTACGGAACGGCGATCGCGCGGCGCGCCCAGCCAGACCTGCACAAGCGGATGATGGTCCTGGCCAGTGCTTGCGTGCTTCCGGCGGCCATCTTCAGGATCATCGTCGGCCTCGGTGGCTTCTACTGGCTCGAGACGCCCGGATGGGTAATGCCAGCTTGTATGCTCCTCCCCTCCGTGTTCATCGTTGCCGCCATGATGTACGACCGCATTGTGAGGGGAGTCGTCCACGGCGCGTACAAGATCGGCCTTGCCGCCCTGCTCCTTGTCTACGGCTTCGGTCTCGTCACTGCCGGAACGCCGGTGGGCGACGCGGTGTCGCGAGTCATGGCTCTGTTCGCCCGGGTGTTCGGCATCCTATACTGAATGCGATGACATCTCGATGCATCTCTCTCCTGCTCATGGCCATCGCCGGCTTCGGACCGGCGCAGTGGGGCGGAGGGTTGCTCAGCCGCTCGGCCGTCCTCGATCCTCCCCTGGGGCACTCGAATCCATCAGCCGGTAGCGGAGCGCGAACGAAGAGGCCGGCATAACAATCTGCTGTACCTGACGGGATGCTTCCTACGGTCTAGTGGACACCCTGAACTAACCGTTCAGGAGTGTGGAATTGCCGAAACCAGGACCGAGAACGACCTGTAAGTACAGCGATGAGTTCAAGTCGACCGCGGTTCGATTGAGTGAGCTGGCGGGTGTTGAAGTGCAGGATGTCGCCGCCTCTCTTTTGTGGGTGGGTGATGTCACCTACCTGAAAGCGGGAGGCGAATGGCGCTACCTGGCCACGGTCATGGATCGCTACTCACGCCGGATACCGGGTTGGTCGTACGGTCGGGAGAAGACCGCGGCACTGCCAGCGCGGGCATTGCGCCATGCCTTGAGGACCCGAAAGCCGACCGAGGCCACGATCTTCCACAGTGACCGTGGCGTTGAATATCTTGCCAGTACGTACCGCGATGTTCTCTTGAAACAGCGGTTGCAGCAGAGCGTGAACCGGCCACGCCGGATGACCGACAACGCGCACATGGGATCGTGGCACAAGTCGATGAAGTCCGACATGTACCATCGACGCCGCTTCAGCGTTGACCGGTCACTGCGTGTGGCGATCCGAAACTACGTAGACTTTTACAACCAACAGCGACTAAATTCTGCTTTGGGCTACCGGCCGCCAGTGGAGTTTGGAGGTCAATGCAGCTAACTACCGGGTGTCCACTTTTTCGTAGGAACTCTCCGCGCCGCAAGCGGCCCGCCGCTGAACCGGAGCGTTAGTTGCCGCTGGAGGTGTGACGTGACATTGAACGAGATCAAAAGCATTCTCTTGTGGTCTGTTGGAATCAACTATGCAGTCCTGCTGCTCTGGTTTAGCGCTTTCGTATTTGCTCATGACTGGATGTACAGACTTCATGGTCGTTGGTTCAAGGTTTCGGTCGAGTCATTCGACACCGTGCATTACGCGGGCATGGCCGCTTATAAGATTGGCATCTTGCTATTCTTCCTGGTGCCATTGCTGGCTCTTTGTGCGGCGTCCTGAGCAATTCCGGGTGGTGGCATCTAACAATTCGTTCAAGCCGAAGCCGCTTCGCGGCTCGGCTTAACTCAAGCGGTTAGACGACGATCGGGCGCGCTACGTACCATCCGGGGTGGAAATGGTCGAAGGACGTTGGCCCGGGTATCGGCCAAGCCTACTGTAACGTCGAACACGTGGGCATGGTGCTTTCTGGATGCGCGACCGCAGCGTTCGCCGATGGTCGGATTACGGAGATGAATCCGGGTGACATTTTCTACGTACCGCCCGAGCCGCACGATAGTTGGGTGGTTGGCGATGAACCATACGTCTCCTTGCACTTCCTGGGTGCTGGAAAGTATGCGAAATGTTCTGTCTAACACGCCTGCAGACGGACAAAGGCAAGCCGTCATGCCTGTTGCGTTTGCAATAGCCACGCCAGCTTGCCCTTGCCGCTGAGCTTGATCGTTAGACGTCACTTGACCTCGTGCCGTCGGACATGCTGCTGTTCCCTTTGGGTTCTCGTTCGCTCATACTTATACTTGGCATGTAGCCCGTGCCACCACCCTCCCGCGGGGAAGCACTTATCGTGTGGGGCTGCTGATTGGCTCAAACCTTGGATTCGAGCGTTCGCATAAGGAGGGATTGCGAGAACAGCTCGAACTTGGAGGTTTGTATGGAACTTTCTGCGCCAATCTTTATCCTGAAGCAACAAGCCAAAACATTGGCTCGGCGAGAAAAGATCCCTCTTCACAACGCGCTAGACCGCATCGCCCATCGCGAGGGTTTCGCGGCTTGGAGTCAGCTAGCCGCGGAATGGAAGTCGCGCGGTTCGAGTGCTGATCTGCTAAGTCAGCTGAAGCCCGGAGATCTGGTCTTGCTTGCTGCAAGACCAGGACAGGGCAAGACACTACTTGGTATCAAGCTAGCCGTCGACTCAGTAGGACGCGGTAATCATTCGGCTTTTTTCACTCTAGAGTTCACAGAGGCGGACGTGGAGCGCTGCTGCGATAATCTCGATATCGACCTCGACAAATATCGCGGCAGTATGAACATTGACACCTCTGATCAAATCAACTCGCGATACATTGCTGCAAAGCTCGCTTCTGCCCCATCCAATATGCTGGTGGTCATTGATTATTTGCAGCTTCTGGATCAGAGGCGCGAGAATCCAACACTGATGGAGCAAGTCGCCCATCTCAAGTGCATCGCTGAGGAGCGAAAGATTATTATCGTTTGCCTTTCCCAGGTCGATCGCGGCTACGATTCGGAATCAAAGTTGTCCCCGGGTCTTGCGGATGTTCGCCTGCCGAATCCCATAGATATGTCATCGTTCAACAAAGCGTGTTTTCTGAGCCGGGGTCGAATGCGATTGCTGTCATTGGAAGGAAATTGAGGTAATCGAGGTGCCACCTAACAACTGGATGAGCTGACAGGCAAAAGCAACACGCCCTTTCCAAGGAGAAGGACAAAGGGCGTGTCGCTTTTGCCTGTCAGCTCATCCAGGGCGTTAGGCTGCTTGACTCTTGTTGCGTGGTGCGCAACACGCTATACTCGACGGGTGATCAAGTCTTTCCGGCATAAGGGGCTGAAGCGGTACTACGAGACCGGGAAAAAGTCAGGAATCCGAGCTAGTCACGCCGGCCGACTCAGATTGCAGCTGTCGGCGTTGAATACGGCCCAGGCAATTGAGGATATGGATGTTCCTGGATACCGGCTTCACCCCCT
>CAZVEZ010000281.1:0-2044 GCA_964626135.1 uncultured Nitrospira sp.
AGCGACGTCTCCGGTAGATCGTGGACGACCCCCACAATAAAGGACTGCCGAGAATTCATGGCGAGGGTACCTGTATTTCGCCGGAAGGATATCCGAGTATCGAGATGTAGCCACCAGGATTCACCATTGTCGGGGTGCTAACAGCCATAAGGAGAATACCGCCTTCTCGACCAACTTCGACTTTCTGCTGAACCGCGCCGGAAGAGGGGTTAACCACGTGACCGAACGTACCCGCCGGGATCACCCTCCCGAGATCGCTATGGGTGAAAGATGATGTCCAAATGCCACTGGTGCTGGCCAAATACAGGTCGATGTCTGGAACGAGCGGAACATGAGTCGGGCCAGTCATTCCGCCAGCTATATGACCTCGAAAACGCAAATAGTTTAAACTTCCTTGGACTCCGACTTTGGTGCTTGCATCACCGCCCCCGCCGAACTCTGCTAGGAGCGCCTTCCCACCTCTCTCCACAATCGATGAACACAATTGTCCAGGCTTAGCCATACCTAATGCAACGGGTAGATAGCCGAATGAGCTTGCAAACTCTTGATCACCGAAGTCGTAGATAAATCGTATTCCCATTGTCGGAGTGCCGGAGTGCAGGTCGAGTACTGCATCGACATCACCTAGAGCGTCGTTCAAGAGATGATGAGCGATTTGATCGGTCAAGAGGCCAGATGGAGCCCCGGGAAAGCGTCGATTCAAGAACTGGTGATCGGGGGAGACTCTAGTGCCAGCCTCCAGCGCTGGGCCATTGGCCGCTGGAACCAGCACGATCGTACCGGTGAGATCGGGTTCACAATCAACAAGATGGGCTTCCAGCTCGAGGACCGCCAGGCATCCCAACGGTTTGTCTCCCCAGATCCCCCCAACGATCGCGCTCTTGGGACCTCCTTCGGACCCTGAGATTACGACGACCCGAATACGCCAAGCGGTACCGTCAACGCGGTGACCGACATCGACAAATCGCTCGTCTACGGTTACTGTCAACGTTTAGCCTCCCATTGGACTCGCAGACCGCCAGCAAAGATGTTGCGACCAATACCTGACTTCGAAGGGCTATCCAGGGTTTCCATAGCAGGCTCGTGAGAAAAGCAACCTTCGCCCAAATGGAGTGATGCCGCGACTTATAAGCAGTATTTCAAGGCTCCTTATTGGCTGTCGTCCTTCGACCCTAACATATCGGCAACGGATTCGGCTAGCCGACACTTGGCGCCGTGTCCCATTAGCCTCGGCTCTAGCCACGGCATCTCACCTTGAGTACAGTCAGGCTCGACATGAATACAACGCGAGGCAAACCTACACCCGTCGTCTGTCAGCCGGGGAACAATCGGAGCTCCTGGAAGCCCCCTAAGGCTGTCTGCCGTCGCAAACCCGGGAACCGCCCCCAGTAGCGCTTGCGTATACGGATGAATCGGAGAATCAAGAACGACTCTTGTCGGCCCCGATTCTACTACCTGTCCTCCGTACATCACGATGACTCGATCACAGATATCGCTAGCAAGAAGTAGATCATGAGTGATGAATAGAAGGGTCGAACCAAGTTCTTGCACAGAATTTGCCAGCACTTTAACTACCTCCGCCTGAGTAGTTACATCCAACGCGCTGGTACATTCATCGGCGATTACCAATTCGGGGGCTAGGATTGTGGCTACGGAGATCGCCGCTCTCTGTCTCATACCCCCCGACAATTCATGCGGATATGACTCAATCACTCGCTGCGGATCGGCAAAACCTAAACCTTTCAAGGACTCCACCATCCGAGAGAAATGGTCCTCAACGGAAGCCGAGCGATCGTGGACACCCAATACCTCGAGGATCTGTGATCCTACCTTTAACAGCGGATTCAGCGATGCAGTTGCGTTCTGAAAGATGGCTCCTATCCGGGTTCCACGTAAACGCGCTGTTATATCGATCCCTTTGGCATTCATCACCCTTTGTCCGCCGAAATCATAGGTGCCGCTGGCAACACGGCAGTTCTTAGCCAACAGGCCAATAATGACACGAGAAAGCGTGGTTTTGCCACTTCCCGACTCACCAATGATT
>CAZVEZ010000281.1:2054-3605 GCA_964626135.1 uncultured Nitrospira sp.
TCCAACAGTCTCACCCTGACCCAAAACGAATGAGACGTTGCTTAGCGGCACGACGGGTTCAATCCCGGCTTCACACACCACGGTCAGGTCACGAACCTCTACCAGTGACTGTCCGTCGGCGGCTGTCATTCAGACTCCTCTGGATTGAACAATTCTCTCAGTCCGTTTCCGACGACGTTCAATGCCAAGACTGTCAGAGTGATGAGTAGGCCAGGCAAGAAAACAAGGTGCGCGGCTGTCTGCATATAGGCTCGTCCTTCTGCGAGCATGACACCCCAGCTAACTTGCGGAGCGACGACGCCCAGACCGAGAAAGCTAAGCCCGCTTTCGGCTAGGATCATGAAGCCAACTTCAAGTGTGGCCAGCACCAGTATGGTGTTGCCAGCATTAGGGATCATGTGCTTGACGATTATCTGGCGGTGATTTAGCCCCGCTGCCCTGAGGCCCATGACAAAAGTACGGGTGCGCAGAGACAGCGCTTCCGAGCGGACAACGCGGGCATACCTAGCCCATCCGACCACCGACAGCACCATCACAACCATTACCAGGGAACGACCTTGAGTTGCTACCAGGGCCACCGCGAGCAGGAAAGTGGGGAAAGCCAGTTGTGCATCTACAACACGAGATATGATGGCATCTGGCCACCCGCGAAAGTACCCTGCAACGATGCCGATAATAGCGCCGAAGGCACCGCCTATTGTAACCGCACCCAATGCTATCAGTAGGCTCAGTTGGCCCCCTACGAGTAATCTCGCGAGCATGTCCCTGCCGAAGTGATCAGTCCCCAAAGGCTTCGCCCATTCACCACCTTCTGCCCATATGGGCGGCAAGAGTCGTCGCGGCAGGTCATGTGACGATGCATCGACGAAGGGTGTCAACGGTGCGATTGTAGTCACAAGCACAGCAATCGCCAGCAAGGCGATCTGCAATTTCAAGCGCGACCGAACCACCTCTGTACGGGATCGGCGTTTACGGTCCACACTCCTCGACATCAGCCTTCTTCTCTCATAGGCGTCCCAAGTGGACGATGCGCTTCAAACCCCATGTCTCGTCCGAGGGTCGATCAGGCCGTACAACATGTCGACAACGAAGTTGATTATGATGAAAGTCATTACGCCGACCAAAACTGTTGCTTGAACCAAGGTAACGTCTCTCGCATTCACTGCCTGAACCGCCAGAAGCCCTAGACCCGGCCAGGCAAACACGAACTCCACCGTTACGGTGCCAGACAGCAGGACACCTGCTTGCAATCCGATTATCGTGAGGATAGGGGCTGCTGCGTTGAGAAAGGCGTGTTTTGCGACTACACGGAACTCGCCTAGTCCGCGTGCCCTAGCAGAGGTTATATACTCCTTGGAAAGAGCGTCAAGCATGGTGGATCGTGTCAGGCGAGTTATCCGCGCAATTGGGTATGTCGAGAGCGTGAGAGCCGGAAGAACCAAGTTTCTAAAGGAACCCGCGCCGGTAGCCGGAAACCAACCCAGCTGAACAGCAAACAGCAGCACAAGCATAAGACCCAACCAGAACAGAGCTACCGATTGGAAGAGAACG
>CAZVEZ010000282.1:0-3594 GCA_964626135.1 uncultured Nitrospira sp.
CTTTACACCTTTACCCAGCGGCCTTCCAACTTCTTCATAATCTCCGGCATGGTTGTATATTCCATTTCGTCGAGAGGCAACCGGTGCGGCTCGAAGGGGCCATGCATGCGCAACACATCTGCCACCCGATTGGCGTCTCGTCTCGCCTCATCGTAGGACGGATCGTCAAACATGTCGCGCGGTCCGATGAGCCGGCCGTCGGCCAGCTGAAACCCGACACAGGCCACGCGCGGAGGGCCGTCGAACCTGGTCGGCGTCGCTTGCTTTACCGACACCGGCATCAGCGGGCCGTAGTGGGAGCTCCGCATCCAGCCTTCGATGATCCAGGGATAGCGAAACGGATCCAGCGCTTCGCCGACTGCGGGGAAATTCTGCTGCGCCCGCACGATCATGACCGGATCGTCCTTGCCGACGTACTTGCCCGCGATGAGCGACAGCCGTTCTGTCGACGAAGCGGCAGCGATGGTCCCGTCTGCACGAGAGAAGACATGCTTGACCGTGTACTTTGCCGGCGAGCCGATAAACATGAGCATATCGTAGAGGTCTTCCGGGCAGTCGAAGGTGATTTTCTTGTGCTCACGGATATCCTGCACCTCGAATCGGAACCCTTGGTGCAACGTCGGGGCGATCACGAGGCCGGCCGTCGTGAAGGGATCGGCAAACATCTTATAGAGAGGAAGATTCCAAGCGCCGGCTGAAGTTTTGTCCGCCATAAAGATCAAGACCGGCTCTGATTTCCGTTCGATGATTTCCATTTCGGCCACGCCTGGTCCTTGGCCTCTGACATTGCCGCTGAAGGCATCGGAGAGGAGATCCTGCCCCGCTCCATAAGAGATGGAGATCCTTGGCCACCTGGGTTCCAGCTTCGAAGGTCTCCCAGGCGAGACGATGGATTGCTTCGCAATCGACGCCATGACGGTGCGTCATGATGAGCTGTAAATCGTCCCCACAAGCCGTCACGTGATAGTCCACGAGCATCCCGCTGGTTTTGGCCGTCGCGAGTTGTTCCGTCGCGCTCTCGATCAAAGCCGGATGGATGGCCGAATGCCCGACCCATCCGCCGATGTCCTCCTTGATGACACTCAATGTGATCTTTTTCGACTCTTCCTTATTCGTTTCCATAGACACGAGCTCCTTTGTTGGAATGCGTTGCCCTGTCATCCGACAACGTCGCGTTCATCAGAAAATGCATCTCGCATACCAGCAGGCATTGAGCCCAGAGATTTGAAAGAGCTTTCAAAGGGCTGCGCAGGTCTTAACGGCGATTAGTCGAGCGAGCGGGAAGCATGCTTGTGGCGTCCGGCGACAGGCCCGCACGTGGTTCTGTCGCGTAATTCCTCAGGATAGTCAGGAGCGCCAGCGCGTTTTCTCATCTTCTTGTGGGAATGGATGCTGTTTGCTCTCATGGGGCGAGGTGATGAGCGTCTCGTTCTTCTGGCATCCAATCTGCACAGCTTGATACCCGAGATTCTTGGAGGCATAACAGAAGAAGGTGTCATGCACGCAAAGCGACAGCAGAAGAGTTGATTTTGGAAGCGTTGGCGGTCGCGCCTGGGACAAGCTGTTTGTTCGAGCAGATCGTCACTGTCTGCCCGGGGCTCACCTGGTACCAGATCTTCTATGAAGTGGACCGGATGAGCCGAGAGGGACAGGTCCATCTCAGTCAAGAAAAACCAGGAGTCTACCGCGTCAGATCGCCGAAGTCGGCGAGTGTGACACCAGCCGGCTCAGGCATGGGACATGAGTCCACCGAAGAGAAGCGGAACAACCACAATGGGTGTCGCCGCTGCGAGGGCTTACTGGTTCCGGAGCAACTGCCGGAACTCCTGCTCGACAGCGGCCCGCTCTGGGGCTGGCGCTGCGTGCAGTGCGGACACATTGTGGATCCAGTGGCGCAGGGTCGGTACGCGGAACAGGCTCACGCGACATGCCGATCCACATCACCACGGTTGCCACAGTAGCAGGCTGTAGAAAAGGTCGCTCTTTTCACGCGCCCTGTCCCAAGCGTTGTTTTCGCGGCGCTCAATGATCTGTTTAGAACACTCGAACAGGACAAGTATCTGGAGTACTTGTGAGCATACTGTTTCGGCTTCAGGCGAGATAGATGTGCGTGGTGTCACGTGACCACTAATCTTAGAAGGTGATGACATGATGGTGAAGATGGACGCGAGCAAGGGCCGATGAATTCGAAGGGAACGGCGAAGAAGCGCGGCATCTCGCAGACCCGTGCGACCCTCGCTGGAGGCACGATGGAGAAATCCGTTGAACTGCCGATAGGCATGTGGGAACGGATTGCGACGAAAGCCCGCGAGTTATGGGAGCGGCGAGGGCGGCGGGAAGGTCATGACCTCCAGGACTGGTTCGATGCGGAGGCGATCGTGATGGAAGAGATCCACGAAGCCCGTGAATGAGCGGATGTGGTTCTTACTCAAGTCGGTCTACGGTCAGGCCGGAGTATGGGGTTCCTGAACGGTGCTATGATTGGGCCTGTCTAAAAGGAAGTCAACAGACACAGGGAAAAGTTGATGGCTCACGATGACCTTTGAAAGGGTGGGCAGCATGAAAGTGCTCGTGGCGATAGATGGATCGAAGTATAGTCGACAGGCGTTGAACTGGGTTGCCAAGTTGCCGTTCGTCGAGCCTCCATGTGTGAAGGTGCTGCATGTGTTGGATCTCCGCGCGCTCCGCGCACCGTTTCTTTCGCAGGCAGGCAGCGAGCAATATCGCCGGAAAGAAATCCAGCGCCTGAAAGCGCGCTCAGTCAGAATTCTCAAGGAGACCAAACAGCAATTGGCGTCGCTGAAGCTCAAGGGCACGGCCCGCAAGGAGCAAGGAGCGGTCGCACCGACGATCTTGAAACGTGCGCCGAAACGGGACGGGCTCCTGGTGTCGGGCAGTCAAGGTCTCGATGCTATCGATCGTTTCATGCTCGGCAGTGTCTCGACGAAGCTTGTCCAATATGCGCCCTGTCCTGTGCTGGTCGTCAAGAACGCGGCGGTACCGGTGAGGCGGATCGCCCTGGCGACCGATGGATCGGACGCATCGGCCCGAGCACTTGAGTTTGTGTTGACCAGGTTTCAGGCGGATCGTTCGACCGGCAAGGGCAGGCGCGTGCCGATCCATGTGAGCGTGATTCATGTGATGCCGTTCAGCAGTTACCAGGAGCTGAAGGATGCCGGGAAATTACTCAAACAGAGCGTGCGGAAGCTGATCCGGGCGGGATTTGAGGCTGAGGCTGTCTGTCAGCCCGGGAAGCCCGCCGAAGAGATCATGACGGTGGCCGCCAGGCACCATGCCGAGCTGATCGTGATGGGAGCCCAAGGGCTTGGCGCCATTGCCCGGTTTCTCCTCGGGAGCGTGTCGACGCGGGTGGTGCACCACAGTTCCTGCTCAGTCCTCGTCGTGAGATAGATTCGCGGTGGCATGGGGCTGTTCTATCAGGCGGGGGAGTACTGGTAAGTCTTTGCCAGACAGCTCCTCAAGATTGGTCGGATGCGGAACAGCTCGTGATGAAGGAGACGCATGAAGCCAGGGAGTGAGCAGGCCCCAACCCTCTTACCGAAATCCTCGTTGCAGCGGCTGATCGATCTATTG
>CAZVEZ010000283.1:0-3583 GCA_964626135.1 uncultured Nitrospira sp.
CACGCAAGTCGAAGATCGCGATGTCGTCACCTACTTGAACCTGGCTGAGGGGGCGCTGCTCGAACACACCCCCTCTTCGCCGGCCTCGTAAGCTTTCTGGTCAGTGAAGGAGGATTCCCGCACCATGTCCTCACATGCCAAGATCCCGTCGGGATTGGGAGATCGAAGAGACCAAACGTATCAAGAATACGAACACGACACCTATAAACTGCGAGGGAAGCTCAAAGAGCCCACTGCCTGTCCCACCTGCGGGGCAGTCTTTCACAAGGGGCGATGGACCTGGGATGCGAAACCGGCAGACGCGCACGATACTCTCTGTCCGGCCTGTCACCGGATACTGGATGCCTACCCCAAAGGTCTCGTGACAATCAAAGGGCCGTTCAAAGATACCCGGCATGAACAGCTGATCGGCCTCGTCAACAATACGGAGAAGAAGGAGAAAGAGGAACACCCGCTCTCCCGGATCATGGGGATTGAATCCCGACCTGAGGGTCTGGTCATTTCGACGACCGATACCCATCTGCCCCGGCGAATCGGCGAGGCGCTGAAACACGCCTATCACGGGACGCTGGAATTGCATTACGACCAGGATGAAGGATTTGTGCGGGTCACATGGACCTGTTGAACCCTGGTCTCAATTTGACACGTGAAAGCGACGTCTAACGCATTCGCGGAAATGCCGGCGACGCACCAAGGGTCTTGCCGTTCGGCACGGCGCCGCACCCGCTATTCTAAATCACAGGGAGATAGCCATGAGAATCCTAGCCGGTGTGGATTGGTCGGAAGAAGCCTTTGCCGCTGTGGAACAGATCGGGTTCCTCTACAAGCCGGATGACATCGTGCTCGTCCATGGCGTGGATCTGGGCATGTTCCAATCCCCCGTCGTGGCCGGAGCATTCAATGTGCAAGGGTATGACGATTTCCGCCAGGCCATGATCGATGCCGGTCGTCAGGCCGTTGAGCGCTGCCGGACTTTACTGCCGGCTGAGACCCCTTCCATCCGGACATTGTGCGAAGTCCAGCACCCGGCTGCCTTCATTCTCGACAGCGCCGCCACGGAAAGGGCCGACCTCATCGTCATGGGCACGCACGATCGCAGCCGGGTAACGGAAGCGTTTATCGGCAGCGTGTCGCACCGCGTCCTGCTCCATGCCACAGTGCCGACTTTGATCGTGAAAGGGAAGGCCCGCCCCATCACCCGCGTTCTCTTGGCGGTGGAGGGGCGCGAGGATGCAATCCGTCTGCAAACATGGCTAATGTCGCACCCTTTCAAGAATCCTGTCGCAGTCACCATCCTCTCGGTCGTCCTCTCGCTGCATCTGGTCGCTCCGCGTCTGACGGTGGGACTCGAAGGTTGGTCTGAGCAAAGTGCGCAGCAAGCTGAACAGGTCGTGAACGATACGGCTCAGGCGTTGGCCGGCCCGCACTTCACCCTGTCCACCGATGTCCGTGTCGGTGATCCCGTCACGGCCGTCTGCGAAGTGGGACAGAGCCACGATCTCATCGTGATCGGTTCCCATGGACGGAAGGGTCTCGAGCGATTCTTGCTGGGCAGCGTCTCGCACGGGATCGTGCATCGGGCCGGCCGTTCTGTGCTCGTTGTGCGCTGATTGCCTGGCGCACGCGCAATTGAGTTGACGTCCGCTGTGGCGGCGGAGCAAGATCGCACGACCGGTCCGCCATGATCGAAGGACGTGCATGATGTTCTCATTTTCGTTTCGCTTGTTCCGGCATAGACGAGGCCCCCGCCCCATTTCCCATCTCATACAGCTCGTCCTTGGACTGAGCCTTTTCGGATGCGCCACTGCGCTCCCTCCCGGTCAGGGAGCCGACTTTCCGGCTCGCTGTCACAGTCCGGGTGTCATTCGATGCATCGGATTCGACTCCGCCTCAGATATCGATCCTCACATTTATCCGCCATGGGGGCAGAAGCACAAACTCGGCAGGGTCGTCACCGATGTGAAGGCCTCCGGTTCCGGATCTCTGCGATTTGAAGTTCCGTCGAGATCGGGCTCCGACTCCTCGGGCAGTTTCTGGCTGAATTTCAAAGACGACCTCTCGGCTCAATTCGGCGAAGGAGATGAGTTCTACATCCAATGGCGGCAGCGGTTTTCTCCGGAGTTTCTGAATACGGATTTTCCGGGAGGTGGAGGTTGGAAACAGTTCATCGTGGGAGAAGGAGACCGGCCGGGAGCCATAGCCTATTCCTGCACACAACTGGAGCTCGTGGTCAACAACCCCTACCATCTTGGCTTTCCAGCCATGTACCACAGCTGCGGGGGGAAGGATGGACAATACGAGGGACTGTTCAGCACAAGCAGTGCGCGTTACCATCCCGATGAATGGATGACGTTCCAAGTGCACGTCAAAATCGGCACCTGGTACAAGAACGACGGCCGGTACCATGGGGACAGTACGATCCAACTATGGGTAGCCCGCGAACACCAGCCGTCAAAGCTCGTGGTGGATCTCAGCCCGGAACCGGCCACCCTGTTAGGGATGCAAATCCCCGGAACCGGCACAGGATACGACCTTGCCAACAGCAACCCCGATGCCAAGTACGGCAAGCTTTGGCTGCTCCCATACAACACGAACAAAGACCCGTCCGCCAACCATCCGACGGCCTACACCTGGTACGATGAGTTGATCGTTTCGACGAAGCGGATTCCAGATCCGGAATAGACGACTCAGTTCACCCCGGAGAGATTTTCAGGCCTTTGCAGCGGAGAAGAGAATGGAGGCACCCGATACAAGACTGCAACGCAAGTGAGATGGCGCGTGGGATTATAGAAGACAGTGTGCGATGAGTCGGGTCCACTTTAAGGTCTTTGTCCGTCAACGCTGCCTCCACTGTACAAAGGCTAAGCAGAGGTCGCGGCCGGTTGCCATTTTGATAAAAACGCAGGTACTGGAATTGGCGCAATTCTCCACTGGCATCGGAGAAACCTGGCGACTTCTGCCACAGCCGAGGTAAATGTTTGGCTCCTGCTCCATGCTCGGACCTCCTGATTTGCAGGTAGATTTCCGATTTTCTGTTTTAGCCGCAATGGTCTATGCCTTGCAGTCCCCCTGCTGAGGGGAGGCTCCTCTGTGCCTCGGTGTGATTTATCCGCCGCAGGTCGCCTTAGTCGGTTTCGGAAAAGTTGGGGATCGTCCGTGGGTCAGCGAGGGACAGGTCGTCTCGAGGCCGGTCGTGACCGCAAGCCTGTGGGCGGATCATCGCGTAACCGACGATCATCGCGTCGGGGTCTTTCTTTCAACCGTCGATCGTTTGTTGCAACAACCCGGACAGCTGTGAACACTCCCCTCACGCCGGATGAAATTAGACAGACGGTCCTTCGACTCCCTGGCGAGATCGCCCCGGAGGCAGACTTGACGGCCTTGAAACCCGACGTCAGCTTCCGTGATCAGCTGGATACCGACTCGATGGACTTTCTTAACTTTGTGGTCATGATCCACAAAGCCTTTGGCGTGGAGATCCCGGAAGCCGACTATTCCAAGTACAGTACGCTCAATGGCTGCGTGGAGCAGTTGACTGGCAAGCGAGTGGAATGACCAATTCTCCCTTTACCACCGATGGGAC
>CAZVEZ010000284.1:0-3569 GCA_964626135.1 uncultured Nitrospira sp.
GTTGAGCCTCTGAGCGCGGCGAGAACGATGCTGGCGGACTTTGTCAACAGCCTGCCAGCAGATTGGCGCATCATGGGGAGAAAACCGGCCGGCTCCCCTATTTATTTGGTCTGTTCGGTTTATCCGGTTGAACGCAACGAACCAGAGGAACAACACACACCAGATCAACTCGTCCCATTTGTCTCTCACGATTATCTTGCGCGATGTCATTCTCTTGTGCGATACATGCGGATCAACGAAATGGTACTGTGCCAGTGCGGCCGCGCGACATTATGCGTACGACACCGGCACGCACCGACATCTTCTTGATAGAATAGCCACCATCGCTTCACCAAGGAGGATAGCTATTATGATGGCAGTACATCGCATGATCATTGGAGCCGCACTCTGCACGGCACTGGGGCTTACCGGATGCGGAACGACCGGCGGAACCGGTTTTTCCTATAAGAACATCACCGTCGCCGACGGCAGCACCACGGCTGGTGAGGGCCGTACGGTCCTCTTTAAGGGGAGCCCCCTGACGCTCTCGGGAACCGGCATCAAAGTCGGCGACTCCCTCCGGGAGGTGCAGCTGACACAGACGGACTTGTCGCCGATCGCCGTGACTGAGACAAAGGGCAAAGGCAAGGTAAGGATCATCAGTGTCGTGCCGTCGCTCGACACCCCGGTATGCGAACAACAGACTCATTATCTGAGCGAAAAGAATAAGGGCCTCGACAAGATGATCGAATTGGTAACCGTAAGTGTCGACACTCCTTTTGCACAAAAACGATTCGCGCAGGAAGCCAACATCGCCAATGTGACTTTCCTTTCGGATTATCGGAATGCTGAATTCGGCAAAGCCTACGGACTGTATCTCAAGGGCCCCCATGTCCTCGCACGTACCGTCATGGTCATCGATGCCAACAACACCGTACGGCATCTGCAAATCACTCCCGAGCTGACCCAGCTGCCGAACATGGAAGAAGCCTTCGCTGTGGCCAAGTCATTGATCACCGGAAGCTAGGCCGGGAAAGGCTGAGGTTGAAGCCGACGCCATGTAGTTCGAGGTTCCGGGTTCGAAGTCTGGACTGCCGAACCAGGAGCTTCGAACTGTGCTGTCAACACCTGAATGTCAACCTGTATAGGCAGGACGCCTGATGGCCCAATACGATCTTCTCGTCATAGGAAGCGGGCCCGCGGGCCAGAAGGCCGCGGTCCAAGCCGCCAAGCTCGGCAAGACCGTCGGCATCATCGAGCGCAAAGCGGTCGGCGGCGTCTCCACCAACACCGGCACCATCCCCAGCAAAGCGCTCCGCGAAGCCGTCCTCTACCTCGCGGGGTTCCGTCAACGCAGCATATACGGAGCCGAGTATCGCCTAAAAAAAACGATCACGATCGAAGACCTCGCCTTTCGCGCCAATCACATCGTCAACAATGAAATCAAAATCGTGCAGGGCCAGTTGGCGCGCAATGGCATCGATCTGATCCACGGAGAGGCCCGCTTCCTCGACCCTCACCGGCTCCTCATTCAACAGGCCGGCACGTCGATCGAACATTGTGCCCGTGTGATCATCATTGCAGTGGGGACAGAGCCGAGCAGGCCGCCCGACATTCCATTCGATGGTCAAACAATCATCGATACCGACGGCCTCGTCACGTTCAAATACCTTCCGACATCGATGGTCATCGTCGGCGGCGGCGTGATCGGCACAGAGTACGCATCGATCCTGGCTGCGATCGGTGTGCCGGTCGTTCTGATCGACAAGCGGCCTCGCTTGCTCGAATTCGTGGACGCTCAGATCATCGATGCCCTGCAACGACAGATCACGGACATCGGCGTGACGATCTACCATGAAGAAGAAGTCGTCGCGATCCAAAAAGAATCGGATGGAACGATTACGGTCACCCTGACACACCGCCCGCCGATCAGCACCACGACACTCATGTACGCCATCGGACGCATCGGCGCCACAAGACAACTGAACCTCGATGCCGTCGGGATCGCACCGGATGCGCGAGGCCGCGTGCCCGTCAATGAACATTTCCAAACATCGGTCCCCCATATCTACGCCGTCGGCGACATCATCGGCTTTCCCGCCTTGGCTTCGACATCCATGCAGCAAGGGCGGCATGCCTCCTGCCATGCCTTCAACTATTCCGACAATACCGATACGGACCTCCTGCCCTACGGCATCTATGCCATTCCGGAAATCTCCATGGTGGGGAAGAATGAAGAGGAGCTGGTCAAAGCGGAAATTCCTTATGCCGCCGGCATCGCACATTATCGGGAAATTGCCCGCGGGAAGCTCATCGGTGATGAAACCGGTATGGTGAAGCTGCTGTTTCATCGCCAAACTCACGTACTCCTGGGTGTCCATGCCATCGGAGAAGGGGCCACAGAGCTCATTCATATCGGCCAAGCCGTCATGGCATACCGGGGAAAGATCGATTACTTCATCGACACAGTTTTCAACTACCCGACCCTGGCGGAATGTTACAAAGTCGCCGCGCTCGACGGCATCAATCGCCTACCGAGGCCCTGGCCCGAACAGACACAAAAATCGTGAAGCGTATCTCGTGAAGCGTGAAACGAAACCTACATTGATTTCCTCTTTATTTCTTTCTAGGGAGATGCGCTTCAGGAGCGACCTTCTATATTGCAAGAGGATCATATGTCATTTACTAATCACCTACGACAACTTGCCGCACCCATCTGGGATGCCCAGCTGACTCATCCGTTCGTTGTGGCGTTGGGCGAGGGAACCTTGCCTGAACGCAAATTCAAGTACTACATCCTGCAAGACGCGCGATTTCTCGGCGACCTCGCCCGCGTATTTTCTGCCGGCTCGATGAAAGCGCCGGATTCAGAATCAGCGCTACGTTTCACCAAACTGGCTGAGGAAACGATCGTCGTCGAGCGCAGCCTCCATGAAGGGTACGGGTCACGGTGGAAGATGAGCGCCAAACAGATGTCGTCCGTGCCCATGGCGCCGACGAACTATGCCTACACCAGACACATGCTCACCATCGCTCACACAGGCTCGGCAGCGGAGATCACTGTCGTCGCACTCCCCTGCGCCTGGATCTACTGCGTCGTCGGGCAGCATCTCTTGAAGCATGGCCCGCCGAAAAAGAATCATCCTTACCGGGACTGGCTTATGCTCTACGCCTCCCCGGAGTTTGCCGAGGTGCAGCGCTGGATGAGGAAGAAAGTCGATCAGTGGGCCAAGACGGCGGGCAAGGAAGAAAAGCGGAGGATGGAAGAATCGTTCGTGATCAGTTCGCGGTATGAGTGGATGTTTTGGGAGATGGCGTGGAAAGAGGAGAAGTGGCCGGTGTGAGAGGGCGGACCAGAGCTGGGAGGCTCTCTCCGCTGGCAGCCACAGAGCGCCGTTGACCACTCTAGGCTTCGCCTCCACTTGGCGACGAAAACTTGCCACACCAGAGCTTCGCTAAGGTGTTGCTTCGAACATTCGTCGCCACCGCCACGGGCAGTCGCTCTGGCTCAGCAAGAGCGGTAACCCAACGGTGCTCTGATGACGCTCCGAGAGCCTCCCAGCCCTGGCCCTAAATAGAACACCGGCCGA
>CAZVEZ010000285.1:0-3505 GCA_964626135.1 uncultured Nitrospira sp.
GGTCGATGCGCGTCTCCGGCGAGGACATGCCGACCTTTCGCAGCATCGCAATCGCCGTCTCGCGTGCCTTGCTTCTGGTCGACTTCTGATGAAGCAGGATTGCCTCCATGATCTGATCGCCAATGGTGTGCACGGGCGAAAGCGCGGTCATCGGTTCCTGAAAAATCATACTAACGACTCCTCCGCGAATCTGGTAAATCGCATCGGCTTTTTCGGAGAGAGACAATACATCGACGGTGCCCATCGTCTTCGAGTGCAGTACTACGCTGCCTTCGACGATGCGCCCGGGAGGCTGAATGAGACGGAGTATCGAATAGCTCGCGACCGACTTCCCGCAGCCTGACTCTCCGACCAGCGCGAGCGTGCGGCCGCGTCGGATCGAAAAACTCAAGCCCCGAACGGCTGGCAATACGCCATCGTCGGTGAAGAAGTGCGTGCTCAGGTCTCGAACTTCGAGGATATTCTCGTTACTGGCAGCAGTTTCCATGATTCATCGAGTCGAATAGGGGTCGGCAGCATCGCGCAGGCCGTCTCCCAGAAAGTTGAAAGCCAGCACGGCCACCACGATGCAGACCACTGGCATGAGCAGCCAGGGGTAATTTACCACGATCTGCAAGTTAAGGCAGTCCTGCAGCATCACCCCCCAGCTAACGATGGGTGCCCGCAGACCAAGTCCAAGAAAACTGAGTGCCGTCTCGCCGAGGATCATAGTCGGAAACGCCAATGTCAGCGTGACGATGATATGGCTCGTGAACCCTGGGAGCAGGTGACGGAACAGGATGCGGGTATGCGAGGCACCCAGCAACCGCGCAGCCACAGCATAGTCTTCATCCCGCAGGGAGAGGATCTTTCCACGAACAACCCGAGCCAGCCCCGTCCAGTTCAGAAGGCTCAACACGATGGTGATGGTGAAATAGATATGCAGCGGAGGCCAATCGCCCGGCAGGATCGCTGCGATTCCGAGCCAGAGCGGCAATTGAGGAAAGGCGTTCACAATTTCGATGACGCGCTGGATGAAGCTGTCGACCTTCCCGCCAAGGTAACCGGAAATTCCGCCAATCGTAACGCCAAAGAAGAAAGTGAAGAGAATCGAGACCAATCCGATTGAGAGGCTAACGCGGGCTCCGTGGATCAGCCGGCTGAAAATACACTGGCCATAGCCATCGCCTCCGAGCAGCAGAAAAGGCGGGGGCTCGCGCCCGCTGATCTCCAGAGAATTGGAAGCACGCCACCGCTCATCTTTCACTCCGAAAAAACGCCGGGCAGTTGTCGGTGACTCATGGTCACGCGTTACCTCGGTTTTGACGAAAAAGCCAAGCGGCACCACCTCGGAACGATCTTCTAGATAATACTTTCGTAGCGAAATCGGATCCTCTTGGAGCCGCATCCCATAGATATACAGACCCTGCTTAAAGTCGAATCTCGGAACCATCGGTGGACAGTACGCGTAATCAAGTTGCTTGGCCGCTGGTTCGTTGGGAGCAAAAAAGCCACCGAATGCTGCAACGACGTAAAGCACTATCAATACATGGACCGAGAGCACCGCGAGCTTGTGCTTGGCGAATGACCGCCGGATCAAGGCCCACTGCGAAAGCATATCCTCCGCGCACGTTTCCGGAGTATCGGGCAGGGCCAGGGGCCGAGGCGATGGTTGAGCCGGAACTCTGGATTTCTCCGAGTCTATCACTTCGGGTCTCCTTCCATTCGAATGCGCGGATCCAGCCAGAGCAGCAGCAGATCGCTGACTAAAGTTCCGATGACCGCGATTACGCTCAAGACCATCAGCATCGATCCCGCTAGAAACATATCCTGGTTGAGCAGAGAATTCAGCAAGAGCGGCCCGACCATGGGAAGACTCATGACGAGCGCCACGATCGTTCCGCCCGAAATGATTTGTGGAAACAATGCGCCGAGCCCTGAGACGAATGGGTTCAATGCGAGGCGCACGGGATATTTGATCAGCAGTTTGACCGGCCGCACGCCCTTTGCGCGAGCCGTCGTCACGTAGGGTTTCCGCAGCTCGTCGAGCAGGTTGCCCCGCATCACGCGAATCATGGCGGCCGTTCCGCCAACGCCGAGCACCACGATCGGCACCCATATGTGCATCATCAAATCGACGAATTTGCCCCAGGTCCACTCAGGTTGGGCGGCATACTCGGGTGAGAACAATCCAGAAACATTCACGCCGAGAAAGTGAGATCCCATGAACATCAGAATGATCGCAAGTAGAAAATTGGGCACACACATCCCCAAGAAACCGATCAGCGTCGCAACATAATCGCCAAGCGTGTATTGCCGGACAGCGGAATAGATGCCGATCGGCAGCGCAATGGCCCAGGTTAAGAGAATCGTTCCGAAACTCACTAGAACCGTAAGCAGAATTCGCTCGCCCACCAAATTGTTGACCATCTCGAGCGACGCCATTGACCGACCTAGATTGCCCTGCAGCAGGCCTTGGTCCGCCTCGTTGAAGGTGAAAAACCAGTGTATGCCTATCCATCGCAGGTACCTGGATACCACCGACTCGTCGAGATGAAAGAGCTGCCGGATATCCTCCATGCGCTGGAGATCCGCCGCTTCGCCGCGCACCTGAAGCATGATCACCTGCGTGGTGAGGTAGTCGCCCGGCGGAAGCTGAATGATAGCGAACGTGCAGACTGAAATCACCCCTACGGTTGGAACCATGAGCGCCAGGCGCCTACCAATATACGGATGCCGTACCGCAACCATAGCGAGCCCCAGCACGAAGGTCAGGACGACGGCCATTCTCACCAGGCGGCCAAGCTTAGCGCCTGCCTTCATGTTCGCGGTTTCACTGCCATCTGATACGACCGACTGCGGAGCTGGTATCACTTCGATCATCGATTGCTTCATCTGCGAGATGGCTCCCGGCGAGTCGTAGGGTTCGTCGAAGAAGTAGGTCTCCAAGCCGAGGTTGGCGGGGGAAACAAAGTCCCAGTTGTAGAAGCCAGTTTCGGGCACATTGCGGAACCCGTTCTTAACGACAGCCAGCACCAACGACCGCTGAACAGCGCTGATACACCACATTTCCTCCGCCGCGATCTTCAACGTCTCGCGAAACAGCTCGGCCTGCTCGGCGCGCGTCGGCGCGGCCAAGGCCGCAGCCGTAAACTCCATCGAGCGCCGCATCGGATGCCCTTCCGGAGGTGGACGCCCGGCCCCTTGCTCAGCCCGTGGATTTCCCTGCAGGCCGCCATTTGCGAACCATGTCCCCCAGGCAGTCGCGTATTGGGAATCCGGACGACTGGCGACGAACACCTTCGGCTCGATCAGATCGTAGATCTTGCCGTTCATGTTCCAGATCTTAAGATCAAAGGTGTTGGAAACCAGCTCCACCGCCAGGAGGTTGAGGTCCCGTTCGCGAGGCGCCACCCGCAGGCCGATCTTCTTCCAGTCGTCGCACAACCAGTCTGCCACGCGATTGAAGCCCTGGTTGGGAAATGTCAGGTCAAACTGCATACGCGAACCATCGCGAAACGTGCGG
>CAZVEZ010000286.1:0-3488 GCA_964626135.1 uncultured Nitrospira sp.
GTAGCATAATTGTCATTCCTGCCACTAGAATCGAATGGCGTTCATCACTAGTGTTGTGTCTCAATAACGGCTTTACAATGCTTGATCTTCTCCAGAATGTCTTCGACTGTTTTGGTCCACATGAACGGCTTGGGGTTCTTGTTCGTGAGTCGAATGAACTCGTCGATCGCCTTGACCAGTTCCGGGACACTCTTGAAGACGCCTCGCCGAATCCGCTTGCGCGTGATCTCCCCGAACCATCGTTCGACCAGATTCAGCCACGAGGCACTCGTCGGGGTAAAGTGCAAGTGGAATCGTGGATGCTTCTCAAGCCACGTCTTCACCTGGGGGTGGTTGTGTGTCCCGTAGTTGTCCAGGATCAAGTGGAGGGCCACCCCCTGCGGCGTGTCTCGGTCAATGGTGCGCAGGAACTTCAGAAACTCCTCGTGGCGGTGCCGCGGGTAACAGGTGCCGATCACGGTGCCGTCGAGCACATTGAGCGCCGCGAACAGGCAGGTGGTCCCGTGGCGCTTATAGTCGTGCGTCATGGTGCCGCAGCGCCCCTTCTTCATCGGCAAGCCCGGTTGCGTCCGGTCCAACGCCTGCACCTGCGATTTTTCATCCACGCAGAGCACCAGCGCCTTGTCCGGGGGGTTGAGGTAGACGCCGACCACATCCGTCAACTTCTCGACAAACCGCCTGTCGGTCGACAACTTGAAGGTTTTGCTCCGGTGCGGTTTCAAGCCGTGCGCGTCCCAGATCCGCGCCACGCTGGCATGGCTGACCCCGTGCGCATTCGCCATCGTCCGCGTGCTCCACTGGGTCGCGTCGGGCGGCGTGGTCTGCAGGGTGGCCTCCACGATGGCCCGGACTTTCCGGGGCGACAACCGTTGCGCACTGGGCCCATGCGGCGCATCCTCGGACAGACCCGACGGTCCCGCCTGGTTGAACCGTTTCCGCCACAGCAGCACGGTTGGACGCGAGGTCTCCAAGCGATGGGCAATCGCGTTATTGGAGAGCCCCTCGGCCGCCAGCAGGCAAATCCGCGACCGCAGGACGATCCTCTGGGGGGTGGTCTTCGCCCGAATCCACACCCCCAACGTGTGTTTCTGTTCGACAGTCATCCGCAACGAGTCGGTGGGATTCCACATACCGTGGACACTACCAGACCCGACCAGTATTGTAAAGATATTACTGATACACTACACTAGTAGGTTCATCCCTGTAATCCTCCTTCGACTCGACTGCTGATACTCACCCCGGTGCTATAAACAGTTCCCGTTCAGCCTGCTACGCCTCGTGCGCTTGTACATTCTTGTTCTGGCCTGAGACGGTTTCATTCCATTCTATATACATCTAGTAACACCTTTCTCTACCATCCTAAGGTATTCATATTATGATGATTTATTCTCGCACGAACATGATTGGTCTCGCCAAACATGTGCCCCTCTTTAGTTCAATCGCACCTACCTCTTCGGTATTTTCAAAAATTCTGACCTGCCTCAATATGACCAACAACAGCAACTCATAGGGATTGCTTCATGGAGAGAAAGCCGATGCACAAACAGATTGGGAAGATCGGGGCCATTCGCCGGGAATTGGACGGTAAAGCCTGCCCCTTCTGCGGAGGTCATAAATATCAGCTCGTGCTTCGCGGGAACATGCCGCCGCGCACTGATGGACTCTTCGCCCGCTGTTCTCAGTGTCAGCGTCCCCGCGGGCTCGAAGAAGACCTCGACCGAATACTCTGGATGTAAGGGGCTCCTGTCACACCTCAACACAGAAGGAACACATGATGCGCGCACTCTCCTCCCCGATCCACTACATCAAGTCACGTAGAGCACAGGTGAAACAGAAACGCACCGCAATGCGCATGTTGGCACTGAGCGGTGTTGTTAGACCAGGCCATGTTGAACTCCGTTACGCGGCATCCATTGCCAGCATTACCGCCTTCCGTGCGGAGACGACTCCAGATAAGCGCCTGCAGACCCAACCTATTCCATCTCAAATCGGGAGCCCTGTTATCACGCTCAAGATCAAACAGACGCAGCAATGGACCAGGAGTCTCTCATCCGCCATCGTCCAGATTGCGAAAAGACCGGTTCTACTTCCATGGACTAAGCAGTTAGACATGTGACGCTTCGCCATCACCGTCGAGAGTATTTCTTAACCTGCCTCGCGAATTGCTTGTACCTCTCACAGTGCCTGGAGTAAGATCACACCTCATTTGCAGGTCTTCCTACGGTCATCGATCTGCGCCGCGGATGAATGGGAACCCCGCATAGAGCTGAGACCAGCGGAGAGGTGGCCGAGTGGCCGAAGGCAACGGTTTGCTAAACCGTCGTAGGGGCAAAACCTCTACCGAGGGTTCAAATCCCTCCCTCTCCGCCACAGCCTATCTTGTGTATTATGTTTGTGTAGTTTGTCTTGTTTATTTGGTTGAACCAAACCAACGAAACAAACCAAATGAACCAAACGGCTTGATTTTTCCCTAACGATCCTGTAACAGTGCGTCGCTCACTTTGCCGTACCCGTGCCGAGGTAGCTCAGTTGGTAGAGCACAGCCCTGAAAAGGCTGGTGTCGACAGTTCAATTCTGTCCCTCGGCACCACAATCCCTTACCCCAGATGAAGTGTATGCCTTTGTTGCCTGGCTGCTCCATCAGAACGGTATTATTCCCTTCGACGCTGTAATGCTGCCGGCCGTCCGGACACCCAATCGCAACCGGTTTACTCCCGGCTCCCTGCCGGACGTGTGGCCTGGAATATCAAAACTCACGGGTACCGTCCCGTAGCCGGTCTCCCATTCCGTCACGACCACATCTACAGCCGATCCAGATCGATCACTGTCAAATATGACGTGAAGAGATTGTTCTGCCGTCGCCAGCGCGGATTGAGGTTGCGATTCATGGCGAGAAAGGTCCGGTTAATGATATCCGGCAAGTCGAAGGAAAACGATGTGAGCGGCACACCGCCCGTCAGGTGCAGATCGAGCGCAGCTTCCAGTAATGACAGCGTCACGTCATCCACTTCGACGCCGCTGAGTTTGCGGTAGGCAGCCGCATCGGCCAATCCCTCTTCGAGATGTTTGACGGCATCCGGCACGCGTCCGAGCTGTATCGCCGAATACGCCATGTGATGCGAGGCGGCCGCCGCTTCTTGCAAATAGGTCTCCAGCCGGCGGTCACGCCACAGCGAGCGCAGAGCGTGTCGCCGCCTTTCGAAATTCGCGAGCGCCGCTTCGTGATCGCCGTTCCCGCGATGCGCTTGAGCCAAGAGGCCGGCGACGATCGGCTGATAGTCGGCTTTCGTCAACCGGACGGCTACGGCGCCGGCAAGCTCCGTGCGGCGCATCGGCTCGTGGCTTTCCAACAGACGCCGGGCTTGAGTCAATGCCTCGATTGCATCGGGGTACCGTTCCAGCGCCAATGCCGACGCGCCCAGCCCCATAGAGGCCTTCAAGCGTTCCGCCAGACTTTCTCCAGCGATCGCCGGCACCAGCGCCGTATA
>CAZVEZ010000287.1:0-3455 GCA_964626135.1 uncultured Nitrospira sp.
AGGCCAAGGCCTTCCGCGACTGGATCCTGGTCGAGGCGAAGGAACGCACGACTTGACGACCAAATGAGTCCACTAGAATCGGTCGGGCTAGCCGTGGACGTCCAGATATAGAAAAATTGACCTTAGATCAAGAAAGCCTTAGGGTTTGACGTCTATCTCCAGTGGGGAGCACCCGATGTCTGCAGCCCGCCTTAAGGTCGAAACGGAATATCTCCGTGAATTCGTAAAGAGCTACTTCTCAGAGATCGCGTTCGCTCCGGAAGTAGAACGGGAAATGCGAGACCAGGGGATCTACCTCTCGGAGGTGAACAACGCACTGCGCACGGGGATCGTCGTGCACAGTGAGAAAGAAGACGCCAACGGCGTGACTTGGATTGTAGAGGGAGAAACCTGTGATGATGAACACCTTCGGATGTCTATGGAGGTCTTCGTCGATCGGTACCACCTTTGCATCAAGGGAATTGTCAAATTAGCGAGGAGCTAGCCATGGAGAAATGCAAGGTTTGTAGGGGGAGTCCAGTTGTGAGACTGGTCCCTGAGTACCGAGCAGATCTTCTCGGTGCACCCTTTGATGTTATCTTGTTTGGTGCTGTCAAAGAGGAGATCTGCAGTGAGTGTAGTAAGGTTCTGAAGACCACTATTCCGGACTTGGAAGGTCTTTTGCATCGTGTTGCAGCAACGCGCGCACTTAGTCCTCGGAAGCTGAACGGCGCTGAGATTCGTTTTCTCCGCCATGCGATGGGATGGAAAGCAAAAGACGTTGCGGACAAACTTGACATGACTCCCGAAAATCTTTCTCGGGTTGAGCATGACGCTAAGCCGTTGGGTTCTCAATCCGAGAAGCTTTTTAGGATCTATGTCATTGCGAAGAAGATTGAAAAGGATGAGCTAGAATCTGCAATCGCTACAAAACTTGCAGAATTGATCGATCTGAAGATCGAGCCGTTCTGGGATGCTGATGATAAACTAGAATTCGCGTTTGAACGGGTCTGCAAAGAATCCACGGACTGCGGAAATTCTGAGAATGGAAAGTGGGATCGAAAGGGTCAGAAAGCTGCATGACAAGATAAATCCCTGATGAAACCCGCCCGAACAAAACTCGGGCGGGTTTTCCATTGAAGTCTAGTATGGCCAAGTTTTCTGATAGCGAACCCGCTTAAACTCGCTTCTGGGAACCGACTGTCTGTACAGATAGTGCTCGCACCTAGCAGGTGCTTAGTCGGTACACGGGCGATTGGTTCAGTTGCGTACCATTCAAAACTTTCCTTGCCTCAATATGGACTCGAATTCTTTAAGGCCACCGTAGAGGGCCTCCAATTGCCCCAGTGTCAATGACGGTGCGTTAATATGCTTTGTCACTCCTTTCAGATGAGTGTGTGCTTCTGTGTTTCGAGTTTTCTTTAATACCTGAAGCGTCGCTGTGAGCTTTAGATGCCTCCCGGGATCGACACGTTTCTCGATCCTCTCAACGACAATGACTCCAAGGAGCTGAATCAGCATTTTGCGAAAGTGCTGTTCATAGTCGAACCCGTAGGTCTTCGCCACAATCTGCTTGCGAACAAATTCTAGGTTGTTCTGGTTTTTGAGGTGACGCTTGGCACAGCGGAGAATGACGTCATCCATGGACTCCTCTATCCAGCCACAGAGTTCCATGAGCGCAAGCTTTGAATAGAAGAGTGACTCCTTTGGAGAATCGGCACTGCGAAACTTTCGATCTAGCGCCTTCAGGTTCGCGTATATGGATCCACGCGAGATCATGACGTGCTACCGGGCGAATGTGTCGATGGCTGCTCTTAAGCGCTCCGTAACGCGATGCTTCTTCGAAAGCCCTTCTCGTAAAGCACCTTCGGAAAATTCCCGGTGCACCAGTAGACCCTCATAGCCGGCCTTCAATTGCGCCGTCGTGGCCTCTTTTATATTTGGTAAGTTGGCTCCAACGCCTACAAGAAGCGCCTCAAGGACGGTGATTGAAAGCTTGGTGGGCGCCTTCCCTTCAAACAATCCATCCGCTATCGCCTTTGCGGTATCACGAAACAGCGTCCGCTTATGGTCAAGCCAGTCTTCCGGAGCGTTCTGATGCGAGTGCATGTATTCGTTTAGGAACTTCGCGAGATAGCCTTCGTAGTTCTGCCGCTGATCGTTGAAAGCAAAAAACCGCAGGATCATTTCTTGCTTTGTGAAACGGTATGTCCGACCCGGCCGCATCTTGTTTAAGCGCATCCACGGGGCGTATTGGTCCAGCTCTTTAAGCAGTTTGTTGAAGGTGCCTCCGTATATGCAATTGCGAATCTCTTGGTTATTCAACTTGAGACCACCTGTGTTCAGGCGGTGAAATATTGTGAATAGATACTCCATGTGCTGTTTTTTCTTGAAGTCACAGCGGAGAACAGTCACGGGTACAGATAAGTTCTCTACTCGCGTGTAATAGTGGTGAAGCGCACCGGTAGATGTTTTTATTGCAGCGACCGATTTGCCCGCGATCTCGGGTTCAATGTCATTAAGCTGCGAGAGATTCCAGTCACCTCCCTGGAGGAATTTAACGATTGTCGCAATTCTCTGAAGGCCATCGATCACGATCCACTTTTGCTGTTTGTGGTCTAAGGCGAAACACATGCTCGGAATAGGAAGCTGCTTGATTAGCGAATCAATAAAGCGCGTTTGATCAGGGCCCTTCCAAACGATGTCTCGCTGAAATTCTGGCTGAATTTCCAAGATGCCCTGCTCGTGCATTCGAAAGAGATCTGCACAAGAGCGAAGCTCGTTGTATGCAACGATATCAGGCGGCGGGACTTGGTCGAAGTCGTCCTCAAAGAATGATTGCTCTTCGAGGTTCTCAATGGATGGTTCCATGGTCACGCTTGCCTCACGATGCTTGCAGTTCTCTGCTCTAGGCGAGTCGCCCACAATGGAACGCTGCCGATGTAGACCAGGAGTTGTAAAGGAAATATTTCATCTTCTGAAGGCGCCATTTGACGACGCATCTTAGGCGCTGCCGCTCCAGCAGCAGAAGTTCACCAGGCAGTGATTTGTTGAGTAGACGACGCCTCCGCCACAGATCACGCATAGCAGTCTGAATTTTCTCGGCTTTCCGTTGTAGTATGTGGCCGCATCCCCCGCGTCCCGCCCCGCCCGCTTCGCCTGGCAGGGCTTTTGCCGCAAAGGCTCGAACTGCTATTTGCCCCGCGAGTGAGGACCGCCAAGCGTTTGCGAGCGGCGGCGATTACCTTCTCGACTGATCTGTCTCGCGGAAAGCTCTGACGCCCGCTGAGGGTGCGTTGGGGAGCAGTGCATCTACTGCCGTCTACCTACGCCTGTTGCTACCGCGACGCTGCAAAGGTGCTGGCTGTGAGGCGTATGAAGCTTCAGCTGAAAAACCAGCGTCAGTTCAATGAGTTGTGTAAGCGACCTGGCGGACCCGACAGGATTCGAACCTGTGACCTCTGCCTTCGGAGGGC
>CAZVEZ010000288.1:0-3174 GCA_964626135.1 uncultured Nitrospira sp.
AAGGAAGCAGGTAGAAGTGCTGTGGTCGCTCAATGCGCGTAGTGGAGACTAGGCCAGCTCTTTCGCTGAAAAGGATGAATAGGAGCAACTGTTCGATGCGCGCAATCGAGGATCAATCAGGCCACCCTATGAAGAGAGGCACGAGCGAGGTTGGAGGGATCATTTAGATGGATTACGGTCGCTCGATGGGCCCCGTCATCTGGAAGATCTCCGAAAATAACAGCAGCCCCGGATACCGCCCCTCACTCACCGGCCGAAAGAGATACATGCGCATGGGCCCCGTGGACGTATGGAGATCAACTGACTCGGTATCTTTGATAATCATCCCGTTCTCCGATGTGGTGGAATCGAGCTCCACGTAGCCCGCAGATGGGACACACTGGCTTCAGTCTGGAGAGGTCATAAGAAACACTATTGTTGGTACTATCGTATTCTAGCTCACGGTCGGCCTCGTAAGGCCCGAAACAAAGCAGCCTGTCCCCTTTTCCTTCTGACAGGCCCGACCATCGGAAGTCAGATTAAGCGCGCGGACCGACGTGCGAAAGACCTCCGGCAACAGCCACTCACGGAAGTTCTCGCGCAAGCTGATCGTCGGGTCCGATGGGATCAGCCCGTGCCCCTGGTCAATGACCGTCCAGCCCAACGTCGCGAGTTGGTCGAGGAACGGCTTTTCGACATGGAAGTATTCGGACATCGCGTTATCCATATAGCGCACGCTCAAGCGCCTTGACTGCCTTCTGACGCTTAGCCGGTTCCATGAGTCCCAGATTGTGTAGTTTCCACTGAATCGCCGGCAATCGCTGGGCATCAGGAATGGGAAACGTGTCCCAGTCGGCGTCGCCCCGCTTGACGGCCAGCAGAAATTGCCGGTCCTGTTCCGTGAGCATTCTGTGAACGGTTGCGATCAATTCCTCGCGTGTTGCGTACAGCAACTCTAACTCGATCGGTTCAACCGCCATGCCGGAAAATTCGCCCTTGTAGACCGCCTCGATATCCTTGCGTGTGGGTGCCAGGAGTTCCGCCATCGGCCGGTTATGGCTGAGCAGGTACACCAGAAACGCATCCTTCAAGCGTGGCGTCATACCCTCTGCCGCCAACAAGAGTTTCACATCGAATAAGTCCCGCGGGTGTTGTCGATCCAGAGCGGCGCAGAGTTTCCCCGCATACAGATCTTCAAAACTCAGCACCTGTGCCTGGGCATAACCGAATTCAACCTGCGCTCGTGGCGTCAGTTCACGTAGATCGGGCGAATAGACGCTCCCGCGCAACACCGGTGTGACTTCGACTTTGACGCGAACACCTTCACGCTCCACCACACACTTGAACCATGTTGCCGTCCCGCTCAGTACTGAGCCATTCACGGTCACGCCGTGGATGGCTCGCCTGATATCGTCGGCGATCGCTTTCAGCGCGTGATCGATTGCCGCCAAGCTGGTCGCACGATCCTCAACCGGCAAATAGGCCAGGTCAATATCGACGGACAAACGAGGCATATCGCGGATAAACAGGTTTAACGCCGTCCCTCCCTTAAGGGCAAAGCACTGTTGGCGCGCCACATGAGGCAGCAGCGTCACCAGCAGACGGACCTGTTCAAAAAACAGACTGTTCGCTTCCATGCGTCATGGCCCGAGGAACGGTGATCTGATACTTTGTGTCCAGCGCTCCCCCCTTGACCACCAGGCGTTTGCCACGGCCAAGGTCGACGCCCTTCACATCGAGCTTCTTGAACCAGGCGTACTCGTGCCTCTCGGCAAACCACAGAAAGAGTCGTTTCGCCAGCACATACGAACAGGACAATAGCAACTCCCGTATCAGAGCCGGACGAAGGATAGTAGCACCCTCGAAAAACTTATCCGCGAAATCAAAGCTCTCCGCCTGACGGACATCCGCCAACAGTTCGAGCAGCGCCAATTCGACCGTCGCGTATGGCACCGGCCAATCCCAGGCCCCAAACGGTTTGGATACAACGGCTGCGCTTGGCAGCGTCTTGAACAGTCTCCGACGGTGAACCGTAAACCTGTAATCAGCGGAGAAATTCTGCACCCAGGTCGGAACGCGCGACGTGGTATACAAGGACACCCGCGTGACGCCCTGCAGCGGAAGGTAATGCGCCAAGCCCTGAAGCTCCAACGCGCTACGCCCACCGACATGGACGTGAAAACCTATCTCGTTTAAGGAATAGACGACTTGTTCCCACTTCAAGGGAGGCCCGGGCCTGCGGTAGACGCCATGAGACACGGCAGCCAACTTTCCTGAGCGCAACCAGGAATCGACCAAAGGACGATCAGCCCCGCGTGCTTGGAGCCACGCACGATTGACCAACTGTCCTTCAGGAGGCAGTCGATCCAGTGGTTTTTTCTTCGAATTTGGAGCCATGGTTTATAAATATCAAAGAATGCATACAGTATGTATGCATTTTTGACATTTTGCAAACCTGAACGCTTAAACTGGCCAATTCTAGAGGCTGACGAGAGCAAGCGAAAGGGGAGGTTTATGGGCGATGAGTTTTGCAGTTACTGACTATGCAAAAGCTCTATTTCGTAAACCTGGAGGTGGGTGAGGTTAGGTACTGGCCGTCTCGGCCACCTTCACGTGCACGCGGCCGGTCAGGAGATCGTGCATGAGGCCATATTTCAGTTGGCAAAGTTTGGCCAAAAACCCCTCTTCCGACCGAAGTAAAACCATGTTCGCTGTAATTCGCTGAACGATCGTAGTCTGCTCATTTAAGGGTGGCCGCACTACTGGAACAGAAAAAATGTCGGGCTGAGATATCGTGGTCATGGTTGTCTGCTTAGCTCTCGACATGAGCTCACGTCGCGCCCACGATGTTTGGAAGTAGAGACCTAGAAAAGATGGATCAACAATATTTTTGTCTGGTCTACCACGAATCACATGGCATTCAAATAAGGTTGGCTCTTTTAGGTTCAGCACCGTATTGCACTGAGCAATACCAGAAAGTACGAGAGATCCGTGCCCTTCGGGAAGTACTGCCGAAGGAGTCTGTTTGTGTTTTCGTTGGTACCGCGTTGCCAAGGACTTCGCGGATCACAGAAATACACTTGGGTGTCCGTTGCCAGGGTGAAGGTTTTGTGGTCCGCGAGTTCCATGCCGCGATCCCAGGTCAATGATTGACGGAGTTGGTCTGGCAGCTTCTTGACCTGCGTGCTCAGGGCC
>CAZVEZ010000288.1:3184-3444 GCA_964626135.1 uncultured Nitrospira sp.
CCCTCACCACGGTTTTGGTGTCCTTGCCGGTGACTTTGACGAGCATCGTAAAGCGGGAGTGCCGCTCGACGAGCGTCGCGATATGGGTATTGCCGCATCCGGCAATCAGGTCGCCTTCCCAATGACCGGGCACGGCTCGGTCCGCCACCTCAGGGGCGCGATGGGCAATGGGCATCCCATCGATAATTTGACCACGCCGCAAGCCTCGGATATTGCTGTGCCGCGACTGACGAAACACGCGCTGCGTCCGGAGATGCTTC
>CAZVEZ010000289.1:0-3442 GCA_964626135.1 uncultured Nitrospira sp.
CCCTGCAACGGGAACAGATACCGAAAAACTATACAGACGCGCGCTTGCGGCGCGCGAACGCGATGAGGCTCACCACTCCGGTTCCGAACAGCCAGGCTGCCGCCGGGATCGGCACGGGGGTGACATTGAATGCGATATTGAAGGTCCTCGCGAGCCGGGCATTCTGATAACCAGTCAACGCGCCCGATGGTGTAGTGTAATCGCCCTCCGTGGCCATCGCATGCGACAGCAACGAGGCCAGATCCGTGGCGTTGGCCCCGCCGACTACCAGGCTATAGATGCCGGGGCCGAGGGTATATTGACCGGAAACGGTATTGCCGACACTGTTGGCGCCGAAGAGGCCCGTGTACGTCAGCGTTTGCGCAGTAGGCGGTCTCGGGGCATTCGTGGCCGAACCTGGAAAACCGTCATTCGACATGGTGATATCCGCATTGGAGCGGTACTGCCCCCAATGCTCAGTGGTGAGCGTCCCTCCATTGGCCGTAATATCGGTGTTCACAGCTGCGAAAGGCGACCAGCTGGCGAAGCCGGTCTGCGCGCCGATGAATGAGGCGGGATTACGCGCGCCGTCATGCACGGCGTTGAGCAGGACGCCTTCGAAAATCGAATAGCCTGGATTCAACAGACCATTCCCGTTCGTGTTCGTCCCGGTAATCGTGAAATCGATCGTCGATGTCTCTGCCAGGTTGAAATACATAAACCGCATATTGTGCGAATCTCCCCAGGTCGTCGGATCCAACCCGGCTGCCCAACCGGCATTGCTCCGCACCGTTCTGTCCGGAGTCGCATTCACAATCCCGGTACCGAATTGTGGCACGTCCCCCGACAGGAGGGGACGGACAGGATCGACGATCGAGGAATCCGAGAACAAAGAATTTCCATAGCCCACATGGGCAGAGGCCTGCCCCACCGACAGAAACAAACCAACCGCGCTCAGTAGCGTGACGGCCGACCGAACAATCCAACGATTCATACTGCCCTCCTTAAATAAAATAGATAGTGCACAGAGCTCAAATTGACGATGTTATGAATATCCCGGCGTCTAAGAACTCTCTACCTGCCGCTGCACCACCTGCACAGGCTGCACCATAAAAAAGTGAGACAACCCGCGAAAACCAAGCCGGTCCTTAAAAAGGAACTTTCATTGATGCAATTCTATACGCGCACCAAATGTCAGCGTCTACATCCGCATGCACAGGATGCAACAGATGCAACAACTTTTTATGTCACTGCTCAGAGTAGATAGGCTGAAGGCTTTTAGACTGAAGGTTGTAAGTGGCTACTTCGGCTGCGAAGGCCGGAGGCTATGGGGTATCCGGCGAAGGAGAATCATGCGGGTTAGCTCAACGGCCGGTTTACCGCACGAAGAAGAAGAATGCCCGATGACCGTATCTTTACACACCGATTACATGGAGCCCGCTGGCCTTGGCAGCCGTGGCAAGAGCCTCGTCGTGCGTCGCCATCACAAGGTCGGCGGCGGTCTGTTCCCGCCACAACAGCGCAGTGGCAAGGTGCAGCGCATTCAAGGTGCCAAGAGCGGTTGGGATCGGCTGTGACGCGCGAGACAATACCGGCCCCGTCAGTTCGACGATCTCCATCGCTTCAATCAACCGATAGACAGCTTCGCGGCGAGCGGCCACCTCGGCGTCATCGAACCCTTCAACCAACCGGACACGGTCCAGCGTACGCAGGCATTCCACCTCGACCAGCGCGGAGGCCACACCCCGTTCGATGGATGGCCACTCCTTCAGCGCATTGCGCTGGCCGAGAACCACGCGAAGCAGGACCGACGAATCGAGGTAGGCGATCACCGCTTGTCCTGTCGTTCCTCGTTCAGGAACGCGAGGATATCTTTGCGGAGGCGAAGCGGTGGAGGCAACGGCACGCGCCGGAGCTTCGGGGCGGAAGCGCGGGGGGACCGAATGGTTAAGAATGCCCCCGTCTTTTCAATCGGTACGAGACGCGCGATGGGGTGGTCTCGATCCAAGATCGTCATGGATCCCCCCGCGCGCACCTTGCGGAGATGCTCGCTCAACCGGCTCTTTAGATCGGCAATCCTGACCGTATTCATAGTCACATACTAGTCACATCTGGTCATGAATGCAAGCGCCCGATGACTGACTCCACCCTCACCGGCAGCGGTCTCGACCATGCACGAACCAGTTCCGCTCGTCCGCCATCAGCCTGAACCCCTTCGGCTTCAACTCCTGAATTGTCAACTACGCGTAGCCCGGGAGACTGGCGCCCTATCCGCTCGTCCGTGCGCGGTGTCTGTCCCGATGCGAACTTGGACCGGTACAAAAAATGAAAGGCGCCAGTCCCCGGTAGTACGTTCGTGATGAGCGCCGTTGTCCGGGCTCCCGCCTTCCGGATAGAGATTTCTCCCTCCAGACGGCATTTTTTGTCACATCTGTAGCAACTGGTGCAGAGCCTGGTAGCAGGTCTTCAGGCTACTCTGGTAAGACCTAGACCTGAATGATGGTGAGAATCGGTGAGGCCTGAAAACCGGTTTGCAATTCTTCCAACGCGGGTAATCAAGGGTGAGAAAGGAGCTAGCTGGTCAGCAGAAGAATATCTAGCGATAGCACCTGGTCGATCATGGACTTGAGGCCCTCGTTGTCGTAGAGATCGTTCTACCTAATTAGAAAAAGGAGTCGTAATGATGAAATCCGTAAAGACATTCAAAACAGTCGTAATCGGCTTAGCCGCCGCGGGCGTACTTGCCCTGAGCGCCAATGCCCAGGCTGTGACGCTCGATGCAGGCGTCTTCGGGCCCAATCTGGGCGACCTTGGAACCGAAACCAATCCGGTCGTGCTGAATGTCACCCCCCCATCGGCTGGTCTGTTTCTCGACACAATCAATTTCGATCTCGGAGCCTGGACGCATTTCAATATGACGTCTACGGTCAACGGTATCACGTTCTTTAGCGCGCCCATTTTTGATAATATCAATGACTCGGAATTTGTACTGGCCAGCGCCAACCATTTCTCGGTGTTCCTGCCCGATCTTGGATTGGATCGCGACTATCATCTGCATCCGCAAGGCCTGAACGACGGAACCGGAAGTTACAGCCTGTCACTATGGGGCACGGCGGCGCCGATACCCTTGCCGGCTGCGGCCTGGTTGTTCGGCAGCGGCGTAATTGCTTTGGTCGGCCTGGCCCGTCGCAAAATGCGCTCAGCAGCCTAACGACATAAGTAAGTGATCGCGTGTGGCAGGAGTTGGATTGAAGAAGGCGGTTGGATAGGCGGCCCGGTGCAGGGCCGCCTACTGTTGAGAAGATCGTTCTTATGAAGCACGGGATTCGTTCAGCTGTCGTGGGGCTCTTTTGCTTCAGTTTGATTGGCGTATTGACGCCGACGTCGAGCAATGCCCATTCAGTCACATTCGATTTTACCGGAACCGTTGTTGCGGCTGCCCCCCACTCTCTCGGCGGAATCT
>CAZVEZ010000290.1:0-3439 GCA_964626135.1 uncultured Nitrospira sp.
GACATGCCGGTGATACTCGGACCGGACGGCCCGAGCCTCGGCGGCTTCGTCTGTCCTGCAACCATTGTGGCCGCAGAATTATGGAAGATGGGGCAACTCAAACCGGGCGATCGCCTGCGCTTCCGATGGATGTCGGCGGAACGGGCGCTGGAGTTGGAAACGTCGCAGGACGAAGCGATCCGGAATCTCCAACAGCCGAAAATCCCGCCGGTCCAGTCCCACGCGCAGAGCATGGGCACTCCTATCCTGCATCACATTCCGGAAAGCTCCCGGCAGATGCAAGTCGTCTATCGCCAGTCCGGTGACAAGAATCTGCTGATCGAGTATGGCCCGCCGGTCCTCGATCTCAATCTTCGGTTTCGCATCCATGCGCTGACGGAATGGGTGCAGCGAGCTATCGATGAGGGCCGTCTGAAAGGGATTATCGACCTGACGCCGGGCATCCGTTCGCTGCAAATCCATTTCGATTCGCGCCTGCTGCCGCGCGCCGCATTGCTCGATGTACTCATCGCCGCGGAGCAGACCCTGCCCGCCATCGAGGAGATGGAAGTGCCGACGCGCATCGTGCATCTGCCGTTGTCTTGGGACGACGGGGCAACGCGGCTGGCGATCGAGAAGTACATGCAGTCGGTGCGCAACGATGCGCCCTGGTGCCCCAGCAATATCGAGTTTATCCGCCGCATCAACGGACTGGACAGCATCGAAACAGTGCAGCGCATCCTGTTCGAGGCCAGCTATCTGGTACTGGGGCTCGGCGACGTGTACCTGGGCGCGCCGGTGGCGACCCCGGTCGATCCACGCCACCGTCTGGTCACCACCAAGTACAATCCGGCGCGCACCTGGACGCCGGAAAATGCGGTGGGAATAGGCGGAGCCTATCTCTGCGTGTATGGCATGGAGGGCCCCGGCGGGTACCAGTTCGTCGGACGCACGGTGCAGATGTGGAACCGGTATCGCCAGACTGCCGATTTCAAAGATGGGAAGCCGTGGCTCCTGCGGTTTTTCGACCAGATCCGTTTTTATCCGGTGAGCGAGAGTGAGCTGCTCCAACTGCGTAAAGACTTTATCGCCGGGAGCTTTAAGCTGCGCGTCGAAGAAACCACGTTCAGCTTGAAGCAGTACAACACCTTCCTGCGGCAGAATGCGTCGGCAATCACCTCGTTCAAAACCGGGCAGCAAATTGCATTCGAAGCCGAGCGGGAACGCTGGAAGCAGAAGGGTCAAGCAGAATATGTGAGTGAAGCCACGCTCGACGAGGCGGATGCGCAGAGTGAACTGGATCTGCCGGAGGGGGCGTGCATCGTCACCGCGCACGTGACCGGCACGGTGTGGAAGCTGCTTGTCAAGCCGGAGCAGCACGTCAAGGCGGGAGATCCTCTGCTGATTGTGGAATCGATGAAGATGGAAATTTCGGTGGATGCGCCGGTCAACGGCACAGTGCGGCAGATATTTTGTAAACAAAGCGGGAATGTCTCTGCCGGGCAGATGCTGCTCGTGATTCAGGAAGATTGAACAACAACACAACTGTGACCGATTGTTAGGGGAAGTCGTGAGCGGGCGTTACGCTGGAGAATCGGCCCTACCGTCGAGCACGTTCCGTACGATGCGCAACAGGGCATCCGAGGCGAACGGTTTCTGGAGAAACGGTTCCTGGCTCCTCGCCACCCCTGCCGTGATCAAGATGTCGTCAGGGTAGCCGGACACATAGAGCACCTTCGTCGACGGTCTGATCGCCACCACCTGATGAGCCAGCTCCCTGCCATTCATGTACGGCATGATCAGATCCGTGACGAGCAGGTGAATGGGCCCGGAGTACTCATGGCAGATACGCAAAGCCTCTTCACCATGACCGGCTGCCAATACCGTATACCCGCAGGCTTTCAGCAGTCCGCATTCAAGAGCGCGGACCTGCGCTTCATCCTCCACCACAAGAACCGTCTCCGAGCCAGATGCGGCAGACGGCATCGGGTTCGGTGATGCCAGCGCCTCCGCAGACGCCTCTGCACAGGGCAGATAGATGGTGAACGTGGCGCCACGGCCCGGCGCGCTGGAGACCAGGACGTGGCCCCGGCTTTGTTTCACAATCCCATGGACGATGGAGAGTCCCAGCCCGGTCCCTTTGCCTGGCGCCTTCGTGGTAAAGAACGGCTCAAAGAGCTTCGAAAGCGTGACCTTATCCATGCCGCATCCGGTATCGGTGACCGAGAGGACCGAATACTGTCCCGGATGGAAATCCAGATGATGCCGGGTAAACGTCTCATCGAGTTCAATGTCAGCAGTCTTGATCGTCAGCGTTCCCCCATTCGGCATGGCGTCTCGCGCATTCACGGCGAGATTCATCAAAACCTGCTCCAACTGCGCGGGATCGGCTTTCACCGATGCAAGGTCGGGCGCTAAGACTGTGACGAGTTGAATATCTTCCCCGATCAGCCGGCGCAACAGCTTCTCCACGTTCACCACGACCTCGTTCAGTTTTACACTTCGAAGGTCGAGGACCTGTTTCCGGCTGAACGCCAACAATTGGGACGTAAGACTCTTGGCCCGGTCTGCGGCCTTCAGGACCTCCTCTGCATGGGCTCGTACAGACGCAGTCTGATCGACGGTCATCACGATCAACTCGCTGTAGCCTCGAATGACGGTGAGCAGGTTATTGAAATCGTGAGCGACTCCCCCGGCCAGCCGGCCGATGGCTTCCATTTTCTGAGCCTGTTGGAGCTGCAGGTCCTTCACGCGTAACGCTTCGAAAGCTTTCGATTGATCGATGGCGGCGGCGGCAATGGCACTGATCACCACCAGAGTATCGAGATCGTCACGGTTAATCGGTCCCGCGGTTTTATTGAGGATCTCCATGACGCCGATCGGGTTTCCTCCGTGCCGCATCAGTGGCACGACGATCATGTCGTGAGAGTGATAGCCTGTGAGCGCATCGGTGGCCGTGTGGTGGCGCGCATCCTGTTGCACCGTCGAGATCACTTCCGGCTTGCCCGAAACGAATACCGCGCCGGCAATCCCCTCATCCCAAGGAATACCCACATCCTGCAACGCCGAGGCCGTCTCGCCGACGACATAGCGAAAGACCAATTGTTTCCTCGCAGCATCCGCAAGGAGGACGGACCCCGCGTCAGCCCCGATCACGTCAAGCGCGGCATGCAGGGTTTGACGAATCAAGTCGTCGACGTCCGTATATTGAAACAGGGCTTCGCTCAGCTGGCGAATCGCTTTCAATCTAGAAGGCATCTGTTCGCTCCCCGATGGCTTCGCAACAGTCTATAAGAACGGGTCCGAACACCGAAGACATTTGGAAAATTATACCAGCCTGCCGATCGGCCTGGTCGCTCTAGCAGGGTGTTGACAAACTACTGGAGCAGAACAGACACGCAAGGCCTGGATACTCACAGACCCCTTCAGAAGTCATCGCAGGCTGTTCAGAAAGGCCGTC
>CAZVEZ010000291.1:0-3414 GCA_964626135.1 uncultured Nitrospira sp.
GTCGTTCGTCTCCCCGGGCCTTAAAGAAGCTCGTTGCAAACTGCTCAACCATGTTGCGCAATCCTTTCTGAATCGCTGCAGAGACTTCATCCTTTGGTCCATATCCGAGGATGGCCCGATTCCACAGGCTGCTGGGCACGTTGGACCTTGCATACGACCCCGCATTGCAATCCACATGATAGGCGACAATATATTCTTCGCCGACAGTCCACACTTCACATGCAAGAAACCCGAGTTGACTCAACCGTTCTGTCCCGTCCGGAGAGGGACCAGCCGACGCTTCAAGCGCCACCCCGGGGAAATTTCTAAGAAACGTCAGTCTCGTTACATCGGTCAACTCCCCGCTCTTGAGTCCAACCTTCTCCGCAGTCCCCTGGGTCTGCACCTCTACAGACACGAATTTCTTGATCTGCCGCAACTCGGCAAAGGGTGAGGGGACAGGAGTCACTTCTTGAGCAGAAACCACAGAGATCATCGCCCCCCCAAGAGCCAGTGCATGTGCTGATACCCTGCTCAACCTTCTCAGATGATGCCACATCTTGTGTCTCCTTGAATATCGAAGCAGTTCGAACAGTTCACGCATTTCGTGCCATCTGGATCTAGTCTGCCACAACCGTTTCCTACTTATGCGTGAACTCGCCGAGAATTCGCTAGTAGGTGCAGCATAACACGCTTCCTCATTCTCGCAATCTTTCCTCAGTATGAGCTCTTGATCCCTCAACAGCAACGAACCGCTGTATAAATCTGCGCAATTTCGCCACTCATCTAATCCCGCCATTCGCCCGGCTGGATGCCACCCAGCACAATCGGCCCGATTGTCACCTGCACAAGTCGCAACGTCGGGTGCCCCACTGCGGCGGTCATGCGCCTAACTTGGCGGTTCAGTCCCTTGCAAAGGGTCATCTCTATCCACGTAGTCGGCACGTTTTTCTGAACCGTATAGGCACGGGACGTTCGGGCAACTGCGGATCGCCTGTCAACAAGGGGATAACGGAGTCAAAAACATTTCCCTATATCACTATTGCGGTTGCCGACTCACCGACAAGTGGCATTCCCTCTTACGCTTGCTCCGCATCATGCCACCACCAGATGGGGCGCCGTGATGCTTGGCGAAGTCGCTGAACACTTTCTGAAGCGCGCACTGGTGACTACCCCCACAAAACGCTTTGGTATGAAGGAGCACGTATTTTCCTGGCCGTTTCTTGACCAGATTCTAAAACCCGCGCGGATCGGTAATCATTACGCCACTGACTTCATGTGCCGCATCCGGCCAGTCTTTATCGCCCGCGACTAACACATCGGCCTTGGTGGCTAATGCAGAAGAGAGAACCCACTGATCGTCTTCATCGCGGACTGGAATTGAGTATGGTGACGTTGGCTCGAGTTGAACGGTCTGACTTTCGAGGAAAGTCAGGATTTCCTGAATCTGTTCGTCTGGGAGTTGGATCTTCTGTTTCAGATCTCGGTTGAGTTCGGTCAGGACAACATCAGCTGTGATGAGTTCGTGCTCTGCGGCAAGCTTCCCTCGCTCGCCTTGATTTCACCTGCGCCTCGGGCTACAGTCCCTTTCGCCATACGGCGCAGACCTCACGGAGTGACACATGGGCGAGACCCGCGTCGATCTTGAACATCTGTTGGAAGACTTGCGGGATGCCTACCCTTGCAATATCGCAGAAACGATCCTCACCGAAATCATTGCCAACTCTCTGGACTCAGGAGCCAGCCGGATCACCATGACGGCTGACCCAGCGCAGTCCACACTGACCGTCGTGGACAACGGGTCCGGCATGCAACGGAAGGCGATGCGCCAGTATCACGACATCGCCGCCAGCACAAAAGTACGCGGCCAAGGCATCGGGTTTGCCGGAGTCGGCATCAAACTGGGATTGTTGGTATGTAAGGAGGTGCTCACGGAAACCAGACGCGGTAGCACACACGTCGCTACGCGATGGCACTTGGCCTCGCGCCATCGCGCACCCTGGCAATGGGTTCCTCCGATTGGACTGGTTGGCGAGCAGGGCACTGCGGTGCAGCTGAAGTTGCAAACCCCACTGTCTCCTCTTCTAGACTCTGGGTTTGTCGAGAGTGTGATGCGTCGACATTTCCAGCCACTACTTGAATCCTCCTTCGATTCCTTTCTGACCGGCCATTACCCAGGCGGGATTACGTTTGAAGTAAATGGGCGACCGTTGGAACGGCATTCCCGGTCGGCGCCTGACCAAGCTCCATTAGCTATTCGATTGGCCCGGCGGCGCAAACCTTCGGCCTTGGGGTATCTGTCCCGTCATGCCGCGCCATTACCGGACGATCATCGCGGCGTCGCAATCAGCACCTTGGGCAAAGTCATCAAACGCGGATGGGACTGGTTGGGTGTGACGTCGTTACAGTCGGAGCGCATCAACGGTTTGATCGAAGTCCCAGACCTCGCCGCTTCACTCACCCTCAACAAAGGAGACTTCATCCGCACTGGCACTAGAGGAGCCGTTTATCTGGCCTATCGGAAGGCAATCCAAGAAGCCGTCTCCCGACAACTGGAAGCCTGGGGTGATGGGCGCGCCGAAAAGCCAGAGGCCTCATCCAGAGTAATGCGGCCGTTGGAACGGGATCTGGATCGAGTGTTGGAAGAATTGTCCGACGATTTTCCGCTACTCGGCTCACTCGTTGAGCGCCGGGCCGGAGGCCAAAAGCGACTGCCGATCGATGGCAAGACAACCGACATCTCATCAGGAACAGAAACCATTGCCATTCTGGCCGCCCCATCGATGGCTCAACCGGAGCTAAATGAGACCGAACCAGCCGAACCACAAACACCCCCTCCCCCTACAGACCAGAACACCGCAGAAACTGAGCCTGCGACATCCACGATCCCTGCTTCACCATCTGCCATACTTCCTGGTTCGGGACGTTCCCGTGCTCCGATGCGGTATGGATTAGGAATTCAGTTCAATGACAATCCCGATGATTTCGAACTGGGTCGGCTCGTCGAGTCCACCGTCTGGATCAACCAAGCGCATCCCGCCTATCGACGGGCGCTGGCGTCCCGCTCCGTAGGTTATCACATTTCGCTCACCGTCGCCCTCGCACTGGCCCCCTTGGCCGTAGAGCCCCATGAGGAACACACCTTCATCACCAAATTTCTGTCTCACTGGGGCCAAGCACTCGATCAACCTAAAAAACACCGTCGCCGCACACGAAAATAATTACACCGCGCACAGTGTGGAATCTACCCCATGACTATGGCGAATCGCCACCTTCCTCGAATCAATTATTCGCCGACACCAGAACCCAAGTATCGGGACCAAAAAAGAGTCCTCCGGAACGAAGACGTTGGTAATCTCCTTCATGAGGGAGGATGTCTTGTGCCGGAATTCCAACCGAACCCGTTCACCATACACAATCATCGTGTCATACCAT
>CAZVEZ010000292.1:0-3376 GCA_964626135.1 uncultured Nitrospira sp.
CAACGCGCGGCCTCAGAAGGCCCTCGTTGGACGCGCGCAGTGGAAGATCAATCAGCCCCCATCCCTTGGGAGATAACGAGCGACCTTGGTTCCTCGGACGGGGACAGGCACCGGGAAGAAGGGCGCCTGACCCCACGCACCATTGGGGAGAACAGAGAAGACGATGAGTGATGGAGCAGCAGACACAAATCGTGGCGGAGGTCTGGCCTTCTGGGTTGTGGGTTTCATTCTGCTCGTAGCCATGCCGCTCCTCAACATCTTGCCGCCGGAAGATTCCTTGCTGCATCTCTCCGATTTCAGCCTCAATCGATTTGGAAAATTTCTTGCCTTTGCGATTCTGGCTTTGGGTCTCGATCTCATCTGGGGCTACACCGGCATTTTGAGTTTGGGGCAGGGCGTATTTTTCGGGTTAGGCGCGTACTGCATGGGGATGCACATGATGCTCACGATCGGGAAAGAGAGCGTCTATGGGAGCGATCTGCCGGATTTCATGGTGTGGAATCAGGTCAAAGAGCTGCCGCTCTTCTGGAAACCCTTCTACAGTTTTCCTGTGGCGGTCATCGGCGCAATGCTGGTGCCGATGGTGTTCGCGCTCGTATTCGGGTTTTTCGCCTTCCGCAGCCGCATCAAAGGCGTCTATTTCGCGATCATTACGCAGGCGCTGGCCCTCGCTGCCTGGCTGGTCTTTAACCGGAACGATACGAATCTCGGTGGCACGAACGGATTGACGGATTTCAAACAACTGATCGGCTACCGGCTCTCCGAACCCGACACACAGCGGGCGTTGTATATCGTCACGGTGCTCTGTCTCGGCATGGCCTATCTTCTGTGCCGCTGGATCATTCGCTCGCGGGCCGGACGCGTGCTGGTCGCTGTGCGGGACAGCGAACAGCGCGTGACCTTTTCCGGCTACACCCCGGCCAACTACAAATTATTCGTCTTTGTCGTGGCCGCGGCCCTCGCCGGATTGGCCGGGATGCTGTATGCCCCCCAAGTCGGCATCATCACGCCGGCGCAGATCGGGGTGCTGCCGTCGCTTGAAATGGTCATTTGGGTGGCCGTGGGTGGCCGTGCTAGTTTAGCCGGGGCCGTTTTAGGGGCTGTAAGTGTGAATTACGGGCGCAGTATACTCACGAACTATTTTCCCGAACTCTGGCCCTTCATTCTCGGCGGGCTCTTTGTCGTCGTCGTGCTGTTGTTTCCGGACGGGCTTATCGGGATCATGCGCAAGATGAAAGAGCAGATGAGAACCGGCAAGGCAGCCGCGCCTTCGAAAGAGAAGCGTTAAGATGGCCGAGCAAAGCTCCTTTCAAAACTCCATTATCTATCTCGATGGCGTGACCGTCGATTACGACGGGTTCAAGGCCCTGAACAATCTGACGCTCATGGTCGACTTTAAAGAACTGCGCGTCGTCATCGGGCCGAACGGAGCGGGTAAGACCACGTTGTTGGATGTCATTTGCGGAAAGACGAAACCGGCTTCCGGCCGTGTCGTCTTCGGCGCAGACACGGAACTGATCGGGAAACACGCGGATGAAATTGTGAAGCTCGGCATCGGGCGGAAGTTCCAAGCCCCGTCCATCTATGGCAATCTGACTGTGTGGGAAAATCTCGATTTGTCGTTGAAACGGAAGAGCAAAGGTGTTTTCCCTACGCTGTTAGGGAAGTCGACGGCGGAGGAACGGGAACGCATCGCGCAAAATCTCGAAACGATCAACCTGAAAGACTATGCGCATACCAGAGCCGGATCGCTGTCGCATGGGCAGAAGCAATGGCTCGAAATTGGCATGGTGATTTTGCTGGAGCCCTCGTTGCTGCTCGTCGATGAACCGGTCGCAGGGATGACCGATAAAGAAACGGAACAGACCGGACGATTGCTTCAATCGTTGGCGGAACACCGGGCGATCGTCGTCATCGAGCACGATATGGATTTTGTTCGGCAGATTGCCAGGATCGTCACCGTGCTCCACGAAGGCGCCGTCATCTGCGAAGGCACGGTCGAAAAGGTGCAGGGAGACGATCGTGTGCGGGAAATATATCTGGGCCGCCAAAAGGTCGCCCATTAGCAGAATGTTGAAACGTGCCTCCAGCTTCGTTCTCGGCTCATCGAAATCCTCAACGTACCCCTGAGGGTACGCCTCCGGTTTCGATTCGCCTGCGGCCTTGCTGGAAGCCCGTTTGAACATTCTGCAAAGGTAATCGAAGCGACGCTATGCTCAAGCTTGAGAAAGTCAACGCCTACTACGGTGAAAGCCACATTTTGCGGGATGTGTCCTTTACGATCGATCCCGGAGAGGTGGTGTGTCTCATGGGCCGGAACGGTGTCGGGAAGACGACCACGTTAAAAGTCTTGACCGGCCTCCTGCCCGCGCGGTCGGGACAGTTGATGTTCAATGGAGCCGATATCACGAAGGAGCCGACCGACCGGCGGGCGCGCCGGGGGTTGGCCTACGTGCCGCAGGGCCGCGAGATCCTTCCCCATCTGACGGTGCGGCAAAATCTGCAGCTCGGTTTCTGGGCGAGGTCGGAGAAGGCAAATGGATCGTCCGAGAAGACCGCGTTCGACGAGGTGTATCAACTGTTTCCCAAGCTCACCCAAATTCTTGGGAGGCCGGGCGGTGTGCTGAGCGGAGGGGAACAGCAGCAATTGGCGATCGGCCGCGCGATCCTGTCGAATCCCAAGTTGCTCCTGCTCGATGAGCCGACGGAAGGCATTCAGCCTTCGATCGTGGATCAAATCGAAGACGTGATCATTGGATTCAAAACTCAGCGCCGGTTTGCGATTTTGCTGGTCGAACAGGGGCTGCACTTTGCCGCCCGCCTGGCGGAGAAGTATGTGGTAATGGCCAAGGGGGCGGTGGTGGCGTCGGGCAAGAGCGATGAGTTGAGCGCGGACATGGTGAAGCAGCATTTGACGGTGTAGTTGCGGGTCCTGTCGCCGGTCAGCCCAGCCGTCCTCGCACCCCGCCCGGTGTAGGGACCCCGCTGTGGGCGGCTGGGCGTCCAGACCGACGCCACCCGCAACTACAAACGCATTGCCCGTAGCTGGAGAGAAAGAGAAGGGGGGAGTGGCCGAGGTGGTCTCCTGCTCGCGCAACGCGCGGCCTCGGAAGGCCCTCGTTGGACGCGCGCAATCGAGAACACTCCCGCCCCCTGGCCCAGTGGCCTCTTGCCCGCCGCCTGAGGGAACAAAGGGAGGAGAGGGGGTGGTCAGGCTGACCTCTATGCTCGCAGTTGAAGTCTCCCTGACCACCCGGTACTATTCTCGACCTCCATTGAGTCGAGAGAGTAAGGCTGTGTTCTAGCAGGCTGCGAAAATTTTTTCACGCAACAGGCGGGCAAGATGTCTGTTCACGTCGCGCCTTTCTCGCATGTC
>CAZVEZ010000293.1:0-3371 GCA_964626135.1 uncultured Nitrospira sp.
GGCGCGGTCAAGTCAGATCGTCGACCAGGAGACATTCAATTTCCTTCACCCGTCGCAGGCTTCGGTCATTCCCGTAAAAGCGGGTGGCATTGCGGCCGATTGCCGTTGCCAATTGAATCGCGTCCGGCGTACTCAGGCGATAGCGCGCGCGTAGTTCGGCCGCCCGATCTGCCAGCCCCATGCTGACGGGAACCCACTCGATTTTCGGATAGGTGCTCGTGAGGGCGAAAATTTTCTGCGCGAGTTCCTCTTTCTGGTCGCGATAGGGCTGGACCAGTAACTCCAACAACGTCACGGTCGATGTCACGGCAGGATTGTGCCCCCGCTCGATCCGGTCGAACAAGGATGCGCACCAGGAACCGTATCGTGGATGGTCTTCGAGAAAATAGATGAAGAGATTGGTGTCCAGGCCGATGCGTACGCGCTCGCCGGGAAGGCCCTGCGAAGAGGCAGCCTCTACCACGACCGCCGTTCTCGCTTGAGGTAGCCCGACGGATAGGCGCCCTTGGCAAGCCCCTGCAATGTGCGCGCATATCGCTTGGGTTTGGGCATCACAAGCGTCAGATCATCCTTGACGACCACCAACAACTCATCCCCGCCTTTCACCCCCATCGCCTGCCTGGCTTCCTTGGGAATGACGATCTGATTCTTACTACTGAGCTTCTGAACGGCCATGACGCCTCCTTTCATGCGCTTTACTTTATCATGAAAAATAAAGCCTCTCAACGTCCCACTATTACCACTCCGCCCCAAGCCGATCGATGACGATCTGATGCACCACAGAATACCGACCCAATGTGGCCAGATAGACTGCCGTTTCAGCGACGTCGAATGGGTCGATCTTCTCGCTCAAAAGAATGTCGTCCGGTGACGCATCGACGAGTTCGTCGGCCACGCCGCCGGGACAGATGGCGCTCACTTTAATGTGATGCGGGCGGCCTTCATCGGCCAGTGATTTCGTGAGTGCCATGATGCCGTGCTTTGACGCGCTGTACGTTCCCGTTCCGACCCAGGCCTGCACGCCGGCGACGCTCGACATATTGATGATAGTCCCGCCGCCTTGCTTCTTCATCTGCGCGAATCCGGCCCGGCAACAGAAGAACGTGCCGCGCAGATTCACGTTCATCACTTCATCGAATGCCTTCGTCGCCGTCTCGGCTAACCGTCCGCCTGCAATGACTCCCGCGTTGTTCACGAGAACATCCAGTCGTCCGTAGTGCTTGACCGTCTCCTCGACCAGCCGTTCCACCTGGCGCTCATCGGCCACGTCGGTTTGAATTGCCCAGGCCTCCCCGCCGCTCTTTTTGATTTGATCTACAGTCTGCTCACAGAGCGACATTCGCCTGGCCGTAACGACGACCTTCGCTCCTTCGGCTCCGAACCGCAGCGCAATCGCCTTTCCAATGCCGCTGCTGCTGCCGGTCACAATCGCCACCTTATCTTTCAACCGCTGCATCGATTCACCTCATGAAATACACATGCTCCTTCCAAACCTGCCTGTTCCTTCCCTTAGCGGGTGGGCCCGTTTGGTCTCCTACTGCGCGAAACTTTCTTGCCCTCCCACCCACTGGTAAACACTCTCACCCGCCCTACCCTCCGATTGCATTGCAACCGATTTCCAATGACGTGCCATTAACCCAAGCGAGGGCCTTCTAATTCTCTACTTCTCTCTGTAGGAGAGTGGCCTTGCTGCCCTTGACTGCGCGCGTCGAACGAGCGCCTTCCGAGCGCGCGCGTTCCGCGAGCAAAGGAGACTAACGGGCTTCGGCATTTCCCCACCCCTTTTTCTTTCACGGGTAGCCTGGTCGATCCTCAACTGCGCGCGTCGAACGAGCACCTTCTGAGCGTGCGCGTTCCGCGAGCAAGAGGACGACCAGGCTACCCCTGTCTTCCCTCTAATCTTCGGACGACCCCGTATCATCGTAATATTTTTCGCGGTAGATGGGGCACAGGCCTTTTTTCTGGAGCAAGGCCGTCGCGTCGGTGATCATGGCGCTGTTCCCGCAGAGATAGACGGCAAGATTCTTGACCGAGGCGATCCGCTCTTCGATCAGCCGCAGTACGCGTCCTGATTCGCCGGACCAGCCGGGCTCGGGACGGGACAGTGTGGTGATGGCCTTGAAGGTCGGAGTCCGCCTGGTCAAATCGGCCAGCTCCTCCTGATAATAGAGATCTCGCTGGCTGCGCAGCCCCCAGAACAAGGTCGCCGGTCTCGGATCGGGACGTTCCGCATTCGCCAACAACATGGACCGGATCGGCGCGATGCCGGTGCCGCTGGCGATGAACAGTAATTCTCGTCCCGCGTCCTCTCGCAGATAGAAATTCCCCGCCGGTCCTTTGAAGTGTGTCTTCTCCCTTGCGTTGAGATGAAACAGTAACCCGGAGCCCGGTCCGCCCGGCACCAGATTGAACAACAGGGTAATCACGCCCGAGCGGCTTGGTTGCGAAGCAATGGAATAGGCTCGCGTCACGAGATGGCCGGTCCGCGGGTGCGGCATCTCGAATGAGACAAACTGGCCGGGCTTGAAGGCAATGGTCTTCGGCTCGATCAACCGGAGATCGAGTTGACGCACGTCGTGCGCCAGATCTTCGACCGTTTCAACCTGTGCGGTATACGTTTCGATCCGCATGGCGGGAGATTTTAGCAGGGTACTGAAAAAGTCCGCCAGCCTAAAAAGACTGTTATTGAGTCTGTCCGGTCTATCTCGTCTATCTGGTGAATCCACTTAGTTCGGTTCAACCGAATAGACCGTACAGACCGGCGAGACATCAACTCCACTACGGGCGCCAGAACGCTTCCCAATCCTCCTGACGGATCTGCATCGCGCGAAGCACATCGACCGGAAGACCGATGTTCAGCTGGGTTTGGGATTCGTACGCCACAATTTGCTTATGAAAAATAAATGCCATCGCTTTCAAATGCTGAAGGCTCAACCGGATCGTCGCCACACGTTCGATCGGCGGCATCACACCCGGCGCGACCGGATTGGCTCCGGAGACTTGAAAATTGAGCGTGCATCCAAGCGGCCCCAGATTGAGCTGAAATTGATCGGCATAGACATCAGGAGCTTCGGCCATACTTCCCCCTTCAAATATAGTTAATTCCGCGAGGGGATATTATCTTCCCTTGCTCGTTTGGTCAATTCTCCCAACAGCACCAATTTCCCGACGGCTGGACGAACATGCGCGGCGCCAAAGCTTCGCGCAGCACCCAGCACTCATGCTACAGATTGACCATGGGAAGACCTGGGACAGGCTGATCAGGTGGGGTCATTACCCGTTCACAGACGGGCGCCACGCAGGATGCCGTCTCGGCTAGCAGGCTGTTGACAACGTCCGCCAGCATCGTTCTCGCCGCGCTCAGAGGCTCA
>CAZVEZ010000294.1:0-3327 GCA_964626135.1 uncultured Nitrospira sp.
GACCAACACCAAAACCTTCCGCACCAAGCGCGATGCCGAAGCGTGGGCACGCCGCACCGAAGACGAAATGGTCAGGGGCGTGTACATCCAGCGCAGCGGCTCCGAACGCATGACGCTGGAAAAGGCCCTTGATCGCTATCTGGCCGAGGTGACGCCCAGCAAGAAACCCACCACGCGCAAGGCCGAAGTCACCAAGGCGAAGCAGTTGATCCAGCACCTGGGCAAATACTCCCTGGCCGCCCTCTCTGCCGAGGTCATCGCCAACTACCGCGACACACGACTTGGCACCCTGAGTAAGCGCGGCCTCCCCACCAGCAACAACACCGTACGGCTTGAACTGGCCCTGCTCAGCCACCTCTACACCGTAGCAATCCAGGAATGGGGCCTGGGGCTTACCTTCAATCCTGTGCTGAATATCCGCAAGCCCAGCCCAGGAGATGGCCGCGACCGTCGACTGTCCGCCGACGAAGAAAGACGCTTGCTCACTGCCGTGAACAATCACAGCAACCCAATGCTGGGTTGGATCGTCCGCATTGCCCTGGAAACGGGAATGCGCTCGTCTGAGATCACGGGCCTGCACTGCCACCAAGTCGACCTCAATAAGCGCGTAGTGCGGCTAGCAGACACCAAGAACGACAGCGCCCGCACCGTTCCCCTCACTAAACTGGCCACCGAGGCCTTCAGAGCCGCCCTGGCGAACCCTGTTCGCCCCAAGGATTGCAACCTAGTGTTCTTTGGCGAACCGGGAAAGGACGAGAAACGTCGTCCCTACGCCTTCACCAAGACCTGGGGGCTGCTGAAGAAGAAACTCGGAATGCCCGATCTGCGCTTCCACGATCTACGTCATGAGGCAGTCAGCCGGTTGGTCGAGGGCGGTCTATCCGACCAGGAGGTCTCGGCCATCAGCGGGCACAAGTCGATGCAGATGCTCAAGCGTTACACGCACCTGCGTGCTGAAGATCTTGTGGGCAAGCTGGATAAGCTAGCCAGGAGTACAACCAAACGCAGCAAACGACAGACTGACAATCCATCTGTAGCACGCCCAAAACGGGACGTTGTCACCTAACTCACAGAAGGCTTAACAAACTGACCTGGCTACGGCCCTAAACCCTCAGGCATCTTCACTGCCGGGCTTATAGAAAAGATCCCAGCTGCTCTGATGCCTGCCACGAGAGTCTTCGCCCAGTATCGGTGTCAGTTTTAGGCCGAGAGCCCTGCTCTCCTCCAACTGACGCTCCCAAGGCCGGTCAGTGCCCAGTACCCTACCAAGATACTCGGCGCGCGATTCTTCTCGACGCTCCCAAGCACTGAGAAGCTCCTGGTACTCATCGCTGGCAGCCAGTCGATAAGCCACTTCAACCAAATCACTTCCAACCCAATGCGCTAAGGGAAGAGTCCGCTCTACTGCAGCAAGACGCGCCTCATCACTCTCCAGATCTACATCACCCTCTTCATACAGGCGCTTAGCCAGAGCAATAGCTTTGCTGAAATAAGCATCCGCGCCAGGCTGCTCCGCATGTAGAAACTCCGGGAAAGTCAGCGCTGTAAGTGGTGCCACATGGCCGTTAGCAGCATCGGTCACACCGGTGACCAGCCAGAACGCATATTTCGGCCACAAGTGGGCTATCGACTCGATCATGGCCGAAGTTGGTTTCTGCTTTCGCGAGAAGGCACTACGCCACCTTGCGGACGGAATGTCTGTTAGCTGGGACAGCTTCTCCCAGAAACCACGACCAGCGTATGGCGGCTGACTCCACAAACTGAGCAACGCCGAGAATGGCCCTTCGTGCCCCTTCAGGCTCTCAAGGTCAGCCGGAGACATTTGCTCCTTCAAAATCAGAATGACGCGGTCTTCGATTGTGCTTGACATCCCAGGCCTTCGATCATAAAAAGAACTAAATGTCTAAAATACGGACATTTAGTATTTTTTAAGGACTCTTACGCCTCTTTGCGTAATGAGCCCAGTGTATCGCAAGCCATACGAGGAGTCGCCAGATGACAGTCGAAGAAACCCTCCTGAACCGCTACGGCGGCTCACCACTGCTTTCCCTCGAGCAGCTCGCAGAGGTGCTACATCGCAGTAAAGACGGCCTGAGGATCTCCCTAAGCGGCGACAACGAACTGTCCGCGAAGCTACGCCCGTGCAAGGTCAAAATCGGCCGACGGATCTATTTCAAAACCTCTGCAATCGCTCGCGTCATCGAAGAAGCCTGACCGCTATGAGCATCAAAGCCATGAACTGGGCATGGGAGCAGCCGCTTCCGCCTGTGCCGAAGCTAGTTCTCATGGCGCTTGCTGATAACGCAGATGATCACGGCTACTGCTGGCCGAAGATGAAGACGATTGCAGCAAAGTGCAGCACTTCGGAGCGCACCGTTCAACGCACCATCAAAACCCTGCTAGTGGCAGGCATGCTGAAGAAGGACGCTCGATTCGATGCCAGCGGCCGACAGGTTTCTAACGGCTACACACTCGCATTGACCTACCCCGACAAATTGTCACCCCTGGCTGATGACAGAGCTGGGGAGGGTGACACCCCTGTCACCCCGGGGGTGACACAGCTATGTCAGGGGGAGGGTGACAAAGCTATGTCACCCCTAGAACCACCATATGAACCGTCATATGAATCATCAGTACGACGCGCAGCAAAACTGACGCAGCTGAATGCAGTAGAGAGTCAACAGGTCGCCCTGCTGATCAGCTCAATTCCTGCCGATCAGCAGGAAGCAATTATCGCTCAACTGTTGAACGCGCTGGCCAAGGGAGCCATCCGTACTTCCCCATCACGCTGGTTGAAGGCCGTCATCCGCCGGACAGGACGTCACACGCATCCACAGAATGCGCCAGAGCTTTCGGAAGCGGACTACGTAAAGCGCCTGATTCAAGGTGGAATATCGGCCGAGGACGCCCAGCACATTGCCCAGCAGACCTTTAGCCATCGTGTAGTCAGCAGCCCCGTGACATCGCAAGTCATCCATCGATTATCAACAAGTCGCCCAAGACTATCTGGCTAAAGGGATTGGCTGAAATTGATCACCCCTCCTTCAGTGGCACCGAGCTTTTGCTGATGCGGGAGATAGATCGGTTTGCGGGGCGATTCACAGCTAACGAGATGCGTAGCCCTCAACCTCCCTCTCGCATTTCTGACTGATGTGTGCAGGCTGAGCTAGCTGAGCCATTTCCGGATAAGCCCCTCCTACCCCATCGACCATCTACGCCCCAACATGTTGCGATCCTGAAACCCGCGAGCTAGAGTGCTCCCCGTCGTGGTAAATCCCACGACCGGGAGTCGAAACCCGCTTTGTCTGAGGGCGCGGCAGCGTTCAT
>CAZVEZ010000295.1:0-3319 GCA_964626135.1 uncultured Nitrospira sp.
TGAATATCGAACTCGACGGTCGATCCGATGGTGAGCCCCAAATGCATGGCCGCGTCCTCTTCCACTGATACCTGAGGCGTCGAGAAGGCCTGTCCGGGCTTCCACCACTCTCCTTTGACCACGCGATTGTCTTTCGGCAGCTGGTCGAGGAAGGTCAGCACATACTCTCGTGTGAAATACCACTGTTTTCCCCGCCCATCTTTTCCCTCCGTGCGCTTGTCGTTCTTCTCCGTTGCCTCTTCCACCATAACGACCTGTCCATTGACCGCATGAAGTCGTGAACGCACCAGCGGGATGAGCTCCGGACCTGTCCGTCCGGTCTGTCGTTCGACCACCGATGCAAACTCCTTCGCTTGATCGGCCTGAATGTCGATAAAGAAGAATGTCGGAGCATCCGCCGGTCGATTCTCCTGTATCTGGTGGAGCAACGCCTGTTCCACCAGCGATACCGTCACAATCACCATGACGCCGATGCCGATGGCGACCATGATCCCTGTGGCCTGGCTCCCCGGCCGTATGACATTGCCCAGAGCATAGCGAAGACTCAAGACACGAGGCATGGGAACAGAGGCCAGCCCCAGCACGAACACCCGGGCGCAGACGAAAAGGACCGCGATGGCGAAAGACAACGCGCCCAGAAACAGGACGCCGATCGACCAGGAGCCGGCTTGCCACACCGAGAGCGCGCAGAGTCCGAGGATGATCCCTCCGGCCGTGCCGACGTTCCATCGATCGGCCAGTCCCCATCGTACCCACCAGCGTGACGAAGGAACTCCAGGCTCGCTGGTCAGCTGTTCTGTATCGCGCCTGAAGATTGCGCCAGGCCGAACCTCTCGAATCTTCAACAGGGGCCACAGAGTGAACAGCAAGGTCGACAACAGTCCCAACGCCGCTCCTTTCAAGAGGGGCCAGGCCGAGGACCATGACAATGCTGAGGACACGCCCAATTGATCGAGAAGACCGGATCCAAACATTGCAGCCATGAGAGGAGGCAACCCTCGTTGGAGGGCGATGCCCAGCAAGATCCCCGCAAGGCTCCCGACGCATCCCAGAAAGATGGCTTGCGCCACATACGTCGAGATCACCGTGGCCGAGTCCGCGCCGACCGCTTTGAGTATCGCAATCGTCCGCAATTTATCCCGCAAGAATGCATGAATCGAAGTCCCGACTCCCAGCCCGCCGATAAACAGGGCGGTGAGGCCGATCAATCCGAGGTAACGTGAGAGTTGATCGAGAAATTGTCTCAACTGCGACTGAGCCGTACGATAGCTCGATACGCGCACGGAATCCGCAGCCAACCGATCTCGCAACTCGGAGAGGAGCGGGTCCAACGGCATATCGGCCGGTGTCTTCACGAGGTACCGTTCTCGCACCCGACTGCCGGGCTTGATCAGTTCCGCCGCCCGTAATCCCTCCTGCGCGATTATCACCCGTGGGCCCAATGTAAAGGCATTGGCCATTCGATCAGGCTCAGTCCGCACGATGCCGGTGATCAGAAACATCGCGTGACCGATCTTCAAAGAATCTCCGACCGAGAGGCCCATCCGAATCAGCAACGATTCCTGCACCACCGCGCCAAAACAGGAATGTCCGCCACAGCGGCGCTCGTCCGGATGGAGCAGGACATCGAGGGATTGCGCCGGATCGAGTCGAACCGCTCCGTACAGGGGATACATCGATTCGACCGCTTTGAGTTCGATGATCTGGGTCGATTGGGTCAAAATGGACCCGGGGGTCGCTCGCGCGGCCATGGCCACCAGCTCGCTCACATGGGTGATGGCGGAGCCTCGCTCGCTCAGTCCCTGCAGCACCGCCTGTCCCGCAAGACTCAGGGCATGCGTCAGACGAACTTCGAGATCGCCGCCTAACATTCCCCGCGCTTCTTTCGTAACGGCGCGTTCTACATGCGCGCTGAACAGCGATATCCCGACCAGGGCTCCAACGCCGATCGCGATACAGGCGAAGAAATAGAGAAAGTGACGCCAGGCCCCGCGGGTTTCGCGCCAGGCCATCTTCAAGATGAAACGATTCACGGGGATGACTCTGCGGTTCGATGGTCTGAGTCGGTAAGGGTATCGTACTCGATGCGGCCGTCGCGCAACGCAATCACGCGCTCCATTGACGAGGCGAGCGCAAGATCGTGCGTGACGAGAACTAAGGTGGTGCCGTAGTCGCGATGGAGAGAACGGAGCAGATTCATTACGTGCTGCCCTGTGGACGAATCCAGGTTTCCCGTCGGTTCGTCGGCCAGGAGAATCGGCGGGTAACAGGCAAATGCTCTGGCCACCGCCACCCGCTGCTGCTCGCCTCCCGATAGCTGAACGGGATAATGATGCAGCCGTTCTTCCAGACCGACGATCTTCAACAGATGTGTCGCGCGATCGTTCGCCATGGACACCCCTGCCAACTCCAACGGCACCAGGACGTTTTCCAGGGCGGTGAGGGTGGGAATGAGATGAAACGATTGAAAGATATAGCCGATGTGATCGCGACGATATCTCGCCAGGGCACTCTCGCGCATCGTCGAGATTTCAACGCCGTTTAAGGTAATGGAGCCGGAGGTCGGACGATCCAGCCCCGCGATGAGGCCCAGCAGAGTGGACTTTCCGCTCCCGGATGGGCCGACGATGGCTACGCGCTGCTTATCGGGAATCTCGAATGTGATGTCGTCGAGGATCGTGACGTGATGGCCTCCGCCGGACAATCGCATGGTCAGATGAGAGAGGGTGATCATGGTTTCGGTCAGGTCTCCGCCGTATCGTTCACGTGGAGCCTATATTATACTGGAGAATGATGCGCCGCTCATGGATTCTCACAAAACTATTATTCTGCCTCTCACTTTCCTTGATCGTTCCCTATGGCGGCGAAGTCGGCCATGCGTCCTCCCCTCCATCCTCTGGCTTCCCTCGCGAGGGAGTTGGGCCGCCTCTGGAAAACAAGGTCGTGACGCAACAGAGCCGGTCGACGATGCGCGAGACTGCCGAACGTCCGCGCATCGTCGCCTTCGGCGACAGCCTGACGGCCGGCTTAGGAGTCGCGCAGGCTGAATCGTATCCGGCTCAACTGCAGCGGACACTGGACGCAGCGGGCTATGCCTATCGGGTCGTGAATGCGGGAGTCAGCGGTGATACGACAGCGGGCGGAGTCCGGAGAGTCTCCTGGGTCCTGACGAGCACGCCGGCCATTGTTATTCTGGAGCTCGGCGCCAACGATGGACTCCGCGGTCTCAGCCTGCAGGAGACGAAAACCAATCTTGAACGGATTATTCAACAACTCCAACAGGCTTCGGTCACCGTCGTGTTGGCAGGGATGAAACTTC
>CAZVEZ010000296.1:0-3294 GCA_964626135.1 uncultured Nitrospira sp.
ATACATGCTCACTCCAAGCTTGCTTGTTCCTTCTTCAGGGATGGGGCCTGATTGAGCGCGATTCTTTTTGCGAGCGTGAGATCATTGACCGAGTAGTAGTGGCATGCTATCGTTCTGCTATCATGACGACAAAGGTGAGATGAGGAGGGGATTATGGCGCAAGTGCTTGTTCGGCAGCTGAACGACAAGGTGGTTGATCGTCTGAAGAAGCGGGCGAAGGAGCATGGAAGATCGCTGCAATCGGAGGTCAAGACCATTCTGGAAGAAGCGGTGCCCGACTATGATAGAGCGTGGAAGCGGATCGAAGGATTGCGCAAGCGACTGAAAGGGTCTGGCAGAAAATTCAGCGACAGTGCGGGTCTCATTCGTGAGGATCGCGATCAGTGAGCCGCTATGTGGTCGATGCCAGCGTAGCCATCAAGTTGTTCATTCCTGAAATCCACTCCGAGGACGCGATTCGAGTGCGGCATTCACACTATCGACTCCACGTTCCTGCATTGATCACGCTGGAGATCGGTAACGTGCTTGCCAAAAAGGTCCGGCGAGGGGAGCTTACTCGGGCCGAAGGTGATGTAATCTTGAGGGAGTTGAAGCATCTCCCATTACAGCGTCATGCCGATAAGCGACTCTTTGCCGCGGCCTATCAACTGGCGTTGGATACGCAGCGAAGTGTGTACGACTGCCTGTATCTTGCCTTGGCCGAAGCCATTGACGGAGTCATGATCACGGCAGACCATAAATTCTATTCGTCGCTTACGGAAGGCTTATATGGCAGACGAGTATTGTGGGTTGAGGATCTGCCACAGTTACCGTAATCGGTTCAGCCATCGGCTCCCCACCGCACAGGGTCCATTGACGGTGACGCGAGACGTGCAAGACTGGCGGGACGAGCGAGAAACAGGGATGGTCTATCTTGTCTATCTGGTTTGTCTGATTGATCTGACTGGAAAATCATCCGGAAGAACCAGACAGACCAGATAGACCAGCCAACCAGACAGACAAGCTCTGGCGCGTTGCGCGAGTATAGAAGATCATCAGGCTCCATCCCTCCTCGGTTCTGCGAGCAAGGAGGGCACCTGGCCTCTCCCCGCCTTCGCTGATGCCTTGAGTCAAACTCTGAAAGCTCTGGCGTGGGTTACGATCGGCGTGGGACGGTCCGGCCCTCTTCTAAATCTTGGAGGTCGGCCCACGCGGTGAGATCGGTGCGGGAGGGATCGACGGCATCACGGAGTTTGTCGAAATACTTTTGCTTATCAGGCGAACTTGGCCCACGCGTCAACATCATTTCATTCCACTCGTGTAGTTCTGCTTGCGGATGAGACGTTGCGGCTTTCTTGAACCATTGGGCCACGCCCTTGTCAGTGGGATTGGCCTTCACGGTTGCGGTGAATTCCTTGTCCGTAATCCCGGCGAATTTCATGAGCCGCTCGTCCATGGGGCAGGGGTAGATGTATTCGCCCTCGGTACCGGCGAGCACGGCCCTGCATTTATCGATCATGCGCGCGAGATGGACATAGCCGTCCATCTTCACGCGCATGCTGCGAGGGAAACTCTTTCTCAGATCCATGATTAGATCAATGTGTGATTCGTGAACGTCAAACTCTTCACGGTCACATCGCCGTTTTCGTATGAAATGATGCGGCGGGTGGCCGGCAAATCAGATGATCCGACACGCACATGGGTGTCGGTAAAGCATTCCACGTTGTTCAGCGTTCTGTCGGTGGGTGAATAGTAATAGACACTGTACTTCGTCGTCAGATTCTTCTGGTCTTGAGTCACGGCGCTCTCTTCCACGTTAATCGTAAAGGCCAAGGGGGTCATGCCGGGGTGTGCCATCGTGCGATTGATTTGAGTGATGCGATGGTTTTTGACGCGATAAAACGAGTTCGATCCATGGATGATCAGTTTCGTGCCGAACGGATGCCCGTCCTCTTCCATGGTCAATGAGTATTTGCCGTCCGATTCCTCGAAGGTTCTCGGGCCGCGGTGCACTGCGATCATGCCGAGCTGTTCCTGCGCCCATTTCTGTGTGTCAGCATCGCCCAATTGGACCGATACTTCACGCGGACCTTTCACGATCACGGGGCCGCCGGTTTCCTTCCCGTTTACGTTTACGATCAAATCGGCGGTGAATCCCTTAAAGTCTTTCTGCCAGCGCGCGGTTTTTTCAAACGCGTCGCGAAGCATTTCGCGGGCTTTCGGATCGTCGGCGATCGTGTTCACTTCTTGTTTTTGTTGATGCTGTTCCATCGGGTCATCTCCTTCGTGAATCGGATAAGACACGCATTATACGCTTGCGGTGAAATGCGCCACAAGCGTTCTCAAGCGCCCGGCGGATACAGGTCGCGCGACAGGCGAGATGAGAAGTTTGAAATTTCTGGTTCGAGGTTCCAATCGCATGAAACATCAACGTCTTGCCCGTCGCGCGCGGCCACCTGTTTGATCACACAGAGGTGCTGGAAGAAGATGAACATTTCGAGTATACTGCGCCGCGCAAGGGTTTTATGCCTACGTAGAACGAAAGGACGAATATGGAACGACGGGCTGCATCCCATACTGAAGAAGAAGAGATGAATCACCGCCGCCGGTTGCTCAATGCCGCGAAAAAAGGCGATCAGAAGGCTATCGGCAAGCTGCTAGAGCTCTATCAAGTTCGGATCTATAGCGGTGACATGGTGACAAAAATGAATAAAACTTCCGCGACGCACAAACTGCAGGCCCAACTTGCAGAAGGGAAGCCTGTGAGGGGTGGGTCGGGGAGCCACGGAAAGAAGACTGCGCCTGCGAAGCCTGCTCCAGCGAAACGCACATCTCAGAAAGTTGCAGGACGCCCGGCGATATCGAAGATACAGGCCAGGCCTACGGCGAAGCCAAAGGCCAAACCAAAGTCCAAACCAAAGTCAACGGTCAAGGTAAAGATAAAACAAAAACCAACACCGAAGTCAAAACCTCGATCGGCAAAAGTCGCAGCGAAGAAACGGAAAAAGTAGTCCGCTTTGCGACTATTGTACGGCCGCTCGTAACCCTCCTCCTGCCAATTTGCTGGCGATCTCTTCCGCTTGTTCCAGCGTACCTGCGAACACGATGGCTTCTCCCTCATGGTCGATCTTCCATGCGAGTTCAAAGGCCTTTGTGGAGTTCATGCCTGGAATGTATTGGCAGAAAAGCGCAATGACTTGCTCATAGGTATGACACTCGCAGTTGAACACAATCACACGCGCATTGAGATCGGCACTGGTGTCGATACTGGTGGTTTCTGTTGTGACGGGAGGGGCGAAGGGGGTTTTTGTGCCG
>CAZVEZ010000297.1:0-3286 GCA_964626135.1 uncultured Nitrospira sp.
CCTCGATGAGGCGCATCGTGCAGTGCTCGATCAGCCTGTCGCCGATGTTCTTGGTGCCCACGACGGGATAGGTTGACACGATGGTGTAGCTCATGGTCTATCCGCCGCTCCGTCCATTGCTCTCCGCGTACCCCGCCGACTATACTGGTTCGCAAGTCGTTCGCCACCTTCGTCAGCGTTTTCACAAGACAGTGGCATTGAAATGGATCAATGGAGGCTTGCGATGAACGTGCGCGCCTTATCAGGCTTTCACGCGCAGGGCTTGGGCCGCTTTACCACAATCATCGACGCGAATCCGAACTATCATACGATTCTTAACAGACGGGGTCCGGATCCGGAGCTTGATTTCTTCGACACCGACGCGGACGTGGCTGAGAAGGCATCGCGAGCCATTGAGATTTGCCGCAAGAGACTCTCTACGCCACCGTTCCGAACGATAAGGCCTTCGACAGAAATAGGCTATTATGGTTCTACAGATAACAATATTAGAGAGTTCCACTTTATTTCCGAGGTTTCCGGAATTCCTTTCCTGAATAAGCAAGAGAACTACTACAATCTGGAGAGGCTTCGTGCGCCTTCCTCCGACGACGCGACTACTCTCATCGACGTGATGATGAAGGATATTGAGGCGTTTTACTGGGCGCGTGCGACCATAAGCCAATCGCTCCTTCGCCAGCAAATCCTCTACAGTCGTTCATACCTCTCCTTCAGTCTTTCGTTCCGCGATCCCAAGGCGGTCAAGCCGAAGCTCTTCGTCGTTGCCAACGATCATTCCCCGGTGCAAGTTGCTCTTTCGATGACCATGAAGGATGCCGGCGTGCCACGGATGTACGTCCAGCATGCAGAAGTGTCGTCGTCTTTCCCACCTCTCGATTTTGAGATCAGTGTCCTGCGCAACCAGGTCTCTCTCGAAACCTACAAGAGGATCGGTCCAATCAGCGGAAGCGCGTTTGTGATCGCGCGTGAAATCTCGCCGCCGAACGCCGAGCGGCTTAAAGTTCTGCGCGGCAAGCCCATACGGGCCGTCGTCTATCCCACGGCGCGCGTGATCCCGGACAGCATCAACCGGTTAGTTGCTGCCCTAAATCAAAATCCCGACATTGAAGGCGTCGCGGTCAAGCCGCACCCAGGATCTTCACCGCCGCTTGACGAGGTTCTTGCGGAGCCGGCCGAGATGCTGTCGTCGCTGCCGGATACTGATCACATTGCGATTGTCGGCAACTCGTCCATCGTTGTTGAACTCCTTCGCAAGGGCGTTCCGGTCTATCAGAATTTCGACTTCGACCCGGTAATGCGCGACTACTACGGCTTCGTCTCGCGAGGCTTGACCCCTGAGGTTCCGACGGATCGCCTCTCCGAGCAGTTCTGGGAGCCATACCAACTAGGCGAAGCTTGGTGGACAGAGTACAACAAACTTGATCCGAGTGGGGATCCCGAACAGCCGGACGCTCGCCTTAGGCTTCGTGCGAAGGTCGAAATGCTTGGTTTGTCGGAAGCTCTCGGCGCTGCCAGCCAGGAGGTCGTGGGGGACGGGTCGTTGATCCGATCTGAAGATGTGACAGGCGCCCGCGCTTATTTTCAGAGAAAAATCGAAAGAAAGAGGGAGAAATTTAGAAGGCGCATCAAGTCGCTTCGGAAGCGCTTGGGTCTGCCCGTAAAGAGGCTCAAACCGGTGACCGTATTGGCAGTGAATCCGATCGAGGTAAGCGCGCCAAAGATGGCTGACAAGTTGATGCCGGCAACAGACTCCCAGAAGAGGCTTCTTTGGAAAGCGCTAGTGGAATTGAGCGATCTGCCGGATTGGTTGGAAGAGAACGAACAGACATCCTCGTTCGACACGATGGCGCTAATAACGCTGTTCGAGTGGCGGTTCTCCGAGCGTGACCCCGCTTTGATCGAGCTTTTTGCACGCCATGAATGGTTTCCGCTCAGGTCCTCTGCCGCTGCATGGCTTTCAATGAAGTCCTCGGAGTGGAGCAGGAAACCTCTCAGCGGAGCACAACTTGATGAACTTCACGACTTCATCATGAATCCGGACCGCTCGCCTGCCGAAAGGACGAGGCTTCTTTCGATGCTGCTTGCGCGGAAACTGTTTGCTGGTTCCATCGATCAGGTGATGCGGGCCTATGACTCAAGCTGGCGCGGCGGCAAGCTGTCTGTGTCGCTCTCGAACCAGATCAACCTTCTGCGACGGGTAAAGGCGGAGGGCAGTGCCGAGCAGCGTAACTTACTCCGTAGGTCCATGGAGGAGAACTGGTCCCCCCTTGACCGGCTGAAGGTTGCGAACGCGGAGGCGCTAGCAGGAGACATCGTCGAGGACTGGACGCATGATCGCGCCCTAGCGTCGTTGTGCGAAGTTGCGCCACGCCAGACTGTTCGGGAGATCGAAGATCTTGTCATGCCGGTCTTTCAGTCATTCGATATCAGCCGAATGCGCATGGAGGTCCGCTTTGACGCCGATCAGAAACAGGATGTTCTGGGTTGCATAACTGCAGCCCTCAAGCATGGGACACCGTTCAGCCTAGTCCGCCTGAGCGACGGCGAGGGGTACCTTTTTGCCGATCCGGGATACTTCTTCACCGCAGCGGACTCGGCGCAACGTGAGTTGCACTGGTGGGGTTGCCGGCTTCAAGAGGATATCCGTGCCGACGTTCTCAAGAACGCGCTCCATGCCGTCCAGACCGCGGACGTGGTAGGGGTGCCAAGCGCTTTTAGGTTTATCAGGGACTGCAACCCGCGGGTAGGCAGCATCCTGTCTTCAATTCAGGGGCGTGGCCTCATCGAGGTTCTGAGCCATGTGCGGCGTTATGTGAGCGACACCGCCCTCATTACCGAGGACAAGGTCAACGTCGCCCTGTTTTCGGAAATTGAGACTCTCGTCAGACTGTCGATGGATGCGCGGAAGGTTGTTCTGGTTGGCTCGATCAAGCCTGAATTCCTGCCGCAGGAAATCAGGGAGCTGAAGAACCTGGAGTGCATCGCGGTCCCCACGCACCGGCGCACGCGTGCGAACCCAGTTTTCCATCTATCCGACACTGCTCTTCCGTTCGTTGCTGCCGAGATCGAGCGAACGGTCGTCGCGGCATCGCAACCGGGAGTTCTGGTGCTTGTGGCCGCCGGAATTGCAGGGAAGCGGTTTCTCGGGGTTGCAAGGAATGCAGGTGGAGTTGCGCTCGACCTCGGCAACGTTATCGACGACTGGCTCGCCTCGGGCTTAACGACCATCCGATAGGCGTTCCGTACCGGATACTCACATACACGCTCGTCGTTCCGCTCTGTACTTGGT
>CAZVEZ010000298.1:0-3256 GCA_964626135.1 uncultured Nitrospira sp.
TGTTCAGAAAGGCCGTCCAGCAAGGCCGCAGCACGCGACGAGGCGAAGCGTACTCCCTGCAGTACGTTGAGCCTCTGAACGCGGCGGGTACGCCGCTGGTGGACTTTGTCAACAGCCTGCTAAGCAAGGTGATATTGACTGGCCCAATCCGACTGAGTAAGATGCCGATGTGTTGCCTGGCAGGGTGCAACGACCAACCCGCCGGCAGTACTCCCCAACTCAATCGGTCCAATCACCACATATATATGATCGAAGTTCAACAGATTACGAAGCGGTATGGAGAACATACCGCCCTCGATCGTGTCAGTTTCTCCGTCTCCAAGGGCGAAATATTGGCATTTCTGGGCCCGAATGGGGCGGGTAAAACCACCACTATGCGTATCCTCACCTGTTTCATGCCGGCCACCGAGGGTATTGCACGGGTAGCGGGATTCGATTGCGCGGATCAGTCGATAGAGGTAAAACGCCGGATCGGCTATCTGCCTGAGACTCCGCCGGTTTATCAGGAATTGACAGTCACAGAGTACCTTCAGTTCGTCGGCCGACTTCGGGGTCTGACCGGCAAAAGCCTTTCTTCATCCATGCAACGTGAAATCGAGCGTCTTGGTCTTGGCGCCGTGCAGTACCGGCTCATTGGGAATCTGTCGCGTGGATATCGCCAACGTGTCGGGCTGGCCCAAGCGCTGCTGCACGATCCCCAGGTCTTAATCCTGGATGAACCGACCGTCGGTCTCGACCCCAAACAAATTATCGAGATCCGAGAATTGATCAAGGGCCTGGCTGGTTCCCACTCTGTTATTCTGAGCACCCACATTCTTCCCGAAGCGACGGCTGTATGCCAACGAGTGGTTATTATCAGCGGCGGGCGCATTGTCGCCGAAGATACGCCCGAACAACTCTCGGCGCGCCTACGTCAGTCCGAAAAGATTTCGCTCACCCTTAAATCTCCTGCTGCAGACACAGAGAGCCGATTGAAGGCGGTACAGGGGGTCCAGAATGTCTTTACCAGTGACACCTCCGGTACGTTTGTCCTGGAATGCGAACTTGGCCGGGATGTGCGTGAAGAGGTGGCTCGCCTAGCAGTCGCCAGTGGATGGGGACTACTCGAACTGAAAGCCATTTCTATGACCTTGGAAGACGTATTTCTGCAATTGACCAGACATGAGGAAGGCCTTGCGCCGGATGCAGCGGACGCTCCAGCAGAACCGGCAGGCCAGCCAGTATGACACCAGTTCAAGCGATTATCGCAAAAGAGCTACGTTCGTACTTCGTCTCGCCTGTGGTCTATGTCGTGGGATCTGTATTTCTTCTTGTCGTGGGATTGCTCGCCTATCTCTATGTGGTCTTTGCCGGAGCTCAGGCCATTCAGCTGGCGCAGATGCAGGGAAGCGCTCAACTGAATCTGAACGATCTGGTCTTCCGGAATCTGTTTGCCAGTACGCGATTTATCCTGTTGATTATTCTGCCGATCCTGACGATGCGGTTGTTCGCCGAAGAGCGCAAACTCCGGACCTTTGAGTTCTTACTGACCTCTCCGATTCGTATCAACGAAATCGTCGTCGGCAAGTTCATGAGCGTTTTCATCGTGTTCTTGGCCTTACTGGGACTGACCGGGTTCATGCCGCTCATTCTTGCACTCTTCAGTGATTTCGATTGGTATCCTGTGTTGACCGGTTATCTAGGACTCGCCTTGCTCGGCGCCCTCTTCCTTTCAGTCGGCGTGCTGGCCTCGGCTCTCACAGAAAACCAGATCGTCGCGGCCTTTGTCAGTATCGGCTTGTTGCTGGTCCTGTGGCTTCTCGCCGGCTTGGGCTCGCTGCTCGGTGATACGGCCATCGGGCAAGTCGTTTCGTATCTGTCATTCATGGAACACTACGACCACTTGGTGCGCGGGCTGATCGACACGAAAGACCTCGTGTACTTTTTCAGCGGGTTGGTGTTGATGCTCTTTTTGGCTCACCGGGTTGTGGACTCGGCACGGTGGAAATGAATTTCAAGACGGTTCCACTTGGCATGACCGGGATAGCTCTGGCCGTAGCCGGAGCGATCGGTTATAGCCTCGCTCCGGAGAAGCTGTGGCTGGTTGTCCTCTTGGAAGGATCGGCGCTTCTCTGCCTCATCCTCTTCGTTGTCGTCCATTTCATCAGCCTGAAAGCCTTCTCCACCCGCCGCTCTACGCGCATGGGCGCCAACAGTCTGCTGATGATCCTCCTCTTCATCGGCATTCTTGCGATCGTCAACTTTCTCGCTGCTCGCCACTCTATCCGTTGGGACCTGTCGGAGAACCAGAATTTTTCCCTTGCCCCGCAGACATATCGCGTGCTGCGGAATCTCCCGCGCGAGGTGCTGATCACGGTGTTCACCAGAGAAAAAGACCCCGGCTACCAAGCCTACAAAGAACGGCTCGATAGTTATCGGCAAGCCAGCCCGAAGATTTCCGTGGAGTTCGTCGATCCGGAACGTCAGCCCAAAATCGCCCAGAACTACGGTATCTCAAGGACCGATACGGCCGTGTTCGAAAGCGCGGGCCATACTGTTCGGATCACCGCTCCGTCGGAAGTGGAACTGACGGGTGCGCTCATCCGCGTCTCTCAAGACAGTAAGAAACGCGTGCTCTTTCTGGAAGGGCATGGGGAACCAAGTCTCGACGATCGGGAACGAACCGGGCTGTCTGCCGCCAGAGAAATCTTGATCAAGCAGGGCTACGACGTCGGCACCCTTAGTTTGCTGAAAGAGGAAGCCGTGCCGGATCGCACCGCCATTCTTGTCGTGGCTGGGCCCCGTCGCGTGGTGACCCCCGATGAGCAAGAACGGATTCACCACTATGTGGAAAAGGGCGGCCATCTCCTGCTGCTCATCGATCCGGATACGCAGGCCGACCTGAATCCTTTGCTCAACCAGTGGGGCCTGGGAGTCGGTCCTGGAGCCCTGGTCGATTTGCAAGACCGATTAGCCCAAGGCGATCTGACATCCCTGCTCGTCCGCACGTTCACAGAGCATGAAATTACCCAGGACCTTTCCGCTGCCGTGCTGTTTCCCCTCGCGCAACATATCACCTTCGATGAACAAGTCGGCAGCGCATGGGACTATGTGCCGCTCGCCCGGACATCGCCGAACAGCTGGGCGGAAACCGACCTGAAAGGCCGCGTCGTCAACCTCGATGAAAAGGAAGACATTAAAGGCCCCTTGCCGATGGCTGCTGCCCTCACGCCGAAGATCGAACCGGAGGAAGGGAAGCCTCGGCCGGCGATTGTGG
>CAZVEZ010000299.1:0-3247 GCA_964626135.1 uncultured Nitrospira sp.
CTGCCGGATCACTTCGTCGAATAAGCCTGCCGCTAAATCCAGGCGACCCGCGGCAAGCTCGACATAGGCCCGTTCCAAGACAATATCGGCCAACACCGCTTCAGCATGCTTGCGCTCGGGATGGCCGGACGGGACGGCTGCCAGCCACAGTTTTCCCATTTCGTATGACAACTGCTCATAGTCGTTGTGCACGGCGAAATCGATGGTCCGTAGCATGAGCGCGCGGCGGCGCTCGTAGTTTTCGGTCTCGGGAAGCAGCCTGAGCAACCGGTCCTTGATCGACCCCTGGGTCTCGGGAGTAGTGTCCAAGACGTTACGTTCCACCTCGAGCAACAGCGCGAGATCGCCCCCGGGAGGAACATCGCGCAACCGGGATGCGACCAGCGTTGCGTGTTCGGAACGGGGATAGCCCGCCAGCAACTGGCGTCGATAGGCGTCGGCATACCGCAGCCGGTCCCGCTCGGACAATACAGCGTGAGTCGATAGCCGGCGATAGAAACGGAGCAACCGCTCGCGCTCGTCAAGGAGACGCAGGAACTTCTCCTGCTGCAGGGCCACCACCTTGAGCGTCAGCGCGTCGTTCAGTTGGGTCATGTCCGCGGCATCGGCGATGCGCAGCGCGTGGTCCTTGTCGCCCAGTATATCGACGATCTCACTCACGACCAGTGTGATCAGCAGCTTGAGATCCGGCGGATACTGCTGAATGAGACCGTTGAGTCGCGCTTGTCTCTCCCCTTGCCGTTTCGCGAACTCAGGACTGACCTTTCCATGCGGGAGACGTTGCTCTTCCCGGCGGAAATTCACCAGCTCCAACAGCACTGAAGCCCATCGCGAGACAAAGCCCTGTGCCGCGTCGAACTGCTGGAGCTGGCGCAAGTGGTATTCGGCCGATTCGTACTCGTGCAGGCTCACATGTTCGACTACGATGCGTCGCAGAACCCTGATTCTCCGTTCGGGATCGCTGAACTCCGGCAACAGCCGCTTTAACAACAGTAGTCGTTGCCAGGGAGCACGTTCGACCGGGATTTCCGCTTCAATCCGTTCAACGGACCATTCGCGTGGCACCAGCCCTGTCAGAGGCAGGGAATAGATCTGCAAATACCCGCCCCGCGCGCACGTTGCGATCAGCCGGTCTCGCGCCGGCGCCGGGTATTGGCAATTGCTGCGGCCGCTGGTCAACTGCTCATAGGAGCCTTTTTCGATCGGAAGCTGCCGGTCACCGTCGAAACGCGCGCGAAACAGAATGCCGTTATCGTTCCCGTCGATGAGGCCGTCGAAATTCGTGTCGTTGAGAAACTGCGTAAAATACAGGTACTGCCCGTCAGGAGAAAATGCCGGAAACCCGCTCGCCCCCGGCATATCGGGAACGTATTGTTGGGCAGAATCCAGGCCATCCAACCGATGGAGGACGAACCCCGGCGCAGCCTGTGGCATGAACCCGAAGCGCCGGTCCGGGTCCTGCTCAAAACGAACATAGACCAGCCACCGTCCGTCCGGAGAGACGGCCGGCGAGGCGATGTTTTGCAGCAGCAACAGCTCGCCCGGTTCGCCGCGAGCCTGGCCGATCGGCAATTTTCGTAACTCGCGCGTTTCGAGGAGGCCGGAACGCAGCAGCGCTCCGACATGCCGCCCATCGGGGAACCAGAAAAGATCCAGGGCTTCCGTTCCTTCCTGAGTCAGACAGCGGCGTTTCCGTTGTTGCAACTGATAGAGACAGACATCTCCACCGGCGTTCTCTTGGTAGGAAATGTAGAGGAGAGAGGCGCCGTCAGGACTCAGACGCGGATGACTGACGTCGGCGCTGTCGTCGAACACCAGCTCCGGCGCGTTGCGCACGAGATGCTGGCGATGGAGTTCCGCGGTTGAATTCGCCTTGCTGACGTAAAACAAGGTCATCTGATCGCCGGCTAGTTGCCCCTGATAGTGATCGAATCGGCCGGCAGTCAACCCGGTCAACGATTCGAGTCGGTCCGGCTCGCGGCCGTCATCGGCAAACGCCGGGGAGGCAAGGGCAAGCCACAATCCCCAAATCAGGAAGAACGTTCGTACGGCCATGCTCAACATGCCTTGATGCTCCAGCGACCTTCATCGTCCTGAATCTGCCCGCCGCACACCACTGTTACGAGGTGGCGTTGCCGCCACAGACGGCGGATTGTCTCCTGCCGCTCGGCGGGTTTCCGCTCGTACAGGTACCGCCAGAGCTGCTTCCGGCTGCGGTTCACGCGCTGAATGGCGGCGCTGGTACGATCCGTCTGGTCTCCGGAACAGGTTTCGGGTGTTTCAACCAACAGGCCGGAGCGCGCTTCGCCGATACAGCGTCTGACCAGCAGATTGTCCAAATAATCCAGTTCACTCAGGGGCAGTTGTTGGAGCTGAATCAGTTGTCCCAACGCATCATGACCGAGGTCCACACCCGCCTCTTCCAACTGTCCTCGCGTGAAGGGCACACCTTTTGGAACGATGGCGGTCTCGCGCAACGCATTGGCCAACGGCAACAGTTCACCGCTGGCTTGTTCTTCCAGCACTGTTTTCCGATCGAGCATCACGAGGTCCGGCGCACTGATACAGGCGCTGAGCAGCAACGCCGCCGCTGCAACCGTCACGCCCAGGCCGATCGAAGCGCTGTGTTGAACTGCGTGAAGAATTATCCTGGTCATTTTCAGCAGAAGTCTATGAAGAGCCACGAAGGCCTGGCTCACGGCAGTCATGATGCCTTCCGATGCCGGGAGGCAATCCACAACGAGTTCAACAACGGCTCGACATGCCTGGTCATGAACGGACCCATCGCAATGCCGCGGATTTCGCCGATCGTCAGCAGTTCTCCGATCCCGGCCAGATCGACTTTCAATGCGGCCAGCCCTTGGGACATTTCCATTCTAGCGAACTTGGGGTAGCCGAAGGCCAGTGCGAACCGCAGGCGATTGAGCCCGGTATCCTCGCGAAACGGGTCGAGCAAGTCCAGAATGTCCTCCAGGTGTTGGCGGGTCAGACGCAGGACCTGAATCCGTCCGTCGAGTTCGAGCCTGGCCGGAACGAACGTGAACGCGAGGTTGCCGTCAAGCCGCTGGTGGCTTGTGCCGATCCGCACTCCCGTGACGTTGCCGCGAAACTTGATCTGCTCGGCGCCGGGAACGTAATCGAAGATCATCTGACCGGAGATGGTGCCCTCGCCCTTTTGAATTCTCAGTTTGTTTAGTGCGAACACGTTGTTCTTCACGTGCATGCTTCCGATAATGGGTCCCATCGT
>CAZVEZ010000300.1:0-3245 GCA_964626135.1 uncultured Nitrospira sp.
TGTCTCCAGGGTGGGTTTCGAGCCGCCAAGCCACACACCGGGGGGCAACAGCTCTTCCGTCGCGGCACCCAGCTCCTTCAGCAGGCGCGCGGCAATGGCGTCCTGCTCCCTGTCGGGCAGTGAGGCGAGCTTTTCTATGACAGCTTGTAATAACTGTGTCATGGCGACTCCTATTCTCTAGATGGGGCCTTATACGGCAGCATCCGCAAAAGGCTTCCCTTCAGCGGGCTAGGCTGACGCCGAATACCGGTCAAACCGCACCTCCGTACTGGCGCCAACCATAAATTCAGGCTCCATGAAGGGTTCATCTTTGTACACTTTGCCCCCCAAGTGTTCAACCACACGCTCATCTTCACTTCCTACAATACTCAACAAAAGTCGAATTGCGTGGCGACCGATCTGTTCTCGTGGTTGTTTTATGGTTGTTAGAGGGGGTGTCGTAATCGTTGTCATCGGAAGACCATCAAACCCAACGATACTACACTGCGCAGGAACGTTTATTCCAAGTGCCTGACACTGTAGAAGAGCCCCAATAGCCAACACGTCGTTAAAACAAAAGATAGCCGTAATCGCCCCTCTTTTTAACTCCCCTTCGATCTGCCTGACAAGCTCCTTGCCCACGGCGATCCCATCTTCCATTGGCAGACCCTCGCCAAGCCTTCCCGTATATATTAGTGCTTCTGCGTGAACTATCCGGGCGTCTTCAAGAGCTCGCAAATACCCCCGTTCCCTCCGATAATTTGAGTGCTCTCGGTCTTTAAGACCAAAATACGCAATGCTCTCATGGCCCTTCTGTATGAGGTGTCTCGTAGCCATTTCGGCACCGCGCTGATCGTCGACCCCCACATAATGAAACCCATCATACATCCCTTGACCCTGTCTGTTGACCAAGACGATTGGAGCGTCACACTGAAGGAGTTGTTGGATATGCTCCTTGGAGTCCTTCCCCACGCCTGATGCCGCAACTACAATCCCATCAACGCGCCTCCCTTGGAAAGTTTTGATCACCTCTATCTCATCTCGAGGGGCATTACCCGAATAGGCTAGCAGCGTGCTCCACCCCATCTCTGCGGCTTCGTTCGTGGCGGCTTCAATGATGCGCGACCAGAAAGGATCTCTGTCAGAGGTAACTATAATGCCAATCAGCTTGGTCAGTCGCGCCTTTAACCCCCGAGCATTGGCGTTCATGACATAACCCATTTTCTCGGCAAGAGACCTAATCCGGACCACGGTCTCCTGGCTGAGATTTCCTCTCACAGACTCCCGATCGCTCAGTGCTCGCGATACAGTCGAAGGGGCCACCTTCGCCTTTTGTGCAATTTCCTGAAGAGATGTTCCCATGGGTAAATGCCCATTCAAGAGGGCTTAAAATACATTATTGCAGAATGCAACCCATTGCACTTGGATCTTGTGATGCCCAATATAAGCAATTTGTAACCTTCATGAAACGAATTAGCTTTTTTCTGTGCAATCGGTTGCACTGATATAAATCGTTCTGTTACATTAAGATCCAGTGAATCACTGTACGCTTGCGCCCCATCTGCAGCAGCTGTGGGCCTTCACAAGATTCGCGGTGCATCCATATGGCGTCCCTTTCCCCTCAAAAGAGAAAACGATTTGAAAATCGTTTAAAAAGCAATGCCCGGCATGGTGACACCACCTCCCTCATGGGTTTTCTAGGGCTGCTCCTTTCATTGTTCCTAGCGTTGTTCGCCGGCTTTCCAGGCGTCGATATCCCAATTGCGCAGGCTGCTGCGCTTATCAAGTACTCCCTTGGGATTGCCGCGTTGGGAGGAAGCTTCGCTGTCGCGGGCACGGCTATTTACTTTCACCTCCGAATTGAGCGAGGGGTAAGCGGCTTCCTTAGAAGCTATCGACTAGAATTCCCCAGGAACGCCGCTCGCACAACGGACAGTGTGATTTTGAGGCTCGAAGGACTAATGAACAACAAACTCCGGCAACCCTTCGCCGGAATAATGTTCACGCTCGCCGTCACCTTTTCCTTCGCGTTCCTCCCCGGGCTTGAGGATTTCCTTGAAATCCCGACCACTGTGGCTCAACAGGAATACTTTCGGCTTATCCTCGCCGTCTGGTTTTTTGCCAGTGTCTCCGGGTCATCGGGAGCCACTACCGTATATTTCGGTCGCTACGAGAATAGGATTTCGATGCGCGTCTTGGATGCGCTCAAGGACGAACATCCTGTACAGAGCCACTAAAACTGCACTCGCTCGATTTCCGCCTGCTGGACAAGCTGCTCACGCCGATCGTAGAGCTTCGTCGTCCGAATCGCCTCGTGGCCGGCGATCTCCTGGGCGACTTCGAGGCGACCGCCCGCAAGCAAATAGGTGGTAATTCCCGTGCCCCGCATGGAGTGGCACCCGATTCGGTCTGACGCGATGCCCGCAGCAAGCGCACGCTCCTGGATCATCCGGAACGCGCGTACCCGTTCGAGCCGATTATCCGATAGCTGGCGCCACTTCATGGCGCGGAAGAGCGGCGTCTTTTTCTGATCGCGGATGCCGGCGCCATCGAGCCACGCGCCCACGTTTTCGGCGATCTTGTGGTGCGCCGGCAGGTCGCGCTCCTTCCCACCTTTTTCGTGGAGCCGGATCATCCAGCGGCTGCCGCTCGGGTAAAAATCCTCGACGAGCATGCCGACCACGGCCGACACCCGCGCGAACCCGTAAAGCATGACGGATAACAGAGCCCTGTCCCGGAGCCCGATGAGCGAATCCTCCTCGATCGAGGTCAACAGCTTTCGGGCCTCGTCCGGCTGGAGTATGGGTGTCTTGCCCTGGCGCACGACGTGCTTCGGGCCGCGGACGGCGTGCGCCGGATTGGTGGGCAGCACCTGGCTCACGACCAGGTGATCGAAGAGCGTCCGGATGGCGGCCAGGCTCTGCTTGACCGTTGCTTTTGATTTCTCGCGGCCGAGGAGTTCAATGTATCCGGCGACGTGCACCGGTTTGATCGTTTCGAGCTCGAGCTGATGACCAGCGCACCAGGCCAAAAAATCCGCCGCCGCCCGGGCATAGGCCACGCGTGTGTTCACATTTCGGATGCGGGCGGCGAAGTACTCGAGAAAGGATTCGGCCGCTCCCCCACCGGCGGCCGTGATGAGGGCCGGCAGCCCCCGATGCGCGCTATGTACCGTGATTTCCGTCATGCCCCCCAAGGTAAGGCAAAATAAACAACATAATGTCCTTTATGTTGTCTAATACTCGTGGGCACTTTTGTGATTCCGA
>CAZVEZ010000301.1:0-3229 GCA_964626135.1 uncultured Nitrospira sp.
TCGGTTTTGATCCCGTTTTGATACTGGTCAAGGTATAGTTTGCGGGTCAAGCCCGGAAATGATGTCCGGATATTCAGAAGGATTGTATTGTGCGCAAGGTCGATGCCGTTACACTCGACAAAGAGAAAGCCGAAATTTTTCCGGAGAAACCGGCCCGTCGCCGGTTTGACGATGTCTGTTGGTTGGTTGCCGCCTGGATGTTGGCCGTACCGGTGTATGTCTGCGAAGCGCAAAACCTGTATGAGGGATCGGATGGAACCGCCAAGTCCCGGGCCACCTCTTTCACCACCACCGAGTCGTCGGCAACTGGCTGGCGCTACGGCGCGTATCTTGATCTCAGTTACATTGTGAACTTCAACTTTCCAGACAACGACCTGTGGCGCAGCCGCGCGACTTCCAATCGGCACAATGAGCTCGCGCCCAACATGGGGTTAGCCTACGCGCGGAAGGATGCCACGACCGAGTCGCGGTGGGGAGGCGAGTTCGGTTTCCAGGGCGGTCATGACTCGAAGGACTTCGCGTTTCTACAGGGGGAGCAACAAGTCGGCGCAGCCGACACCCTGCGCCATGTTCACCGGGCCAACCTGTCCTATCTGCTTCCAGTCAATAGGGGACTCACGATTACGGCGGGACTGTTCAATAGTTTGATCGGCTATGAATCGTTCTACGCGAAGGACAACGCAAACTATACACGCTCATGGATCGCCGACAACTCGCCGTACATGATGTTCGGCGTGAGCGCCAAGTATCCCGTAAGCGACAACCTCACGGTGACTGCCTTTGTCGTCAACGGGTACTACCATTTGTCGCATCCCAACGACCAACCTTCGTATGGAGCGCAGTGGGCTTACAAAATCACACCGCGACTGACCGCAATCCAGACGACGTATTGGGGGCCGGATCAGACCAAGACCTCTTTGGAATTCTGGCGGCTATACGGCAATCACATTCTGGAGTGGAAAGGGGACGATCTCACGATTGCGGCGTCCTACGATATCGGCACAGAAAGCATTGCCGATCAGCCCGGCAACCCACGAACCTTTGTCATGGGCGGGAACATGGTCGTGAAGTGGCATCCGGGTGGTCCTTGGTCCGTGGCACTTCGTCCGGAATTCTACTGGGATCGGAACGGGCGCTGGACTGGAGCAGAGCAATTCGTGAAAGCGATCACATCAACCGTCGAGTACAAGTTTCCCTATAGGTGGACCAATACCATCGTGCGGCTGGAACATCGTTATGACGAATCGACCGGCGCCGGGGGTGGGTTCTTCAGGAATGGAGAGCTCAGTTCCGGTGTGGCCCGACTCACACCATCTCAGCATCTGTTGGTATTCGGTGTGCTGTGGGCGTTCGATTCACCGTGAGGGATCGCTCGCGCCCTGCCGTGAGGTACTCAATCGTCGCCATTCATCGACCATCCCTTTGCCCGACTCATCCAGCGCTGCGTTCCTCGCTTGAGCGAGCACCTGGCTGTTCTCCACCATGACGGCTGATCCTACTGACTTGGAGTGACCTTCTGCATCTGAGTTGTGAACAATCATCGTGTGGGGCCTTGCGGGGCGAGATGTACGTGCGAGATTTCTTCCAGCGCCAGGAGCAATGCGTGGGTTCCGCTGCGACCGTGCCCGAGGGCGATGAGTGTTCGATACAGCTCGTGTACCAGGGCAAGCCCGGGCAAGGTCAGGTTCAGCCGTTTCGCGTCTTCGAGCGCAATGCCCATATCCTTGACGAAATGCTCGACGAAAAATCCCGGGTCGAAATTTCGTTGAAGAATACGCGGCGCGAGGTGGTCCAGGGTCCAGCAGGCTGCGGCTCCGCCACGGATGGACTCCAACATTCGATTCAGATCGAGCCCCGCCTTGTAGCCATAGAGCAAACTCTCGCAGACACCGATCATCGTGCCGGCGATCACGATTTGGTTGCAGAGTTTTGCCTGTTGCCCCATGCCGGGTCCTCCCTGATGCACGATCTTTTTCCCCAAGAGCTCGAAGAGCGGCGCCACGGCTTGGACGGTTTTGGTATCGCCTCCCACCATGATGGAAAGGGTGGCGTTGCGCGCGCCGACATCGCCTCCGGATACTGGGGCGTCAATCGCAGAGAGCCCCTTGGACGTCGCACGTTCGGCGATCTCGCGGCTGAGCGCCGGGTCCGTCGTCGTCATATCGATGAGTATCGCGCCGGATCGCGCGCCGGCCAGGATTCCATTTTCGCCGAGATAGACAGTGCGGACATCCTGGGGAAAGCCCACCATCGTGAAGAGGATGTCCGATTCAGCGGCGACCGCGCGTGGATTTTCTTCCCACGTCGCACCGAGATCCAGTAATGGGTGCGCCTTGGATTTTGTGCGGCTGTACAAAGAGACTCGATACCCGGCAGCCAGCAGATGGCGACACATCGACGATCCCATCACGCCGGCGCCGATCCAGCCGATCCTGGTTGCCGTCGATGAGGAAGGTTGAACGGTCATCCTTTACGTGCCCGGTTATTCGGCGAGTTGGGTGATTCGATCCGCCACCGCCTGAATGACGCCTTCTTTATCTCTCGCCACCTTCGCCCCTTGAAAACTCAAATAGTAACCCCCGTGACTCGGCGACTGGATTGTGGCGATCAGTTCAATCCGTTGCCCGTCCTCGACATCGGGATCTTTGACGGTCGGGATCCCACAGCGTCCGTAGACAGCGACATTGATCGAGGAGGTCTCGTCTTCCAGGTAGAACAAATAGGCGCCATAGCACATCGTGCCGGCTTGGACCTCGTAGGGATCGAGCGGCGTCACATCGCGCACCGTGCCCCGCAACGTGACCTGTTTCAGGTGAAACGTCCTCGGCGCACCCATGATCTCGAGTATGGTCATAGGCTCTGCGGCTGAAGCCAAGGACGAGCCGATCACAGACCATCCACACCAGAGGACGGCGAGTAGACTCACCAACGTTCCTGTACGAGATGCGCGGCTGTACGTCACGGTTTTATTGTACAGAAGGTTGTCGCAGAAGTCCCTTCCGCCTCCTCGATGAACTCGTTATAATCGGCCAACTTTCTCTGGAGCATCATCCATGATCGATCGCGCGCATCTTGAACGCTATATCGCAGACAGCCGCCTTCGGTTTGAAGATCTGCTGGGCCAGATGGTGGAGATCCCTTCGATCAGCATGGATCCTGCCAAGGCCCCTGATATCAGGCGCCTGGCAGAATTTGCGCGGCAGCTTCTGACAGGCTTAGGAGCTGAGGC
>CAZVEZ010000302.1:0-3227 GCA_964626135.1 uncultured Nitrospira sp.
GCGATGACGCTCGACCATCCGCGCTACAGCGGGTCCGATGCGCTGCTGGAGGTGGCGTTGGACCATGCACGAAGCGGGCTTCAGCTTGAGACCCAATATATCAAACTTCGGGAGCTGAATTTTCGATCGTGCGAAGGTTTCTATTCGAAATCCGCCCAGGCCTGTACCTGGCCCTGCTCAATCACACAAATGGACCCGACCGATCAGCTCGATCGCGTGTACGAGGCGATCGTGCATTGGGCCGACGTGATTGTGATTGCAACCCCGATCCGTTGGGGCAATGCCAGCAGCTTGTATTTTAAGATGGTCGAGCGGCTGAACTGCATCCAGAATCAGGAGACCATCGCGAACAGACATTTGCTCAAGAACAAGGTGGCGGCGTTCATCATCATGGGCGGGCAGGACAATGTCCAAGGCGTAGCCGGACAACTCATGACCTTTTTCGCTGAAGTCGGGTGCCAGTTCCCTCAATTCCCGTTCATCGCGCATTCGAGGGGCTGGAGCGCCGAGGACATGGAACGGAATGTCAGTGAGGTCCAGAACAGCAAGGAATTGCGAGAAGGCGCTCAGGCGCTTGTTGCGCGAGCGGCAGACATGGCGAGGCTCATGGTCGGCGGTCAACTACCTGAGCATGCGCTCGCTCGTGGCGGGCGCAAGGCGCATCAACTCGACAGTGAACCGACGGGGTAACGGTCACGTGAGCTTGGGAGGGTTGGATCATGCCGGAGCCAAGTCGCAGAGACGCGCATCTCGACCATCTTTTTCAGGCGCTGCTCCGTCTGCATAAAGCCTTGCTGGACGACGAACGGATGTCCTATGAGCGTGTGCATGGGCGCATCCCGTCTAATGGAGCGTTTTTGCAGCTGGTGCTGGGAGATGCGTGGTTTGCCTGGTTGCGTCCACTGTCCCAACTGATGGTCAAGCTCGATGAACTGACGGAAGAAAGCGAGGCATCGTCCCGTTCGGAAATCATCGACCTGCTCACGTCGGCGCGGACACTCCTGACACCGACGGAAGAGGGAGACGGGTTTGGCAGACAGTACCACGATGCGCTGCAACGAGACCCTGACGTGGTGTTGGCGCACGCGGCCTTCACGGGACTGCTCCGGCAGTCGTTGTCCAACAAGGAGTGATTCGGATGAAAGCACATTACCTCGGACACGTTGTGTTCTATGTGCAGGATCTGGAACAGTCGTTGGAGTTTTATCGGGATCTGCTGGGATTTCAGGAGGTCGGACGGATCTTCAACGGCGCGGCAGCGGCGTTGACCTCAGGCCGCACACACCACGAACTGTTGTTGATCCAGGTCGGCGATGCGCCGGGCCCTCCAGCCGGAAAGCGCCGGGGGCTGTATCATATCGGCATCAAGGTCGGAGATAGTCTCGATGCGTTGCGCGCGGCGAAGCGCGAATTGGAAGAGGCCGGAGTGACGATCGACGGCATGAGCGATCATACCGTCAGCCAGAGCCTGTATGTGCGGGACCCGGATGGCAACGAAGTGGAACTGTACGTGGATGCGGATGCGGCGATCTGGAAGAACGATCCGGCGGCCGTCGTGTCGCCGATCAAGCCGTTGTATCTGTAGATTTCCGGTTTCATTGGAGGAGCCCCCATGGTTGGATGGAAGCTCCTCCGGCGGCTTCCTTAGGGCAACGTATACTTCAGATTTGGCCAGACTGCATACCCAATGGCGTTAGAGTGTTTCCCTTCCTCAAGCTCGAAGACTATACTTGTCTCGAAAGGGGTTGTTCCAGAAATTCCGTTGAATCCGCCGGCTCCGCCTGTAAACGTAAACTCCCCCTCGCACTCTTTCAAATTTCCAACGCACTTCCAATGGGCGTAGGCGACGTCCTTGCCTTCATGTGCCACGATCGTGCAGAGTCCTTCTATCGCTTGGTAATCCTTCTTCCTGTTTTGATTCACGCGCACCGGACAGGCCAGTTTGGACGAATGGACCGTCGTCTTGCCTTCGCTCTTGTGGCGGGAGATCAGCACCCCTTTAACAATGCCATTAATGACCTGGTCTCCATTTCCAAGATTCTGGATCTCGCCGGTGCCGTTCCAACTCGAACTGGAGTCTCCTGCTTCAATGGTCTTCGCATCAGCCAAAGAGCCGGTACTCGCCCCAAGAGCGAGCACGATTCCAATCACACCTACGAAGTACAAGCTGCTCCTCATGTCGTCTCCTTTCAATGATGATCCTCGCGGAAGCCCAGGGTATGATGTTACGGCAAGCTTATACAAGAATAGAATACGCTCTAGCAAGCGGACGTGCGAAATTCATGATGACACGATATACTCCAGCCGCGCAGTCCGATTCCAACCACCGCATAAGGAGGACAGATCATGGGAAACCCGCGTATTGCAGCCAAAGAACCGGCGGTTATCACATTGGACCCCGGGACCTACTACTGGTGTCTCTGCGGGCGTTCGAGGGACCAACCGTTCTGTGACGGGTCCCATCAAGGAACCGGGTTTGAGCCGGTCGAGTTTACATTGAGCGCAAAGGAAGAAGTCGCCTTGTGCCAGTGCAAGCAGACGAAGACTCCCCCGTTCTGCGACGGCACACATGCGACGCTCTGATTATTTGGGACATCTCATATACCGTCCGTAGGTATTGCAGCGGGTCAGGCGTACATGCTGCATCGTGATCGCTGTTCACGTGACAGAGGTGCCCGAACACGCCATTCAATCGGAGAGCAGGTATATCATGAAGATTGCATTGATTGGCGCGACAGGTTTTGTCGGGTCGGCGATTTTGAAAGAAGCATTGGATCGTGGCCACGAGATGACCGCCATCGTGCGGAATCCAGACGCACTGACACCACACCCAAGGCTTCATCCAAAGAAGGGCGATGTCTACAACGAGGATGATGTCGTCCGGTTGGTCGCCGGTCACGATGCTGTGATCAGTGCGTTCAATCCGGGATGGACGAACCAGGACATTTACAACCAGCAGGTTAAGGGCGCGCGCTCCATTATCAACGGCGTGAAGCAGGCCGGTGTTAAGCGGTTGTTGTTCGTGGGTGGGGCAGGCAGTTTGGAAGTCGCACCCGGGGTCCAGTCCGTGGACATGCCGGGTTTTCCAACCGAATACAAACAGGGCGCGATGGCGACGCGGGACAGTCTGAACATGTTGCGGAATGAGGCGAGCCTTGAATGGTCGTTCCTTTCTCCGTCGGCCGACCTATTCCCCGGCCAGCGCACAGGTACGTTCAGATTGGGAG
>CAZVEZ010000303.1:0-3226 GCA_964626135.1 uncultured Nitrospira sp.
GTCATGGGGATGATGATCTGCATAGCCGACCAGACAGACGCGGCCTCTTCTGGGGGCAGCTCTGGTTTCTGCGTATTTTGGCTATACGCCTGATGTGCCCCAAGTGTCGAAGCGGCGAGGAAAAAGAGAATGGAGATACGAGCCATGTCAGTGCCTAGGCTAGTTCACGCGATCAGGACTACAAAGCTGCCGATAACAGCGATGCCCACCTCGAAGTGAATACGTGAATAGGAGATTCTTGTCAAGCGAAACAAAAAACCCGGAGCAATAAACTCCGGGGGCCAAAAGTGCTATGAGAGCAACATTAACGGGTTTACAACCCGACGTTTCTAGCGGGCCGCTATACGGCCTCGCCCGTGTCCTCCTTACCGGGGCTCTGTGGTATCAAGCCACAAAGTCTCTCATAGCTGAAATCTAAACAGAAGTATAGCAGAATCCGGAAAACTGTCAAGGAGGAAACCGCTCGGGCTATTCCCCATCGCCGTCCCGGTCGTCAAATATGTGGAAATCGGGCTCCTCTTCTTCGAATTGAACCGGATTGTCTGGCGCATGCTCCCCTTCCTCAAGAAGGTAAACATCCGGCGATCGCCGCGAAATAACCTCCGCGATCTGAGGAATCCAGTGTCCGGGAATAGGCTTGTTTGTCTTTGGATTAAGAGGCGGCGCGACGCGGGCAATTTTTAGTTTCAGCGCCTGGGGCTGCCCCGGAAGCCGGATAAACGCATATTGCGCTACTAGATTTTTGATCGTCTGTGCCGCCGAGTACACCTGCTCATCGATCGAGTGATAGATTTTGGGCACTTGGATGTAGATCGGCACATACGTCTCTGCGGCGCCCTCGGAGCGCCCCGAGGATTTGCCAACAGTCTTGGAACGCGCGACTTGAAACGACTTCGCACGCGCAGCGGCCATACTTTTGCCCTTACTTATCGCATGTCCATGAGCGGAGGACACCGCCCACGAGCTGGCGGATGAACGCCCGTGGGAAGAGGAACTGCTGACGCCTCCGGATGAAGAGTCGTTGACAGAAGAGACTACCAGGTCTCCATCGGCGTTCATCACTTCGGAGGAAGATTCGCCCCAGGACTCTACCTGCCCCACCACGGTAGCGTCAGATACCCCCTCCGACCTACCCTCGGTGGAGCTCTCCATGGTAGAGTGAGTCTCGAGTTCTTGTTTTCCGACAGTGCGCGAGCGCGCCGTTCCTTTGGTTTTTGAAACGCCGCTCGTGGTATTGGAGGCTTCGTTTATCGAGCGGTTGTTCATCCACTCCTTGCGCTGTCCCTGCACCTCAAATCCATACTGCTTGACGGCCATGGGATCGAAGGTGAACAGGTTGCTCGCCAGCCGCTTGCAGTCCTCGATATCGGCCAGGCCGAAAACCACCTTCGTCTGCGCGGCCTGCATGATTCCCTCGAAGAGCTCTACCGACTTCTCTCTGAGCTGACCGAGATATTGGTGGGCCAGCACAACGGAAACGCCGAATTTACGGCCCTCGGATAGGATCTTCGCGATGTCATCGGTGATGTAGCGGTGACACTCGTCGATGTAGAGGCCGAACGGCCGGGGTTTGTTGGTCGTTCGGAGCAGCGCTTCCTGGTAGATTTCGTTGATGATGAGCCCGGCGAGCACGTCGCCATCCATGGAGCTGAAACGGCTCTGGGGCGCCATGTTTACGAGGATGATGCGGCCCTCGTCCATGGCCCGGCGGAAGTCCAGATGTTCTTGCTGCGAAAAGATCCGAAATAGGATGCTGGATGAGAGAAAGCCGTGAAGCCGGTTGGCAGGCCCGATGAACTGTTCGTGGTAGCGGGTGGCGGAAAGGCTATTCAATTCTCTCCAGCGATCGCCAACGATCGGATTTTCAATTTCTTTTGTGAGCCGGGCGCGGATGCCGTTCGTATCGTGTTGGTCGAGAAAATACCGGCTGTGCGCGAGCGTGAGCCCCTTTTCCAGAAGCACGTAGAAAAGCGCAAATAGGTTGTTTCTGATCGTCGGCTGCTCGTACACCTCTCTCCCCCAGATCTGTGTCATCACCTTGACCAGGCTGCCCGCATAGTAATCGCGCGACTGGCCGTTACTGAAGGGCTTTCCGAACGGATTAAACGGAAACCCCCAGGTTAGCGAAGCGGGCTCAAGCACGGTGAGGCGGCCCGAAGCAAGGAGTTCCTTGAAAAGCAGCGGCTGTGTTGGCAGCCAGGCGAGCAGGTCTTCGACGAGCTTGCCATGCGGATCGATCAGGCAGAGACCCCGGCCGTTTTTGATGTCTTGCCGGATCATGCTTTCCATGAACTTACTCTTCCCCTTGCCGGGTAGCCCTACAAGGTGCATGGAAAGGATCTGATCGTCCGCATCAAGCCAGACGCGCTTCTTCCCATGGGTGCCCAGATACAAAGACCGATCGAGATACGTCATGGTCAGGTCTCGTCATCAGGGTTTTGCATCGAATCGAAGAAGCTGGTATCCTCCTCTATCCCAAGATATGCCTGGATAACGGCCTCGATTTCATCCGCCGTGAGGCCGCGCACTGCGCCGATCGTGCGAAGCTTACGAAGAAATGTCTCGCGGTCTTCCTGGGATTTTTTCCCTCGCAAGTACTCGTCGATCACGCGATGCGCCTCGGCGTCAAGCTTCGAAAGGCCTTTGTCGACGAGTTTCGAGCAGTAGAACGGGAAACTGAGAAGCCCGTCCGCGACCGTAAATTGATAATACAAAATGTCGTCATGGTACTGATCATCCCACGTTTGAGGCTCCGAGATCGAGGGGTTTGTAACCCGGAACACCTCTGTACCTCGAATGGATCGCCGATAGCGGACACAAGAAATAGTTACTCCCTCTCGGTTGCACAACCATACCAGGCGGAACCCGCTCTTGGTTTTATACGCAGCGCTCGTTATCACCGGAGGATCATCATGTGAAATAATGCCGTCCCGGTAACGGATTGTAGGCGCGCCAAATTGGAGTTCTTCCACAGTCCTTCCCCGCAGATTACGGAACATGGTTTCGGACCTCATCTGTGCGGGCAATCGCAGCCAATAGCGGAGGACATGTTTAACGCTTGGGTGCTTGTCTAGAATGATCGCTTGCTGTCTACCGCCAACCGCATGTACCCTTGCCATATACCACTGAAAAAAAAGAGGGTATCGCCTGCGATCGGTTATAATCTCGGTGTCGAGTTCTTGGAAATGGCCATAAATGCTGGCGTACCGCTCTCGCCGGGTTGCGC